>NZ_JAEPBH010000024.1 GCF_016632365.1 Tenebrionibacter intestinalis | reverse complement strand
GTTGGCGCCAGTCGGCAAAACTAGTTGACGTCTAATAGCAAGCTGTAGTTCGATCCACGCCGTGTTATAGCCCTGTTCGTGCAGGATTGTACTCATCGTGTGCCTAAAGCCGTGCCCCGTAGCCTTCCCATGATACCCAATCCTTTTCAGTACCTGATTGATACTTGCTTCGCTCATTGGCTTGGTAATGTCGTTCCGCCCAGGAAATACCAGGTTATAACGGCCCGTCACTGCCTGGATCTCCCGTAGTGCTGCCACAACTTGATCAGATAATGGCACCAGATGAGGGCGGCGCATCTTCATCCTTTCTATCGGCACTTCCCAAACCCGCTTGTCGAAATCAAATTCTTTCCACTCAGCCATGCGGAGTTCAATGGTTCGAACGCCAGTTAGCATCAGAATCTTTGTTGCCAGCCGGGTTATTGGGCTACCGGAATAAGCAGCAAGAGCCTGTAAGAAAGCAGGAAGCTCATCCGCTAATAGATGAGGATAATGGGTGGATTTTGGCGGAGTTAATGCGCTTGCTAGCTCTGAAGCTGGGTTAGTTTCAGCCCGACCTGTGACAATGGCGTAACGAAATACCTGGTTGCAGGCCTGACGGATTTTGCGCAGCTTATCAAGGACACCACGTTGTTCGAGTTTACGTAGTGAACTAAGGATCTCAAGCGGCTTTATCTCTGCAATTGGACGCTTACCGATATCCGGAAAGATATCGTTTTCAAACGCTTCCATAATGTCTTCAGCGTAACCCTTTGACCAGTTAGGCCGTTTGTACTCATGCCATTCCAGAGCAATCGCTTTGAAGGTATTTTCCACTGTCGCTTTGCGAGCTTGTTTCTCAGCCTTTTTCTGTTCGCTGGGATCGATAGCATTGGCGACTTGCCGCTTAGCTTCATCTCTTCGCTGCCTGGCTTCAGATAACGAAATCTCAGGGTAGATGCCTAACGCCAACATCTTTTGCTTACCGTCAAAGCGGTACTGTAAACGCCAGTATTTAGATCCATTGGGATGAACCATTAAATGCATCCCCTCGCCATCGGTAAGCTTATAAGGCTTGTCCGTAGGCTTTGCATTTCTTACCTTCACATCGGTTAACGCCACTTAAGACCCTCCGTTGCTGGCTGTTGGTACAAGATTTTATTGAACGGGGATGTACCATCACATATACCAACAGATACTACTTGATGTGGGTAGATGCAGGTAGACGCTGAGAGAATTTCGACGCATTAAAACCAGCCAACTCACTGAATTTCAGGCATAAAAAAAGACGTCGGTTGACGTCTCTTGACTCTGAACTGGTACGCCCTACAGGATTCGAACCTGTGACCCACGGCTTAGAAGGCCGTTGCTCTATCCAACTGAGCTAAGGGCGCGCTGTGAAAGGAACTTCAGTACGCGAAGTGGCTGAATTATACGTTCAACGTTCCGGGAGTCAATGACCTTACCGGGTAACTGCTCGGTAAATAAACACTCTTTATCCCGGTTCATTGGTTTTACTATTGCCGCGTTGATTCACGCCAGGACAAAACGCAATCGGGAACTGACAGTATCGCGCGCTTCTGCCAGAATATGCGTTATCCCCTTCTTACTGGTAACAATGGAATTTTCTTCCAATGGCAGCAAACATTATTGATGGTAAAACGATTGCGCAGCAGGTACGCCTTGAAGTGGCGGAAAAAGTAAAAGCCCGCCTGGCCGTCGGAAAACGCGCTCCCGGCCTTGCGGTAGTGCTGGTGGGCGACAACCCAGCGTCGCAGATTTACGTTGGCAGCAAACGCCGCGCCTGTGAGGAGGTGGGATTCATTTCCCGCTCCTATGATCTACCGGAAACCACCTCTGAAGCGCAATTGCTGGAACTTATTGATAACCTTAATGCCGATGACGCCATCGATGGTATTCTCGTCCAGCTCCCCCTGCCTGCGGGCATCGATAATGTAAAAGTTCTGGAACGCATCGCGCCGGATAAAGATGTAGACGGGTTCCATCCTTATAATGTTGGTCGCCTTTGCCAACGCTCACCGCGACTGCGTCCCTGCACGCCGCGCGGCATTGTAACGCTGCTGGAGCGCTACAACATCGACACCTACGGCCTTAATGCCGTTGTTGTCGGCGCATCCAATATTGTGGGCCGCCCGATGAGCATGGAGCTGCTGCTGGCGGGCTGCACCACCACAGTCACGCATCGCTTCACTAAAAACCTGCGCCACCATGTTGAAAACGCCGACCTGGTCGTGGTCGCCGTTGGTAAGCCCGGATTCATTCCCGGCGAATGGATAAAGGAAGGGGCAATTGTGATTGACGTCGGCATAAACCGCCTTGAGAACGGCAAAGTAGTCGGCGATGTGGCGCATGACGCCGCCGCGCGCGCATCGTACATCACGCCCGTACCAGGCGGCGTGGGGCCGATGACCGTTGCGACCCTGATACAAAACACGCTCCAGGCGTGCGAAGAATATCACGACGTGGAGAACGCATAAGATGGCAACCTTTTCTTTAGGTAAACACCCGCACGTAGAATTGTGCGATCTGCTGAAGCTGGAAGGCTGGAGCGAAAGCGGCGCACAGGCGAAAATTGTGATTGCGCAGGGGCAAGTCAGCGTTGACGGCGCTATCGAAACCCGCAAACGTTGCAAAATTTTTGCGGGTCAGACCGTAACATTTTCAGGCCGCAGCGTGACCGTCACGGCCTGAACGATGGCCCCCTCTTAAAACACCCCATTGACGCCTCCCCGGGCCGGACGGCTTCGGCCCGGGAAGGCCCATAAGCTAAACCAGAAATAACAACGCGTTGGTTTTCGGCTAATAACCGCAAAAAGGCCAAATATTGTTTTATACAACAGGCCACATACTTTCAGGCGCGCGTTATGCCGCCTCTCAACACAAAACGGAGTTAACGTTTAAACGCATCACGACCAAATATATATTCTGCCTTCAGTCGCTACTATTCAGCCTGCACGCTAATGCAACTTGTATTTCAATTTAAACGTTACGCTAACGTTAATGCGGAAATATAAGATCATTCGGGAATTATTTGATTAATCCGTCCTGCATTTCCGGCAGCAGAGGTTCGTTCTTTTCTTTCAGAATAGAATCTGGTAGCCAGGAAATATCCACAAGGTATTGTTTTACGTTATTCCTGTCGATATAAACAACGGTCTGCTTACGATTTTTGATCCACGGCGAAGGGTCGAAATAAATATTCTGGCTGTGAAACAAGTAAGTTTTGCGCGTGTTTTTATCAACAAACTGGCAAACAATACGCCACGGCGGCTGGCCGTTAACCGCCAGTGAGGCATTGATAACCGCGCCCAGTATCGTTGCCTCAACGGGCCACCCCTCATGCAGCAGCCGCTCTATCCGGCTCTGGCGGTTATGCAGCAACAGCATCGGCAACGCGCCAGTCAGCGCCAAACCGACGCCCAGAATACCCGCTACCAGTGAGCTAATATACTGCCCTTCATAGCCTCGAATCCGGGCGTTCTGCGGCTCTTGCGCCAGGTACAGCACCTCAATATTTTGCCCCAGCATGCTACGGTAACCCGAGCTGCCAATAGACGAAGTGAATTCCTGTTGCCTGCCATACTGGTCGTGAAAACTCACTACGGGATACCAGATGCGTCGCCCTTCGCTGCGATCAAGGCCCAAATCAATCACCTTTCCCGTTGTACGCAAGGCATTATCCTCAAACTGTTTTTCCGACCACGCCTGCCAGAATGCAAACCCCAGCATCAGGCAGCCGAAGAATAAACAGAGGGTGGATATCCTTTTCATTTTGGCGTCCTTACAGTATTTGGTTGTAAATAACTATCTCCTGTATTCCTAAATACTATCGCACAATGTAAAAAAAAGTCACCAGACATTTTTTATTACGCAAGGGAACCAATATTTATTTTAGAAAATTTCAGGTTGAAATAAGGCAGAAAGCGCGGGGCATACTGTTTGCTAAAAAAAGCCAGTTAGAGCCAAATAAAGCCAGTCAGATAATAAACGGACTGGCTTTAACGTATTTATGCGAACCTCTTTTCACTACACGCGAAAAGGCGGCATCGTTTCCCGGTGACGCTGGCGTGCGCAAGTGAACACAATTACAGTCATCAGAGCCATACCGCTTCGATGGGTTACGTAAACGAAGCCCGTCTGTCCAGCGTGCATAAAAAATCCGAAAACGGGTAAACATTTCCGGATTCTTACACAACCCCAGGAGCGCTCAACCAAATCTTATCTGGCTGACATGCGCTCTCGTCTGGCCCTTTTAAATTTTATTGTTATTTTCGCCGCCAGGTGGTCCCCTGTGGACCATCTTCCAGAATAATGCCCATGTCATTAAGCCTGTCGCGCGCGGCATCGGCGGCCGCCCAGTTTTTAGACTGCCGCGCGTCGTTACGCTGTTTGATAAGCGATTCTATTTCCGCCGCTTCGCCGTTATCCGCCTGCGCGCCGCTTTGCAGGAACTGTTCTGGCGCCTGCTCCAGCAGCCCCAGAATGCCGGAAAGTTTACGCATATGCGCCGCCATAGCATCCGCCGCCGCCGAATTTTCAGACTTAAGGCGATTAACTTCACGGGCCATATCAAACAGGACTGAAAAGGCCTCCGGCGTATTGAAATCATCGTCCATTGCCTCTTTGAAGCGAGCTTCAAACGCCTCGCCGCCCGCAGGCTGTGCGCCGGCGTCGGTACCGCGCAGCGCAGTGTACAACCGCTCCAGCGAAGCACGCGCCTGCTTTAAGTTTTCTTCGCTGTAATTAAGCTGGCTGCGATAGTGGCCGGACATCAGAAAATAACGAATAGTTTCAGCATCATAATGCTGGAGCACATCACGCACGGTAAAGAAATTGCCCAATGATTTTGACATTTTCTCACGATCGACCATCACCATGCCCGAATGCATCCAGTAATTGACATATTCTCCGTCGTGGGCGCAGGTAGACTGTGCAAGCTCGTTTTCATGATGCGGGAACATCAGATCGGAACCACCGCCGTGGATATCAAAGTGGCTGCCAAGCTGTTTGCAATTCATCGCCGAGCACTCTATATGCCAGCCTGGGCGCCCTTCTCCCCACGGCGACGGCCAGCTCGGCTCGCCCGGCCTGGACATTTTCCACAGCACAAAATCCATCGGGTTACGCTTGGCTTCTGCGACTTCCACGCGCGCGCCGGCCTGTAGCTGCTCCAGATCCTGGCGCGACAGCAGGCCATAATTCGGATCGGACGGCACTGCGAACATCACGTCGCCATTATCCGCCACGTAGGCGTGGCCGCGCTCAATCAGCCGCCCGGCCAGCGCGATAATTTCAGGGATATGCTGCGTCGCGCGCGGTTCGCTGTCGGGGCGTTGAATATTCAGGGCGTCAAAATCGGCGTACATTTCCGCTATCATACGCTCCACCAGCGCAGTGAACGGCTCACCGTTTTCATTAGCGCGCTTGATGATTTTATCGTCGATATCGGTAATGTTGCGCACATAGCGCAGCCTGTAGCCCAGATAGCGCAGATAGCGAGTTACCACATCAAAGGCCACAAAAGTGCGGCCATGACCGATATGACACAGGTCGTAAACGGTTATCCCACAGACGTACATCCCCACTTCGCCGGGGTTGATCGGCCTGAACTCTTCTTTCTGGCGACTGAGGGTATTATAGATTTTCAACATCTGAAGATTTCCGTGTAAGCGAGTGTCGGTGAAAACGCAATATATTACCCGTAATTCAACCCGGAAGCAGCACGCTTTGCAAGGTGATCCCATAAGCAAAGTTATGCTATAAAAGGCGCCGGGTTCAACCTGCATAGCGGGTTTGGGCAACATATATCACAACAGGATGCACACAATGGTCACTTTCCACACCAATCATGGCGACATCGTTATCAAGACCTTTGATGACAAGGCGCCTATTACCGTTAAAAACTTCCTGGATTATTGCCGTGAAGGCTTCTACAACAACACGATTTTTCACCGCGTGATTAATGGTTTTATGGTTCAGGGCGGCGGCTTTGAGCCGGGCATGAAACAGAAAGAAACCAGAGATCCCATTCAGAACGAAGCCAGCAACGGTCTGAAAAATACCCGCGGCACCCTGGCGATGGCGCGTACGCAGGCGCCGCACTCCGCAACCGCACAGTTTTTTATTAACGTGGTGGATAACGACTTCCTGAACTTCAGCGGTGAAAGCCTGCAAGGCTGGGGCTACTGCGTGTTTGCCGAAGTGGCGGAAGGCATGGATGTGGTTGATAAAATCAAGGGCGTTTCCACAGGACGCAGCGGCATGCACCAGGATGTGCCGAAAGAAGACGTCATTATTGAAAGCGTGACCGTTAGCGAGTAATTCGTGGCGACGCTGTTTATTGCCGATCTTCACCTCAGCGTAGACGAACCGGCGATCACCGCCGGTTTTCTGCATTTTCTGGCAGGCGATGCGCGCCAGGCCGACGCGCTGTATATCTTAGGCGATCTGTTTGAGGCCTGGATCGGCGACGACGCCCCTGAACCGCTGCATCATGAAATCGCCGCCGCGCTGCGCGCGCTAAGCGATGGCGGTGTTCCTTGCTACTTTATTCACGGCAACCGCGATTTTCTGCTCGGCAAGCGCTTCGCCCGCGAAAGCGGTATGCAGCTATTAGCGCAGGAGCACGTGGTCGATATCGAAGGCCGCCGGGTGCTGATTATGCACGGCGACACGCTTTGTACCGACGATGCAGGCTACCAGGCCTTCCGCGCCCGCGTGCATACGCCCTGGATTCAGCGCGCGTTTCTGCTCCTGCCGCTGTGCTTTCGCCGCCGTATTGCCGCGCGCATGCGCGCCGGCAGCAAGGCCGCCAACGGCAAAAAACCATTGGCTATTATGGATGTTAACGCCGCGGCAGTGGAACAAGCGTTTATCCGCCATAATGTGCGCTGGCTTATTCACGGCCACACGCATCGCCCGGCAATCCATGAACTTAGCGTAAACGGCCAACCCGCATTCCGCTGTGTGCTGGGCGCATGGCACGCCGAAGGCTCGGTGATTAACGTCACTGCCGATGAGGTTAAATTAATAGCCTTCCCACTAAGTTAGCCGCTCAACCATCCGCTCTCTTTCCTGCTCGCCGCCGTATCGCACGGGAGCGCCGAACGCCGCATGCCTGCGGCAACGCGCATGCACAGTTGCACAACGCCGCGGTTGCGTTGACAATAGCCTTTTTCACCTGGATTTAACATTGTGACAAATCATGCTTCCCACGCGCTGCTGAGCGCAGGCAGCATTTTGCTGCTGGCTTTTCTTTCCTGCCTGCTGTTGCCTGCGCCGAATCTGGGCCTGACGCTGGCGCAACGCCTTGTTACGCAACTTCATCTGGTCGATCTCAACCAGCTTTACACCCTTGTGTTCTGCCTGTGGTTTCTGCTGCTCGGCGCGGTGGAATACTGCATTCTACGCTTTATCTGGCGGCGCTGGTTTGCCATTTAAACACCGGTTATCCCCCCGGTTGTATCGTCTGTGCGCGTGCGCTTATATAGCCTGACGCCATCGCCTCGGGGTATGACCCAGGCCGCCTCTTTCAATGACGCAACCGTTTTCCTTGCCATTATTCCATGCTATTCTTTGTGCCCTCCATGAAGCAATGACCGCCATTTTCTTCCCGACTCACAGGAGTTTCAGGACGTATGTCTTCTCACCAGGCCACGCGAATCGCCATTGTGATGGGTTCCCAGAGCGACTGGGCAACCATGCAGTTTACCGCCGACGTGCTCACTACCCTTGATGTCCCTTATCACGTTGAAGTGGTTTCGGCTCACCGCACGCCGGATAAGCTGTTTAGCTTTGCCGAAACCGCAGAAAATCGTGGATTTCAGGTCATCATTGCTGGCGCTGGCGGCGCGGCGCATCTGCCAGGCATGATCGCGGCTAAAACGCTGGTGCCGGTACTGGGCGTACCGGTTCAGAGCGCGGCGCTAAGCGGCGTTGACAGCCTGTACTCCATTGTTCAGATGCCGCGCGGCATTCCGGTAGGAACGCTGGCGATAGGCAAAGCAGGGGCCGTCAACGCGGGTCTGCTGGCCGCACAGATCCTCGCACAGCATGACGCGGCGCTACGCCAGCGTCTGGTAACCTGGCGTCAGCGGCAAACCGATGACGTACTGAACAACCCCGACCCGCGGGAGGGCGCCTGATGCAGGTTTGCGTACTGGGCAACGGCCAGCTCGGACGTATGCTGCGCCAGGCTGGGGAACCGCTGGGTATTGCAGTCTATCCCGTTGGGCTGGACGCACAGCCGCAAGATGTCCCTTTTCAGCAAAGCGTGATCACCGCCGAAATCGAACGCTGGCCGGAAACCGCCCTTACCCGGGAACTGGCAGGCCATTGCGCTTTCGTAAACCGCGATGTCTTCCCCATTATCGCCGACCGCCTCACTCAGAAACAGCTATTCGACACGCTCGGCCTCGCCACAGCGCCGTGGCAACTGCTGGAAACCCCACAGCAGTGGCCGGAGATTTTTTCACGCCTGGGCGAGCCTGTCATCGTAAAACGCCGTACTGGCGGCTACGACGGCCGCGGTCAGTGGCGCCTGCGCCCCACAGAAGAAGCGCAACTGCCTGACAACGGCTATGGGGAAAGTATTGTCGAACAATGCATTAATTTCTCAGGTGAAGTATCGCTTATTGGCGCGCGCGGCTACGATGGGCGCTGCGTATTTTATCCACTCACTCACAACCTGCATCAGGACGGCATTTTGCGCGCAAGCGTTGCCTTCCCGCAGGCGGACGTCGGATTGCAACACCAGGCTGAAGCGATGTTAAGCGCCATTATGCAGGCGCTGAACTACACTGGCGTCATGGCAATGGAGTGCTTTGTCACGCCTGGCGGCCTGCTGATAAACGAGCTGGCGCCGCGCGTACACAACAGCGGCCACTGGACGCAAAACGGCGCCTCCGTCAGCCAGTTCGAAATGCACCTGCGCGCCATACTTAACCTGCCGCTGCCAGGGCCGGTAGTTAACAGCCCGTCGATTATGGTGAATTTGATCGGTACGGAACTTAGCTACGACTGGCTCAGGCTGCCGCTGGTGCGCCTGCACTGGTATGACAAAGCGGTGCGCCCCGGGCGTAAAGTCGGCCATCTGAATATCAACGATAGCGATACCGACCGACTGTCGGCAACGCTGGAAACGCTGGCGCCGCTGCTGACGCCGGACTACGTTAACGGTATCGCCTGGGCCCAGATGCGCCTCGGGGCCTGATTCTGGCAGGCGGCGAGCGCCGCCTGCGCGCATTTTTCGTCCTCTGGCGCGCTGCCTGCCCCGGCGCCCGCGTTTAATCGCGCCTGAAAGATTGCGCTGCGCCGCATACAGCCCGTAAAATTTCCCCCTCTTTCTGTAAAGCCATGCGGTTAAACAACTGTACGGCGACAAGGTTTAAACATGGCGACGTTTTCTTATCGTCCCGATAGCCGGGATTATTCATCTTTGCTGCTGGCAGGAGTTCCATTACTCGATGTCCGCGCGCCGGTAGAGTTCGCTCAGGGCGCACTGCCTGCGGCCAGCAACCTGCCGCTGATGAATAATCAGGAGCGCGCCGCAGTAGGCGCCTGCTATAAAGCGTCCGGCCAACCGGCGGCGCTGGCGTTAGGTCACAGCCTGGTCAGCGGTAGCGTACGGGAAGCGCGTCTGGCGGCCTGGCAGACGTGGTGCGAAGCCAACCCCAACGGCTATCTTTACTGCGCGCGCGGCGGGCTGCGTTCGCACCTTGTTCAGCAGTGGCTCAGGGAGCGCCACATTAATTTTCCGCTGGTGGAAGGCGGCTATCGCGCCCTGCGCCAGTACGCGCTGCGGGAAATGGACGCGCTGGCCAAACGCCCAATGTTTATTATCAGCGGCAATACCGGCTGCGGTAAAACCCTTCTGGTGCGAGAACTGGCATACGGTGTGGATCTGGAAGGCATTGCCCGCCACCGCGGATCTTCATTCGGACGCACGCTGTCTCCGCAACCCTCGCAAGCCAGTTTTGAAAATCAGCTTGCCGTTACGCTACTTCAGAAAGCGACGGCATTTGGCGACAGGCCCGGGTTTCGCTGGATCCTGGAAGATGAGGGCGCGTCCATCGGCTCGCGCCATCTTCCACTGTCGCTGCGCGAGGGGATGCAGCGCGCGGATATTGTGGTTATTAACGATCCTTTTGAACGTCGCCTTGCCCGGCTGGAAGAGGAGTATTTCCGCCATATGGCCGCCGCATTTATCAGCCGCCTGGGCGAAGAAAACGGATGGCAGGCGTTTTCCGGTTATCTGCGTCAGGGATTATACGCCATACGCCGCAGGCTGGGGCTGGAAAACGCTCTGCGCCTGAATGCGCTGCTGGAGCAGGCGCTGTTACGCCATCGCAGCCACAACGATCCCGGCGCTCACCTGAGCTGGCTGGCGCCTCTGTTGCGTGATTATTATGACCCGATGTATC
This sequence comes from Tenebrionibacter intestinalis, assembly GCF_016632365.1. GTDB lineage: Bacteria > Pseudomonadota > Gammaproteobacteria > Enterobacterales > Enterobacteriaceae > Tenebrionibacter > Tenebrionibacter intestinalis. The sequence goes on along the minus strand of NZ_JAEPBH010000024.1, from coordinate 55,284 downwards.
GCTATCAATTGTCTAAAAAGATACAGAGCGTTTGTTTTGAAGGCACTTTCGAGGAGGTTACGGCCTGGCTTTTAGAGCAGGGCGTACACCGAATCGATGCTACCCTGGCTGCGCCCGGTCAACCTAAAGCCCAAAGATGCGCTTTCCCCGTTACGCGTAAAAAGCTGCCTTCATAAAGGCAGCCTGAGACTGCTGATAAACCCTATCCAGTCGCAGACAGGATGGTTGGAACACAATAAAAAACCAGGAAAATCAACGTATTGATTTTTGCCTGCTTACTACAAAGAAGGGAAAAATTTTTTTACCTTCTTTGTCAACAACCTGAAGCTGCCTTCATAGATGGCTGCTTTGGCAAAAGCCGTAGCCCGAACGCGCGCATATGCCTATAAGGAATCGTAGCAAACGCATCAGTTACTTTGCCGGAAGTTGTAGCGGCGCGCCAGTATCTATCCTTCGTCAGCATATTGAGCAGCAGCAAACGCCAGGCCAGACAGAAAACCGCGCCCTTTCGTTAACGATTTATACGCTTAACCACTAAAGCAAACATGAAAAAATGTTTCGATAATGTGGCATACGCGCCGTCCTGTGACGGCGCATGCCCTGCAAGCAGGCCGACTTATTCCTGAAAACGGCGAAACAGCGCCTGCCCTTTCAGCAATCCCGCCCCCACCCCGCCTGCGCATACCAGCAACAGCGCCGCGCCGCATAACGGCAGCGCAAGCCACAGCCGCCAGTCCGGCTGCCACGCAAAGTCAAAGACGCGCGTTTGCAAAAGCGCCAGCGCAGTCTCAGCGCCAATGGCCGCCACCAGCCCGGCAACCGCTCCCAGAGCGGCAAACTCGCACCACAGCGTCCGACGCAGCAGCATTTTACTCGCGCCCAATGTGCGGCAAACCGCCATCTCCTGATGACGCTGGCGCATGCCCACCTGCACCTGGGCAAACAGCAACAGCAAACCGCAAACGGTAACCAGCATTACCATTACCTCCAGCGCCCGGCTTACCTGCCCAAGCACCTGGCCTATCTGTTGCAAAATGGCGCCAATATCCAGCAAAGTCACGGTTGGAAATTCGCGGTTAAGCTGCGTCAGCATAGCCATATCGCCATCCCAGCGCAGGCTGGTAAGCCAGCTCTGCGGTTGCCCATCAAGCGCCCCCGGCGGGAAGATAAAGTAAAAATTAGGCCGCAGGCTTTCCCAGTCTACTTTGCGCAGGCTGGACACAGTAGCGCTGAAAGTTTGCGTATCGCCGGTAAATGTGAGGCGCTGCCCCGGGTGAATGTTCAGTCGCTTAGCCAGCCCCTCCTCTATTGACACCTCGCCTTCACGCGGCGGCCAGCTTCCAGCCACAATTGGGTTATGGGCCGGTTTACTGCTCTGCCATGTCAGGTTCAACTCGCGATTGAGCGCTTCGTCGCGGTTGCCTTCGGTAGACCGGGCGCCAATTTGCGTCAGACGGGCGCGCACCACCGGATACCAGGCATCCGGGATTATCTGATACTCAGCCAGAAACGCCTTCAGCGGCGCTACCTGCGCAGGCAATATATTAACCAAAAAATAGTTCGGGCTTTCTGGCGGCAACTGCTGGCGCCAGCGGTCGAGCAAATCGCCGCGCAGCATCAGCAACAGCGCCAGCAGCATAAAGGACAGAGAAAACGCCGCCAGTTGGCTCAGGGTAACCCACGGCTGGCGCAGCAGGCGGTTAACGGCCAGGCGCAGCGGCAGCCAGTCGATAGCTGCGCGCTTAAGCAGGCTTAGCAACAGCCAACCGATCGCGCCGCACAGCGCCGCCAGCATCAGCACGCCAGCCAGCACCGCCCACAGAAGCGTTCTGTTCCCTGGCAGGCACGTCAGCAGCGCAACCACGACAAAGGTCGCCAGCGGCAGCCAGAGCTTCAGCGGCCAGACGTTTGCTACCGCATCGCGGCGCAACACACGCACCGGCTGCGTTGCCAGCAGCCGCCGCCAGGGCCTCAGCCCTACCAGCAACGAAATCATTACCATACCGCCAACGGACCACAGCCAGGGCCACAGGCTGGCTGCAGGCAGATCAGCGGGCAGCACAGGCCTGAGCAGATAGATTAACGCCGCCTCGAAGCCCAGCCCCGCCAGCCCGCCGGTAACGGCAGCCAGCGCCAGCACCAGCAACCACTGACCAGGGATAAGCCTACGCAGCGCCTTACGCCCGGCGCCCAGGGTTTTTAGCAACGCCACCAAATCGTAACGGCTATGGCAGTAATGGCTCATCGCCACGGCAACGGCAGCGCCGGACAATAGCAGCGTCAGCAGCGCGCTCAATAGCAGAAACTGTTGCGAACGCGCAAGGGATTTGCCCAGCGCGCCGTTATCCTGCGCCGCGCCCGTCCAGCGCTGCCCCGCCTTAAGCCGCGCCAGCAGCCAGGATTCGTAGCTCGCCAACTGCGCTTCGCCGCCGCCAAATTTATAGCGCCACGTCAGGCGGCTGCCGGGCTGTACTGCGCCGGTTTTTTCCACATCCGCCATATTCATCAGAAGGCGCGGCGCCATACGAAATGGGTTAAAACCGCTGTCCGGTTCCCGGAGCAGTTCACCGGCAATGCGCAATGTTGCATCGCCAACCTCAATCTTATCGCCAGGCTTTAATGCCAGCAGCGCCAACAGCCCTGGCTCCGCCAGCACCGCGCCCGGCTGCGGCTTCAGCCCCGGCGGGCGCGTAACCAACTCGCCGTATAGCGGATAGAGAGAATCCACCGCCTTCACGCTCGCCAACTGTGGTCTGTCGCCGGCAAAAGTCATAGTGGAAAAAGTAAGCTGACGCCCCACTTTCAGCCCCTCCTGTCGCGCCTTATTCAGCCAGGCCTCCGGTACCGCGCGCGCGGCGCGCAGTGTGCGATCGCCTGCCATGAGTTCACGCGTTTGTTGGCTCAGGCCCTGCGCCATACGATCGCTAATGTTGCCCAGCGCCAGTACGCAGGCCACCGCAAGGCTCAGGGCCAGCCAGACAATGAGCAGCGAAGGCGAACGCCATTCGCGCCAGAACCAGCGAGCAATCATTATTCCTCCCAAAGCCTGCCATCAACCAGGCGCAGCCGCCGATCGCAGCGCGCCGCCAGTTGTTCGTCATGCGTCACCAGTATCAGGGTTGTGGCGTAGTTGCGGTTAAGAGAAAAGAGCAAATCGGCAATGCGCTCGCCAGTCTGGCGGTCGAGATTGCCGGTAGGTTCATCGGCAAACAAAATCGCCGGACGGCCGTTAAACGCGCGCGCCAGCGCCACGCGCTGCTGCTCGCCGCCGGAAAGTTGGGCAGGCAGATGAGCAAGACGCAGGCCAAGGCCAAGCTCTTCCAGCAGCGCCCGTGCCTGAACGCGGCTATCGGCATCCCGTTCGCCGCGCAACAACGCAGGCAATTGCACATTTTCCAGCGCATTAAGCGTCGGAACCAGCATAAACGACTGGAAAACGAAGCCGACATGCTTCGCTCGCAGCGCGGCCCGGGCTTCTTCGTCCATTGCGTGAAGCGGCTGGCCCAGCAGTTTTACTTCTCCGCTGGTGCCATCATCCAGACCTGCCAGGATAGAGAGCAAGGTGGATTTTCCCGAGCCGGACTCGCCAATCAGGGCAATTGTCTGCGCCGGTTTGACAAGCAGTTCAACTCCGGTAAGGATGGACAGTTCATGTTCTCCCTCACCGACGGATTTCTTAAGATGATGAACTTCAACTATGTTTTCCGCTGGCATTTTCCTTTCCTGTTGCTGGCGTTGCTAACCTGTCGCGCCGCAGCGGCGGACACATTGTTAATTCTGGGTGACAGTCTCAGCGCAGGTTACCGCATGTCCGCCAGTGTTGCCTGGCCGGCGCTGCTTAATGAGAAATGGCAGCCGGGTACGCGCGTTGTCAATGGAAGCATCAGCGGCGATACCACAGCCCAGGCGTTGGCTCGCCTGCCGGGATTGCTCAAACAACATCGGCCTCGCTGGGTACTGATTGAGCTGGGCGGCAACGACGGCCTGCGCGGTTTTCCGCCTGCCGATATTGAAGCGACGCTGCGCAAAACCATTGATGCGGTCAAAGCAGCCGGCGCTCGGCCGCTGCTCATGCAGATTAAACTGCCTGCAAACTATGGTCGGCGTTACAACACGGCGTTTAACGCCATCTATCCTCAGCTTTCCGGGCGCTATGCTATTCCTCTGCTGCCTTTTTTTATGGAAGAGATCTATCTCAAGCCGGAATGGATGCAGGAGGATGGGATTCACCCAGGCCCGGCCGCTCAGCCGTTTATCGCCGACTGGATGGCCGAAAAACTGGCTCCGTTAGTTAACCACGACTCCTGATAAAACAGGGAATATCTGGCGTAAAGTTATGCAAAAAAGCATTTTAATTACAGGCTGTTCCAGCGGAATTGGCCTTGCCAGCGCACAGGCGCTGCGCGATCGCGGCTGGCGAGTGCTGGCCGCCTGCCGCAGACCCGAAGACGTAGCGCGCATGAACGCGCAGGGTTTTACCGGCATAGAGCTGGATCTCGACGCCCCCGAAAGCGTAGCACGCGCCGCCGCACGCGTAATTGAACTGACCAATAACCGTCTTTATGGGCTGTTCAACAATGCAGGCTACGGCGTTTACGGCCCGCTTGTTAACGTCAGCCGCCAGCAGATGGAGCAGCAGTTTGCCACTAATTTTTTCGGCGCGCACCAGCTCACCCTGCTGCTACTGCCCGCCATGCTACCACACCGCGAAGGGCGAATTATCATGACCAGCTCGGTCATGGGGCTGGTTTCCACACCGGGTCGAGGCGCGTACGCAGCAAGTAAGTATGCGCTTGAGGCCTGGTCGGACGCGCTACGCATGGAGTTGCGCCACAGCGGTATCCGCGTAAGCCTGATTGAACCCGGGCCGATTCATACCCGCTTTAGCGAAAATGTTGACCAGACGCGCAGCGACAGGCCAGTGGAAAATCCCGGTATCGCCGCGCGCTTTACCCTCGGGCCGCAAGCCGTCGTGGCGAAAGTGCGCCACGCGCTGGAAAGCCCCAGACCGCGCCTGCGCTATCCGGTCACGCTGGTGACCCACGTCGTTGGCGCGCTCAAACGCCTGCTACCTGCGCGCCTGATGGATAAAATATTACAGGCCTGAGTTGAAGCCGCACGCACAAGCCCCTATATAACAGGCATATGCCCAAAAACAGACAGAGAGTGACTCATGTCCGCACAGAATATTATTGATATTAGCGAAGCGAACCTGCCCCAGGTGCTGGATCAGTCCATGACTGTGCCAGTTCTGTTCTATTTCTGGTCCACGCGCAGCCAGCACTGTGAGCAGCTCACGCCAGTGCTCGAAGGGCTGGCAAGTCAGTACAACGGGCAGTTTATCCTGGCGAAGGTGGACTGTGATGCCGAACAAATGGTGGCCGCCCAGTTTGGCCTGCGCGCTATCCCCACGGTGTACCTGTTTCACAATGGGCAGCCGGTAGACGGCTTCCAGGGGCCGCAGCCGGAAGAAGCTGTTCGCGCCCTTCTTGATAAAGTGCTGCCGCGCGAAGAAGAGCTTAAAGCCCAGCAGGCAAAGCAGCTTATGCAGGAAGGTAAACACGCCGAGGCGTTAGCGCTGCTCAAGGACGCCTGGCAGATATCGAACCAGGACAGCGAAATCGGGCTTATGCTGGCGGAAACCCAAATCGCCCTGAACCGACCCGACGACGCCGAAGCGGTGCTAAAAACCATTCCATTACAGGATCAGGATACCCGTTATCAGGGGCTGGTGGCGCAAATCGATTTGCTGCGCCAGGCGGCCGATACGCCGGAAATTCAGCAACTGCTGGAGCAGGTGGAGCGGAACCCACAGGACGCGGCGCTGGCCGTACAGCTCGCGCTGCAACTGCATCAGGTGGGGCGTAACGAAGAAGCGCTGGAAAAACTGTTCAGCCATCTGCGTCAGGATCTGGGCGCCGCCGACGGGCAGGCGCGCAAAACCTTCCAGGAGATTCTCTCTGCGTTGGGGACTGGCGATGCGCTGGCCTCCAAATACCGCCGTCAGCTCTACTCGCTGCTCTATTGATTGCGGTAAAAATCCGGGAGCGTGTTCTCAACAAAGCGTGGAAAGACGAGCTTCTTTCCACGTTCACCGCTAAGATAGCCGCCAAAAACGCAAGGAGATGTTATGTTAGTGGTGATTGCCGTTCTTATTGTCGTTGCGCTGGTTATCGTCAGCGCAGGCGTCAAAATTGTTCCCCAGGGTTATCAGTGGACCGTTGAACGCTTCGGGCGTTACACCCGTACGCTGCAGCCGGGCCTTAATATTGTTGTGCCGTTTATGGATCGCATCGGCCGCAAGATTAATATGATGGAACAAGTGCTTGATATCCCATCTCAGGAAGTTATCTCTAAAGATAACGCCAATGTCACCATAGACGCGGTGTGCTTTATTCAGGTTATCGATTCAGCGAAAGCCGCCTATGAGGTCAGTAACCTCGAGCTGGCTATCGTTAACCTTACTATGACGAATATTCGTACCGTGCTTGGCTCAATGGAGCTTGACGAGATGCTCTCACAGCGTGACCGCATCAACAGCCGCCTGCTGCACATCGTCGATGAAGCCACCAATCCGTGGGGCGTAAAAGTGACGCGTATTGAAATTCGCGACGTGCGCCCGCCGGAAGAGCTAATCAATTCAATGAACGCGCAGATGAAGGCTGAGCGTACTAAGCGCGCCTACATACTGGAAGCAGAAGGCGTACGCCAGGCTGAAATACTTAAGGCTGAAGGGGAGAAACAGTCGCAGATCCTCAAGGCCGAAGGTGAACGGCAGTCCGCATTTTTGCAGGCCGAAGCGCGCGAGCGCTCCGCCGAAGCCGAAGCGCAGGCGACCAAAATGGTGTCTGAGGCCATCGCCGCAGGCGATATCCAGGCCGTGAACTACTTTGTAGCCCAGAAATATACCGACGCGCTACAGCAAATCGGCGCAGCCAATAACAGCAAAGTAGTGCTGATGCCGCTGGATGCCAGCAGCCTGATGGGATCGATTGCGGGCATCAGCGAACTGATTGGCGAAAGCAAAAGCGGGCGTAAACTTACATGATTGCCGCTATTTCCGCCCACCCATACCTTTTCTGGCTTACTCTGGGCGGGGTGTTGCTGGTAGCTGAAATGCTCGGTACCGGCGGCTGGCTTCTGTGGTGCGCCGTGGCGGCGGTTATAACGGGCGTGGCGTCCTGGGTTGCGCCGCTGTCCATCGAGTGGCAGGGCGTCTGTTTTGCCGTACTAACGGTGCTAAGCGCGTTCCTGTGGTGGCGCTGGCTAACGCGCCGCAACAGCGTGAACCGCCCCGCTAACGCGCTCAACCAGCGCGGCCAGGCGTTAATTGGCCGCGAACTGGTGCTTGATGAAGCGCTGGTGGACGGCCGGGGCAACGCCCGCGTGGGCGACAGCCGCTGGCCTGTGGTAGCTGATACCAGTCTCCCTGCAGGCAGCCGCGTGGTGGTTATCGCAATTGAAGGCATTACGCTTAGAGTGAAAGCGCGCTAAAAAGCCTGTCTGCTTCTCTGCGGCCCGGCGCCTGTTACGCTTTCGCCTGCCGGGCGAAGCGATACGCCCGGCAACGCCGTTTGTCATACGCGCCCGGCAGGCGCGAGTATTTGCCCCTGTCTGCTAACGCTAAATACGTTACGTTAGCTATAATTCAAGGCAAATTTTACCAATATGGCGATTGCCAATTTGGTGTTCAAAAGCGGCGGTAATCTCTTCAAACGGGAAGATACAGTCAATAACAGGGCGAATGTTCGTTGCGTTCAATGCCTTGATCATATCGCACTGATGAGCGCGGTTTCCGACTGCAACGCCCTTTATCTTCAACTGCTTAGCAATAATTTCGCCGGTAGGGACATCGCCTGTTACTCCGGTAAATACGCCTATCAGCGAAATATGGCCGCCAATACGCGCAGCAGCAATGGACTGAGAAAGCGTACCCGGGCCGCCGATTTCGATAACGTGATCAACGCCACGCCCGCCCGTCATGTCGAAGATTTTTTTCCCCCACTCCGCCTCGGTACGGTAATTAACGACGCCGGCGACGCCCTTTTTGAGCAGCCACTGCGCTTTTTCATCACTGGATGTCGTCGCCCATACCCGGGCGCCAGCCATAAGAGCAAACTGTAGGGCAAAAATAGATACCCCGCCCGTACCGAGTATCAGAACATCATCGCCTGCTTTGATTTTCCCGTTTACCACAAGCGCGCGCCATGCCGTCAGCCCGGCGGTAGGGAGCGTGGCGGCTTCACTGTGCGTCCAGCCTTTGGGCATGTGAGTAAACCAGCCCGCAGGGCGTACAACCCGGCTTACGGCATAGCCATCAATCCCGTCGCCCGGCGTACGGCTGAAGTTTGCAACGGTCGCCTCGCCCTCGCGTCAGTCAGGAAAGAAAAGCGAAACAACATTATCCCCTGGCGCGAATTCGGTCACGCCTTCGCCCACTTCCTCAACCACGCCCGCGCCATCAGACAGCAAAATACGGCCAGCCGCTGCAGGCAGAACGCCTACTGCAACGTTAAAATCGTGAAAATTAAGCGAGTTGCTGGCTATTCTTACGCGTATTTCCCCGTAAGCAGGTTTACCCGGATCTGAAATAACCACTCGTTGAATATGATTTATTCCCGGCATTGCGCCAAGTATCGCTGCTTTCATTATTTTCACCTGATTTTAGGACTCAATGTTGTAGACTGTAACCTTTACTGAGCTTCCCGATAAGTACGAACAAAAATGTCAGTATCCCAAATACCCGGTAAGAAAAAGCACCAGAAGCATATACTCTTTGCCTTGCTCAACGGCGAAAAACCCATCGATCCGTCGTGCCGCTCCCGACAATTGCTCAGTCATATCACCAGCCGCTGGGGCGTATTAACGCTGATAGCGCTGCAGCGCGGTACGCTACGGTTTGGCGAGATGAGACAGTTGCTCAACGGCGTCAGCGAACGCATGCTGATAAAAGTGCTTAAAGATTTTGAAAAAGATGGGCTTGTTTTGCGTAAATCCTTCCCCGTTATTCCTCCCCATACGGAATATTCGCTAACGCCCGCAGGCTTGCAGGCGGCCGATTTGGTGACTCAGTTAACCGACTGGGTGAGTAATTACCAGTCGGCGCGTGAGCCGTAACATGCCATATTGTTGCTCTGCAACACCGCATAATTTAGACAGACGCCTGACAAGCTATATACGCCAGCTCACGGCTATTCAACAAAACAATTCGCTATTATTACTTAATATTACGATGCAAATTTTTATTAAATTTAACGGGCGATGAAACATACACAATACAGAGGCCTGAATAAAAACATTAACGCTAAAGACGAATTTACCTGCCGCTTTACGCCAGCGACTTCACCTATACCGCACAGCGCTGCCTGCGCTACTTACGCAGCCTCGCGGGTGGGCAGAGGCAGGGGATAGCGTACCGGTATTTAAGACTGCTGACAAACCCCATCCTGTCGCGGACAAGATGAATGAAATACAATAAAAAAATAAGTAAAATCAAGGCATAGATTTTCACCTGCTTACCACAAAGAAGGAAAAACCCCATTTTTTCCTTCTTTGTCAACAATCCGGGATACCGTACCGGTATTTATTTCCCGCCATAGCAGCAGCCCGAAAGATTATTAATGATAGGACAGTCCGCGCTGTCATCCCCAGGGCAGCTTTCTGCCAGCGACATTAGCTTCTCACGCATCTTCCTGAGTTCGGCAATATGGCGCTCGATATCCGCCACTTTTTTCAGCGTGCGCGCCTTCACGTCAGCGCTATGGCGAGCCGGGTTGTTAAACAGCGCCACCAGCTCACCGCACTCTTCAAGGGTAAACCCCACCTGCCGGGCCTGGCGCAACAGCGTTAGCTCTTCCAGATGCTTTTGCCCGTAGCTACGATAGCCGTTTTCCGCTCGCAGCGGCGGCGTTACCAGCCCTTTTTCTTCATAAAAACGTATCGCCTTACGGGTAAGGCCGGTACGCTTCGCCACATCGCTGATATTCATCATCCCTCCTGCACGGCGATAGACGCCGGTGAATAGCCCTATTTTACCCTGCCGCCACAAAAAGGGGACGAAAGATTGGCGCCTTTGCAAGACAGACACATAATACGTCCCGATGTCCGCAGTTGCGGCGTTAAGCTCCTGCTTTCTCTGGACATAAGGTAAGACGCCAATTCCTTAGAGGCGTAGCCGCGTTATCCGCCCCGGGGCTGGTCACGCCCGCCCTGGCACAGAACAGCGCTAAAGGGCCGCTTATAACGCTGGCTGCGGCGCTGGCCTCGTCTTTTTACTGTATCGGCCCGCTGCTTTATTTGCTGTTCGGCCTGTCCGCCGCCGGGCTAACCAACCTGCCTGCGCTCGCCTGGCTGCAAATGCCGTTGATTGCGCTGGCCGCCGGAATGATGGCGCGCGAGTTCTGGCGGATTTACCTGTCGCCACGCCCGTTATGCCTCAACGCTATCAGCCTGCGCATGCTGCGCGCCCTGTACTGGCTGGCGCTACCGCTTATCATTACGCTTGCAACGTAGCCTTATGCGCTGGCGTGGCTGTGGGGAGGAACAGAATGAAAAAACCGCTGAGCCTGGCGCTGCTGTTTATGCCGCTGGCCTGGGCCAATAAACAGGTCACGATTGTTATCAAACAAATGACCTGTTCACTGTGCGTCATTTCCGTCAACCAGGCGCTGCGCGCTACCGGTGGCGTCATTAAGGTAAAATCATCGTTGAAAACACGCCAGGCTGTGGCCTTTGTCCGAATGATTTTGATAACCAGAAGTTGCTTGCCGCCATCGCTCGAACCGGCAACGGCAACATCAACAACGTAACCGTGGTGAAGTCAGCCCTACGTTATCCGGCGCCCCGGTTAAGCCTGCGGGGCGCGTTCTTTTAACTTACCGGCTGGCTGCATCCAGCTTATCAATATCCTCCTGCGTCAGATTCAGGCCAGTTGCGTCTGCCAGGTCGTCTACCTGCGCCAGGGTCGCCTGGCGCGCCTTAGCGACCGCGTCCAGCGCATCAAGGATAGCCATCCCTCGCGGGTTAACATACTGCGTCACTACTTTTTCTCCGCGCGCGCTTTTCCCGGCGTCCGCTTTGCTGCGGTATTTGCCGCTCAAAAAGCCGCTCGCCAGCGAATAATAGCTAATGACGCCCACTTTCGCCCGTATCGCCGCTTTTTCCAGGCCGGCCTCGTATTCTTTACGATCGTAGAGGTTGTATTGCGGCTGCAGACTTTCATAGCGCGCCAGGCCATCGCGCCTGCTGATATCAAGCGCTTCCTGAAAACGCGCGGCGCTATAATTAGATGCGCCAATAGCGCGCACTTTTCCTTCTTTTATTAATGTATTAAAAGCGGCAAGCGTCTCCGCCAGCGGCGTATCTTCATCGTCGCAGTGCGCCTGATACAGATCGAGATAGTCCGTTTTCAGGCGCCGCAGCGACTCTTCCACGGCCTGACGAATGTAGTGCCGTTTCAGGCCGCTTTTTCCAGGCGACATCTCCATGCCGACTTTGGTCGCCAGCACAATACAATCGCGTTTACCTGAACGTCTGAGCCATTTGCCGATAATCGTTTCAGATTCGCCGCCCTGATTACCCGCCGCCCAGCGCGAGTAGACATCAGCCGTGTCGATAAACCACAGCCCCCTCTCTACCAGCGCGTCCAACAGCGAAAACGACTGTTTTTCATCTACCGTCCAGCCAAAAACATTGCCGCCAAAGGTTAATTTTGGCACCTGAATACCGCTTTTCCCCAGTTCACGGGTGTCTTCATGGCGCATCGTTGACTCCTTTTGGGTCATAAAATCAGGTCAGCCACAACTATAGCACCCGCCGGCCGCGCCATTTGACGCAATAAATTACCGTTCTGTATAAAAAAATAACCGCTTGTGCTGTTTTTTTTACGCGTAGCGGAACAACGTCTTGACCTTCCCCTTGCTGGAAGGTCTATGCTTGAACACGATTATTTCCCGGGCCGGTCCTGGCCCGTTCACTCAAGGAGTCCGGTATGTCCCGTACTATCGAGCTCGCGCTGGATGGCCTTTCCTGCGGCCACTGCGTGAAACGTGTTAAAGAGAGCCTGGAACAGCGCCCGGACGTGGAGAGCGCTGAGGTCACAATTGAAAAAGCCCTGGTTACCGGTAGCGCCAGCGCAGACGATCTGATCGCAACCGTAAAGCAAGCCGGTTACGGCGCGGCGCTCAGCCACCCAAAAACTGAACCGCTGACGGAGTCAACAAACCCGTCGGAAGCGCCGACAGCGGTCTTCTGCGAGCTTCCGGCAGCCGACGTTGACGACGACAGCCAGCAGTTGTTAATCGGCGGCATGAGCTGCGCCAGTTGTGTGACCCGGGTGCAAAACGCGCTGCAGCGCGTTCCGGGCGTCAGCCAGGCACGGGTAAATCTGGCAGAGCGCACGGCGCTGGTTACGGGCAGCGCCCCCGCCAGCGCATTAGTGAAATCCGTAGAAGACGCAGGCTACAGCGCCGAGGCCATTGAGAACGACGCCGAGCGCCGCGAGCGCCAGCAGCAAACCGCCCGGGCAGCCATCGCACGCTTTCGCTGGCAGGCGATTCTGGCGCTGGCGGTCGGTATCCCGGTGATGATCTGGGGCATGATGGGCGACAACATGATGCTCAGCGCCGATAACCACGCCGCCTGGCTTGGCATCGGCCTTCTGACGCTGTTCGTGATGATTATCGCTGGCGGCCACTTTTACCGCAGCGCCTGGAAAAGCCTGCTTAACCGCAGCGCGACTATGGATACGCTGGTTGCGCTCGGCACCGGCGCCGCCTGGCTTTATTCTATTGCAGTGAACCTGTGGCCGCAGTTGTTCCCGGCTGCCGCACGTCATCTGTATTACGAAGCCAGCACAATGATTATCGGCCTGATTAATCTCGGCCATATGCTGGAGGCGCGCGCGCGCGCGCGTTCATCCAGCGCGCTGGAACGTCTGCTTGATCTGACGCCGCCTACCGCCCGTATTGTCACTGACGACGGCGAACGCGTCGTGCCGCTTGCGGAGGTCGGCGTCGGTATGACGCTGCGCCTGGCCACAGGCGATCGCGTCCCGGTCGATGGCGATATTATCCAGGGCGATGCCTGGTTTGATGAAGCAATGTTGACGGGCGAACCCGTGCCGCAGCAAAAAGGCGTCGATCAGCCCATCCACGCCGGGACAACCGTGCAGGACGGCAGCGTGCTGTTTCGCGCCAGCCGTACCGGCAGCCACACCACGCTTGCGCGCATTATCCGCCTGGTGCGCCAGGCCCAGAGCAGCAAGCCGGAAATCGGCCAACTGGCCGATCGCATCTCAGCGGTATTTGTACCTGTGGTGGTGCTCATCGCGCTGGTTGCGGCAGCGGTATGGTATTTCCTCGGTCCAGCCCCACAGGCGGCTTATGCCCTGGCTGTGGCTACGACGGTATTAATTATCGCCTGCCCGTGCGCGCTTGGGCTGGCTACGCCCATGTCGATTATCTCCGGGGTTGGCCGCGCCGCCGAGTTTGGCGTGCTGGTGCGTGACGCAGACGCGTTGGAGCGCGCCAGCGCGCTGGATACGCTGGTATTTGATAAAACCGGCACACTGACTGAAGGCAAACCACAGGTTACCGCCGTGGAAACCGCCGGCGGTGTGGACGCAGCACAGGCGCTAAGGCTTGCGGCGGCGCTGGAACAAGGATCCAGCCATCCGCTGGCGCGGGCGATACGGGAAAAAGCCGCTGACGCTACGCTGGCGCAGGTTGACGACTTTCGTACCCTGCGCGGGCTTGGCGTTAGCGGCAATGCCGAAGGTCACGCCCTGCTGCTGGGCAACCGGGCGCTGCTGATGGAGCAAGGCATTGACTGCGCCTCCCTGGAGGCGCGGATTGAAGCTCACGCCGCGCAGGGCGCCACGCCAGTGCTGCTGGCGGTAGACGGCCAGGCGGCAGCGCTGTTCGCCGTACGCGATCCGCTGCGGGCCGACAGCGTGGCTGCGCTAGAGCGACTGCACGGCGAAGGCTACCGGCTTGTTATGCTCACCGGCGATAATCCGACCACCGCAGCCGCCATTGCAAAAGAAGCGGGTATTGATGAGGTGATTGCCGGCGTGCTGCCGGACGGCAAAGCCGACGCCATCAAATCCTTACAGAAGCAAGGCCATTACGTGGCGATGGTGGGCGACGGCATCAACGACGCGCCGGCGCTGGCGCAGGCCGAGGTGGGCATCGCTATGGGCGGCGGCAGCGACGTGGCGATTGAAACGGCAGCCATTACGCTGATGCGCCACAGCCTGGCCGGGGTTGCCGACGCGCTGGCAATCTCCCGCGCTACGCTGCGCAACATGAAACAAAACCTGTTCGGCGCGTTTATCTACAACGCATTCGGTATTCCGATTGCCGCCGGCATCCTGTGGCCGCTGACCGGCACGCTGCTTAACCCTGTGGTGGCCGGCGCGGCAATGGCGCTGTCATCCATTACGGTAGTCAGTAATGCCAACCGCCTGCTGCGCTTCACGCCAAAAGCCTGATACGTTATCTGCCCCGCCGGGGCAGAGTTACCATAAACACAACTATTCAGCCTTTATGGTCATCTACAGACCGGCCGGCCAGCGGCTGTTGACGCGCAGCCCAACGTTCATGCGGCGCTATATCATTTTTAATTGCATTAATATATGGTTAATCCTGATAAGTTTGATTTCTGCCCGCATATTAAGCGCGAGAAATTAGCAGCGGCGGAGAAATATTTTCCTTGTGAGCTATTTCCCTGCGCCCGATACGTACAACGACTTGTTTAATATACATAAGCGCTCAGAAGCCGTAATGATACTGCTAAAGCAAGCATTGCCGCACAATTAGCGAATTATGATTTACTCCTTTCCTGAGCCGGTATGGTTTAGAATTCCGGGCAAACGCGTTTAGCGCAGCCAGCCCGGATAGCGTAGAATCATGCCAGCCCATTTTATATTCTACTGGAATAAAGCAGGCTTTCTGACATACTCCAATCATATCAATATCAAAAAGAATATATATCAGTAACAGACATCGTTATCGTTGAAGGGATCAAAATTACAATATCTTCCTTCTTTTATATTCCAGCCTCCTCCGACACATACGCCTGAACCTGTTGGCGTCGGGTTTCCTGGCCCGTAGAACCCGCCAGGCCAGGAACAGTTCTTGCTGGTTAGCGCTCCAACAACTGTGCTCCAGATTATATGCGCGCCTGTATACCAGCCCCTGCTGCCCGCGCTACCGGACACCATTGCCAGCGCCAGCTCATCAGTAATTTCTTTCAATACAACTTTATAGCTAACTTTCATTATCAATCTCCTTTATCAGTTTTATTACAGGGTTCACGTCGTTTGACGAATATTCCATTGTACTCAGATGAATAATCTTTTTTTTATTGAAGCCATTTGTATAAAACTGTAGTTTAAGCCCTGGTGCGCAAACAAGTATCTCCGCCCCCTGCGCCATAAGCTTCTCAATATCAGATTCAGTATTATCTCGCTCCACACGCCAGCCAGCATGATGAGAAGCAACGTAATTCTTAAGCGTGGCAATATATTTTTCTTCAGAGCCTATGCCAAATAAATTCCCCCAAATACCTGCGCCATTTACCCCCTGAAGTGGAAATCTGCCTAAAATTGGGCCTGGCATGTAGATAAAGTATATACATTTCATCATTATTGACGCTCGCGCTGAGTTAATTTATTAATATATTTACTCATCAGATCTGAGCAAACACGCAACAACAACACTCATTCCGCCAAATAAATTGAGGTTGCTGCTTGTATAACTTGCTATACAGCATTTCCCATTTACTGTATATAAAGAATAACTCCGCCAAATTGCAAATGATAATCATTACCAATATTTTGTGACGCATATCTCCTCTCGCAAGAAAAAATGCTTTCTGCACAGGCAATTAATCAGCAGCGACGCTTTACTTTCCTGGTACGCCACAGTTTATGCTGCATCAATCCGCGTCTCTTTGCCCAAAATCGCTGTGGTTTCCTCTACCTGCGCCAGCCCATACTTCCAGGCTCGCGCGATAAAGCCCAAAGCGCATGGGCCTGTCTTAGGCTGTGCCCCTTAATCCTGCATGGATGCCGCCGGGGCGCGTGCGAAAACTCCGCTGACTGCGTTGTTGGGCCTGAACAGAGGGTCACTCTGCCCTGCGCCTTGCCAGCAGGGTTTTCACTCAGCGCCAGCAGCATGAGGATTAAGGGACACAGCCTGGTAATTAACGACGGTTATTGTTTTACAGCGAAAGCCAGGGTAAGCCTGCTACAGTGCAAAAACTGCCATTTGCGCCTCGTCGCACCGCGCGCTAGCATGATCTTTTCAGTCTGGAAATGCGTATGGGTATGTTAAACCGTCTCCGTATACTGGTTTCCCGCTTTTTCACCGCCACCTATCCCTGGCCCGCGCTGGACGTCATTTTGCCCGGCGGCCGCTACCTGCACCTGGTGGGCAGCATACATATGGGAACGCCCGATATGGCCCCCCTCTCTGCGCGCCTGCTGCAAAAACTGCAGCAGTCAGACGCGCTCATCGTTGAAGCGGATATCAGCGACAGCGGTTCGCCCTTTCCGGCTGGCGGCAGCGAACTACCGCTCCACGCCCGCCTGAGCGCTGAGGAGGGGCGGCGTATCGACAGGCATCTGCAGGCGCTGGCGCTTGATGTAGCCAGCATTGACAACTTGCCATACTGGCAAATCGCGCTGATGCTTCAGGCCCAGCAGGCTCAGCGGCTGGGGCTACGTCCGGATTACGGCATTGATTTTCAGCTACTGCAAAGCGCGCACCTTCGGCAAAAGCATGTCATCGAACTGGAGGGCGCGCAAAGCCAGGTGGATTTACTCAAGGCGCTGCCGGATGGCGGGCTAACGCTGCTCAACGATACCCTTGAACACTGGCATACCAACGCCCGGTTACTGCAAACAATGGTAAGCTGGTGGCTGGAATCAACGCCCGGCATACAGCATGCGACACTGCCAAATACCTTCAGCGGTGAACTTTATGATGTGATGATGACGCAACGCAACTACCGCTGGCGCGACTTTTTGCGCACGCTGCCGCCGGGGCGCTACGTCGTTGCGGTTGGAGCGCTACACCTCTATGGCGAAGACAGCCTGCCGGAATTACTAAAAAAAGATTAAAAAAATGGCCAATATCGCTATTGGCCCGTCAAAGAGGAATGTATTTATTATTGTCATTATCCCGGCGGCCGCGACCGCCGAAGCCAGTATTGTCGCCTGGTAAGGCAGTCAATGTCACGACAGTTATGAATTTTCCTGGTCAGCGCTTGCCTGGCCCCGGTACGATGCCCTTTGATAAACATGAGTAAAAAGTATGACGCCCGCAGTAAAATTATTGGAAAAGCATAAGATAAACTTCCAGCTTCACGCCTACGACCACGATCCCAACGACACCCGCTTTGGCGAAGAGGCCGTGGAAAAACTGGGGCTGGATGCCAGCCGGGTTTATAAAACGCTACTGGTGGCGCTGGGCGGCGATATGAAGCAACTGGCCGTGGCGGTAACGCCGGTCGCCAGCCAGTTGGATTTGAAAAAGGTCGCTAAAGCGCTGGGGGTGAAAAAGGTGGATATGGCCGATCCGATAGTCGCACAACGCACTACCGGCTATCTGGTCGGCGGGATAAGCCCGCTGGGGCAGAAAAAACGCCTGCCAACGGTGATAGACGCCCCGGCGCGCGAATTCCCGTCCATTTATATTTCCGGCGGTAAACGCGGGCTGGATATCGAACTGGCGGCAAGCGATCTGGCGACGCTGCTAAAGGCGCAGTTTGCCGATATCGCCCGCCGCGACTGAGTTATTTCAGGTTAACCTCGCCCTTTGGCGCTAGCGTTGCTGCGTCAATGGGCGAGTTTTTCTGGATATATTCTTTGAGCACTTCGGCATCAATAAACCCGGTATTCACATAACCCGCGTGTTCATCAATTTTTGGCCAGCCATCGCCGCCTGCCGCGTTAAAACTCAACGTGGCCAGACGGTAGATTTTAGTCGGGTCGACAGGTTCGCCTTTAATGCGCAGCGCCGACAGTTTTCCCCCTTTCGCAACAAAGCTGACGTTTGCAAACTGCGGATATGCGCCGGAATCAGGCTTTTTCTGCGCAACCGCCGTCAGGTATGCCTGCAACGCTTTACCTGTAAAATCGATATAAGCCAGCGTGTTGCCAAACGGCTGCACCTGCAAAACGTCTTTATAGGTAATATCGCCCGGTTCAATACTGGCGCGTATACCGCCGCCGCTCATGGCGGCCACGTCTGCCTTACTTCTCGCCATCAGCGCGTTGAGAATCAGCCGCGCCATATTGGTTTGCTCAAAACGAACCTTATTGCGATCGCCTTCCAGCCTCTGGTTAACGCTACCGATTTTTACCATTACCCGGGCGCGGCCTTTTTTCTGAAACGGCGACAGCATCGCCAGCATCTGCTGGTTTTCAGGGATAGCGGGCATGTACAGCACCCATTCGCTTTTGCCGTTGTCCCATTTAAGCGCTTTTTTGAGATTAACCGGCAGCAGGCGATAGCGCTTAAGCGTCATGACGCCATTGCGAAATTCAAAATCAGCGCGCCCAACGTATTTGCCCCATTCGTGCGCCTGCACAATCCAGGTGCCGTTTTGCACATCCGGCGTACACGGCGTGCCGGGAATGTAATCCTGCATTTTATGGTTATTTTTCGCCATACAGACCGGGTTCTGCGAATGACCGCCAACAATCATCGTCAGCGCCCCCTTCGGCAGGCTACGCGCAAGCTCGACATCCCCTGGCGCGTTAGAGCCGTGATCGCCATTGTCATAGTGGCCCATATGGGTGACTGCAATAATGACATCCGGCTTTTCCGTCTGCTGCAGTTCCTGAATAACCAGTTTCGCCTCATCCGCCGGTTTACGAAATTCGATATCGGTAAAATATTCCGGGTTGCCGATTTTCGCCGTATCGTCAGTAGTCAGGCCAATTACTGCCACTTTAATGCCCTGTGGTTTAAACAACGCCCAGGGTTTAAACAGCCGCTCACCGGTGCTTTTGTGATAAATATTGGCCGACAGAAACGGAAATTTCGCCAGTTTTTCCTGCTGGCGCAGCACCGACAGCGGATTATCAAATTCATGATTGCCTACCGCCATCGCGTTATAACCAATCAGGTTCATACCGCGAAAATCAGGTTCGGCATCCAGCAGATCTGATTCCGGCACGCCCGTATTGATATCGCCGCCTGACAGCAGCAGTACGCTGCCGCCCTGAGCGGCCACCTCATTGCGCACCCGGTCAACCAGCGTTTTTTGGGCCGCCAGACCATATTCGCCGCGTTCGCTGCGCCAGAAGTGACCGTGATGATCGTTGGTGTGCAAAATGGTAATTTTATAGGTTTTGTCCCTCTCCCAGCCATACGCGCCGCCGCTTGCCAGCGCATATATAGCCACCAGCGCCGCTGCCAGCGCCTTTACCCCAGAATACATCGTTTACTCTCCCTGGTTTTACCAAACGAAAATCACTGCTTTATGCAAAGCATATACTGATTTAAGGTGTGCGCCGCGGGGCGATAAAATCCTTTTCCCGGCTTTTCACGCCGCTTGCGGGGGCGTATGTTAACAGAGTATCCGGCTTCACCGGAGCTTTCCCTGCATTATTCGCCCAACTATAAATCATAAATTTCAGGTAACTATGGCAATGAGTCAACAAAACCCGGCGTTGTCTGGCACGCCGCCGTCGCAAAAAGCCCGAACATCTTTTGGCATCCTTGGCGCTATCAGCCTTTCTCATCTGCTCAACGATATGATCCAGTCGCTGCTGCTGGCGCTGTATCCGTTATTGCAGGCAGAATTTACCCTCAGTTTTGTGCAGGTGGGGCTGATTACGCTGACCTTCCAGCTCGCCTCTTCCCTGCTGCAGCCGGTGGTTGGCTACTATACCGATAAATATCCCATGCCCTGGTCCCTGCCTGTCGGTATGTGCTTCACGCTATGCGGCCTGGTGCTGCTGGCGCTGGCAGGCAGCTTTCCGATGGTGTTGCTGGCAGCAGCGCTGGTGGGTACCGGCTCTTCGGTATTCCATCCCGAATCCTCGCGCGTGGCGCGTATGGCCTCCGGCGGACGTCATGGGCTGGCCCAGTCGTTGTTCCAGGTAGGCGGCAATTTCGGAAGCTCTCTCGGCCCCCTGCTGGCAGCGGTAATTATCGCGCCTTATGGTAAAGGCAACGTCGCCTGGTTCGTGCTGGCAGCGCTGCTGGCGATTATCGTGCTGATGCAGGTAAGCCGCTGGTATGCCGCGCAGCACCGCATCGCCAAAAGCAGACCGGCCCAGCCTGTCTCCAGCCCGCTGCCGCGCAATAAAGTGGCGTTGGCTATCGGCATTTTGCTGGTGCTGATTTTCTCCAAATACTTTTATATGGCGAGCATCAGTAGTTACTACACGTTTTATCTGATGCAAAAATTCGGCCTCTCAGTGCAAAACGCCCAAATACATCTGTTCGCCTTTTTGTTTGCGGTCGCGGCAGGAACCGTGATTGGCGGCCCGGTAGGCGACAAAATTGGTCGAAAATACGTCATATGGGGTTCAATCCTCGGCGTTGCGCCATTTACGCTTCTTTTGCCGTGGGCAACCCTGTGGTGGACGGGTATTTTGACCGTCATTATCGGTTTTATCCTCGCCTCCGCCTTCTCCGCCATCCTTGTTTACGCCCAGGAGCTGCTGCCAGGGCGCATCGGCATGGTTTCAGGGCTGTTTTTTGGCTTTGCTTTCGGTATGGGCGGTCTCGGCGCCGCCGTGCTGGGCCTGATTGCCGACCATACAAGTATTGAGCTGGTGTATAAAATCTGCGCCTTCCTGCCGCTACTTGGCATTTTCACGGTATTCCTCCCTGATAACCGCGTAAAAGGCTGACCTTTTTTCGGCCAGAGGCTTACTCTGGCCGGTTCTTATTCCCACATTCTTTCACGCTTTCACAGAGATAAGCGGCTAATTTGGCGCGTTATAACTTTTTTTTGAGGTAAGCGCTGGTTTTTAACGTAATTCAACGTTTATTCTTAAACGTAGTTTAAAAAAGTGTTTTAAACTATGAATACGCCAGTCGCCCCATTTCGGCGCCGATACCCGGTTTCACCCAGCCCAGAAGGAGACGGAATGCATCACGCCACCCCGCTTATCACCACCATTGTTGGCGGCCTTGTGCTCGCTTTTCTGCTCGGTATGCTGGCGAACAGGCTACGTATATCGCCCCTGGTGGGATATCTGATTGCGGGTGTGCTGGTAGGGCCTTTTACGCCAGGCTTTGTGGCCGACACCAAACTGGCGCCGGAGCTGGCGGAGCTTGGCGTTATCCTGCTGATGTTTGGGGTAGGGTTACACTTCTCGCTTAAAGATTTAATGGCGGTAAAGGCCATCGCTATTCCCGGCGCGGTGTTGCAGATTGCGGTGGCAACGCTGCTCGGCATGGGGCTGTCCGCCCTGCTGGGCTGGTCGTTGATGACCGGTATCGTATTCGGCCTGTGTTTATCCACCGCCAGTACCGTCGTGCTGCTCAGGGCGCTGGAAGAACGCCAGCTCATTGATAGCCAGCGCGGCCAAATCGCCATCGGCTGGCTGATTGTTGAAGATCTGGTCATGGTCTTAACGCTGGTTCTGTTGCCCGCCATCGCTGACATGCTGGAAAAAGGCAACGTTGGCCTTGCTTCGCTAACGCTGGATATGGGTTTGACCCTCGGCAAAGTCGTGGCGTTTATCGCGCTAATGATGCTGGTTGGCCGCCGCCTGGTGCCGTGGATCCTGTCACGCAGCGCCGCGACCGGCTCGCGTGAACTGTTTACGCTGTCGGTGCTGGCCCTGGCGCTTGGCATCGCGATGGGCGCCGTAGAACTGTTCGATGTTTCATTCGCGCTGGGCGCCTTTTTCGCCGGTATGGTGCTCAATGAATCTGAACTTAGCCACCGCGCCGCGCATGATACGCTGCCGCTGCGCGACGCGTTTGCCGTACTGTTTTTTGTTTCTGTAGGAATGCTGTTCGACCCGAGAATACTCATGAATCAGCCGCTGGCGGTACTCGCTACGCTGGCCATTATTATTTTTGGCAAATCAGTTGCGGCCTTTCTGCTGGTGCGGATGTTCGGTCACTCTCAGCGCACCGCGCTCACCATCGCCGCCAGCCTGGCGCAAATTGGCGAATTCGCCTTTATCCTGGCAGGCCTTGGAATGTCGATTGGGCTGTTGCCGCAGGCCGGTCAGAACCTTGTGTTGGCCGGCGCCATCCTCTCTATCATGTTAAACCCGGTGGTATTTGCTTTGCTGGAGCGCTTCCTGAAGAAAAACGAGACGCTGGAAGAGCAGACGCTGGAAGAAGCGATAGAAGACGAAAAACAGGTACCTGTGGATATCTGCAATCATGCGCTGCTGGTCGGCTTTGGCCGCGTGGGAAGTCTGTTGGGCCAGCGTTTGATTGACCAGGGCGTACCGCTGGTGGTTATTGAAACCTCGCGCAACCGGGTTGATGAGCTGCGCGAGCGCGGAATACGCGCAGTGCTTGGCAATGCCGCCAATGAGGAAATTATGACGCTGGCGCATCTCGACTGCGCGCGCTGGCTGCTGCTGACCATACCAAATGGCTACGAGGCCGGTGAAATTGTGGCCGCCGCGCGCGAGAAGAACCCACACATTGAAATTATCGCCCGCGCCCATTACGACGATGAGGTAAATTATATTACCGAACGCGGCGCTAATCAGGTAGTAATGGGTGAACGTGAAATCGCCAATACTATGTTGACATTGCTGGAAACGCCGCCGGTCGCAGACGCGATGCCAACCGGTTAAACCTGTTTATGAATAACGTTTTTTGTTAGTGCAAAAAAACCATGCCATGCCGTGACCCGAATGAGTGGGCCTCTTATCGTTTATTGACTGTCAGCAAGCCTGTTCGTTTTAACGCCTACTGGCTTACAGAGTGGCGCGCTGACGCCCGCTGATACCGGTAAAACGCAGGCGAAGGCCAGATAAGACGCCCAGGGTGGGGGCTGAGTGCAAAACGAGACAGAACGTCGGGCCGACCGAAGCGCGCTGTTTTCCCGGCACATCCCGGGCGTTTGAACAGTCGATCGCTCAGCGCTTGCGTCCGGGCTTTATTCACTGCCGGAATCGAGACGCGCTCTTTGAGAAAATCGCACCGCCATTTCAGCCTGTCGGCAATCCCAAATTTCGCGCCAGACGGCGTAAGGCTCTTACGGTTAACGGTAACGCGCCACCAGGCGCGCCATCATGGCGATATGCTCATCCTCATCGTTAAGCGCGGGAATATATTCATACTTCCCGCCTCCCGCATGCCGGAAGATTTCACGGTTTTGAACAGCGATTTCCTCCAGCGTTTCCAGACAATCGCAGGCGAAACCAGGACACATAACCTGTATATGCTTCACCCCCTGCTCACCCAGCATTTTCACGGTTTCATCGGTATAAGGCGTAAGCCACGGCTCTTTGCCAAAGCGAGACTGAAACGACATCATTACGTTTTCCGGCGCAAGGCCCAGCGCGCTCACAAGCTCGCGAGTCGTGTCCCGACAGCGCTGCGGATAGTCATCGCCTTCATCGGCATAGCGCTGTGGGATGCCATGATAGGAGAGCAGCAGTAAATCCGGCTCGCCGTGCTGCGTAAAGGCGCGCCGCGCCGTTGCGGCCAGCGCCTGAATGTAATCCGGGTTAGTCGCATAATCGCGTATAAACGTCACGCCGGGCACGCTGCGCGTTTTCGCCAGCACGCGCGCCAGTTCATCCCACGCCGCCGCCACGGTAGAGCAGGAATACTGCGGGTAGAGCGACAGAACCACAATGTGGCCTACCCCCTGATCCAGCAGCTCATCCACCGCGTTTTGTATCGACGGCGCGCCGTAGCTCATGCCAAGCGCCACGGGCATATCGGGCAGCCGCGCCTGTAGCTTTTGCTGCTGGCTACGGCTGTAGACCATCAGCGGCGAGCCGCCTTCACGCCACACCGACTGGTATAGCTTCGCCACGCGCGGCGCACGCAGGGGGAGTACAATACCGCGCAAAATGCACCACCATATAAGCCGTGGCGCGTCCACCACGCGTCTGTCGCTGAGAAACTGACGCAGATAACGCTTAACGGCAGCAGGCGTTGGGGCCTGCGGCGTACCGAGGTTCACCAGCAGCACGCCTGTTTTTTCCTGACGCAACATTCCACTCCTTCTTGACTGCGTAACGGGCAGAAGATTCTGGCTGAAAAGCCTTCACGAAAAGCTAATGACAATAACAGACGCGGTACGCGTGAATAAGATTACAAGGATAAACCGGGTAGCGATATATGAGGAGATCCCTGGAGAAAAGGGTAACCGGGGAAGCATTCCCCGGTGCAGGCAACGGTGCTTAGCCGAGAATTTTCACCAGTTCAGCACGCACGTCGTCAACGGCCTGGGTGCCGTCGATTTTCGCATAACGCGTATTACCCGCCTGCGCTTCTTTCTGATAGTAGCCAATCAGCGGTTCAGTCAGGGTATGGTACTCCACCAGGCGTTTGCGCACGGTTTCTTCCTGATCGTCTTTACGGGTGCTTAGCGCTTCGCCGGTCACATCATCTTTGCCTTCCACTCTGGGCGGATTGTATTTGATATGGTAAACGCGGCCAGAGGCGGCGTGTACGCGGCGACCTACAATGCGGTCAACAATGATGTCGTCCGGCACATCAAACTCCAGCACAAAATCCACACTGATGCCGGCATCTTTCATGGCGTCAGCCTGCGGGATAGTGCGCGGAAAGCCGTCCAGCAGAAAACCGTTGCGACAGTCTTCCTGCGCGATGCGCTCTTTCACCAGTGCGATGACCAGTTCATCAGTAACCAGTTTACCGGCATCCATGATATCTTTGGCCTGTTTGCCCAGCTCGGAGCCGGATTTAACCGCGGCGCGCAGCATATCACCGGTGGAGATCTGCGGAATACCGTATTTCTCCATGATGAACTGAGCCTGTGTTCCCTTACCAGCGCCGGGTGCGCCGAGCAGAATCATACGCATTGCGTAATTCCCCTTACGTTTATAAATATTTTCCGCCATGCAGCCGGGTATCGCCAAACGCGTTTCGCGAGGCACTCCGTTGTCACAGAGGGTATACGTTGAGGGATAAGACCTTACCATTAAGCCCACACCATCACAAGAAAGCCCAACGTAACGCCCGTTTCTGTCCCGGCTAAGCCATGCTACATCGGCCCGCGCTGTTTCATCCAGGTAGCGTTATGCCTGCGTAAAAAACCGCCTGCGTCAGGCGGGCGGGTTGAGGCTGATGACAAGTGCCGGGCAAAACAAACTCAGCCCGCCATATCTGTAAAATAAACCATGAAAATCAACGCGTTGATTTTCAACTGTTAACCACAAAGCGGGCGAAACTCCGGTTTCGCCCGCTTTGACTCCGATCGCTAAGCGCCCCTATAAAAACGGCTACACGTCCAGCGCGGTTTAACCCAACAGCAGTTGGTTAACGCGGCGAATAAACAGGTTCGGATCGTCCAGCGTCCCTTTCTCAGCCAGCAGCGCCTGATCGAGCAACAACTCAATCCATTCGCCAAAACGCGCATCGTCAGTGGTATCAGCGGTACGTTTCACCAGCGGATGATCCGGGTTCAGTTCAAAAATGTACTTCACCTCCGGCACCGTCTGGCCTGCCGCGGCAAACAGCTTCGCCATCTGGGTGGTCATTTCATCACCGTCGGTCGTCACAATCGCCGGGGTGTCGGTAAGGCGGTGGGTCAGGCGCACCTCTTTTACGCGCTCGCCCAGCAGCGTTTTCACACGTTCAACGAACGGCTCCAGCGCTTTATCGGCTTCTTTCGCGCTTTCATCCACATCATCGGCCAGTTTTTCCAGCGATGCGTCCGCTTTTGCTACCGACTGGAACGCTTTACCGTCGAACTCAGTAAGATAGCTCATCATCCACTCGTCAATGCGATCGGACAGCAGCAGCACTTCAATGCCTTTTTTACGCAGCAGCTCCAGGTGCGGGCTGCTTTTCGCCGCCGCATAGCTATCGGCGGTGATGTAATAAATCTTTTCCTGCCCTTCTTTCATGCGGCTGACATACGCTTCCAGAGAGACGTTTTGCACAGAAGAATCGTTGTGTGTTGATGCAAAACGCAGCAGTTTGGCAATAGCCTGCTGGTTAGCCTGATCTTCCGCCGGACCTTCTTTAAGCACAAGGCCAAACTGGTCCCAGAAAGTCTGGTACTTGTCGGCGTCGTCTTTCGCCAGTTTATCCAGCATTTGCAGCGCGCGCTTGCTCAGGGCGTTACGCAGATTGCGGGTAACGGTGCTGTCCTGAAGAATCTCACGCGATACGTTAAGCGGCAGGTCGTTTGAATCAATCAGGCCGCGCACAAAGCGCAGGTAGTTCGGCATAAACTGCTCGGCGTCATCCATGATGAACACACGTTGCACGTACAGCTTAAGGCCATGTTTATGATCGCGATTCCACATATCCCACGGCGCCTGCGCCGGGATATACAGCAGGCTGGTGTACTCCTGCTTCCCTTCCACGCGGTTGTGACTCCAGATCAACGGGTCGGTAAAGTCATGGGCGATATGCTTATAAAACGCTTTATAATCATCATCGCTGATTTCCGCTCGGTTACGGGTCCACAACGCCTGGGCTTTGTTGATTTTCTCCCAGCTTACAACGGTTTCGCCGTCTTTTTCTTCGCTTTGCTCAATCTCAACCGGCAGCGCGATATGGTCGGAATATTTACTGATGATAGAACGCACGCGCCACGGGTCGAGGAATTCATCTTCGCCCTCGCGCAGATGCAGCGTGATATCGGTGCCACGCTCATCTTTCGTGATATCGGCAACGGTATACTCGCCTTCGCCAGCCGACTCCCAGAACACGCCCTTATCCGCGCTATCGCCCGCAGCGCGGGTGCGAACGGTCACTTTATCTGCAACAATAAACGCGGAATAAAAACCTACGCCGAACTGCCCAATCAACTGGCTGTCTTTTGCCTGATCGGAGCCCATAGATTCGAGAAACGCTTTAGTGCCAGATTTTGCGATAGTGCCGAGATGATCAATCACATCATCACGGTTCATGCCGATGCCGTTATCAGAAATCGTCAACGTGCGGGCTTCTTTATCAAACGCTACGCGCACGCGCAGTTCGCCGTCGCCTTCATAAAGCTCAGGCTTTGACAACGCGCGAAAGCGCAGCTTGTCAGCGGCATCGGATGCGTTGGAGATAAGCTCACGCAGGAAGATTTCTTTATTTGAATAGAGAGAATGGATCATCAGGTGCAGAAGCTGTTTTACTTCTGACTGGAAGCCACGAGTCTCTTGTCCTTTCATTTAGCGATACCTCAACTATCCCCTTGTTTTTGCACATTTCAGGCAAAAGCAGTCGGGTCTGTACGGTTACGGGAAACAGGTTGAGAGGTTATGGGGTTACGGAAAAGGGATTTCAAGCGGGAGCGGCAAAACCGGCTCCCGATTGATTAAAATATAATCTTATGACGCCCAACCAGTGAATGCGACAGCGTGGTGCCGTCAACCATTTCCAGTTCGCCGCCCACCGGCACGCCATGAGCGATGCGGCTGGCCTGCACGCCGTACTGAGCGCAAAGCTCGGCAATATAGTTGGCGGTCGCCTCCCCCTCCACGGTTGGATTGGTCGCGAGGATCACTTCCTGCATCGACTCCATTTCCAGGCGTTGCTCAAGCCTGTCGAGGCCAATATCGTTTGGACCAATACCATCAAGCGGCGACAGGTGGCCCATCAGCACAAAATAACGTCCGGAAAATTGCCCTGTTTGCTCAATAGCATAGATGTCCGCCGGGCTTTCCACTACGCAGATCTGGCCGTTTTCACGGCGGCGCGGATTTGCGCAGATATTGCAAACATCCTGCTCGGTGAAGGTGCGGCAATCGGCGCAGTGGCCAATTTCCGACATAGCTCGCTGTAACGACTGCGCCAGGCGCATACCGCCGCTGCGGTCACGCTGCAACAGGGAAAACGCCATACGTTGGGCCGATTTCGGCCCAACGCCTGGCAGGCAGCGCAGCGCTTCCATAAGCTGCGTGAGCAGCGGGCTGGTTTGCATCAGAACGGCATCTTAAAGCCCGGCGGCAACTGCATGCCGGCGGAAACGGAGGCCATTTTCTCTTTCTGGGTTTCTTCAATGCGGCGCGCGGCGTCGTTGAACGCCGCAGCCACTAAATCTTCCAGCATCTCTTTATCATCTTCGAGCAGGCTCGGAGCTATCTCTACACGGCGGCAGTTGTGCGCGCCATTAATAGTGACTTTGACCAGACCCGCGCCAGATTCGCCGGTGACCTCAAGGGTGGCGATCTCTTCCTGCATTTTCTGCATTTTGTCCTGCATCTGCTGGGCCTGCTTCATCAGGTTGCCCAGTCCGCCTTTACCAAACATACTCTTCTCTCTATTGCTCGGGCCGCGTAACCGTCACTACGCTTAGCGGCATGTGATTAACAACGTGCAGCGCGGCTGCGGGCTGCGCGTCAAACGGGACGAATACTCTCTTCATCCAAATCCGCGTCAAAAAAACGCCGCAGAGTCTGAATATTATTATCTGCGATAATCGACGCCCGCGCCTGCTCAAGCTTTTCTTCATAGATAGCCTGCCGCCACTCCAGCGGCGTGCGCTGTGCGGGATTATCGTCTTCAACAATGGTCAGTTCAACCGGCGCGCCGTGCAGCTCACTTAGCGCCAGCGCCAGCGCCTGCTGCGCGCCGGGCGAATTAAGATGCCGCTGCGCCGGGCGCAGATGCAGGCAAACCGCGCTGCCGTTCTGCTCTTTCCAGGCATTAAGCGCGACCTGCTCTACCAGTTTTGACACCTGTAGACGGCTAACCTCCCGCGCCCAGGGATCGCGCGCCAGGGCCTCCTCAGCCAGTTTCGCCGCCAGTTCCGGCGTTTTTTCATGCTCAAGCGCGCGCTTAAGCGCTTTCGGCGTCGCTATTGCGTCCACCGCTGGCGCCTGCGGGTTCAGCGCCTTCCAACGGTAGGCCTCTTTTTTTGCTGGCTTATCCTGCGCCTGCGGCGCCGTCTGGCGCGCCTGTACGCGCTCAGTCACCGACGCCAGGCGCTCAAGCGCGGAGTTGGCTACCGGCCGCGCCGATCGCTGCGCCGCCGGTTCATTCTTTTTTGTTCTGGAATCTCCTTTCTGGCGCTGAAGCTGGCTACGGGCCTGCAACACCTGGCTTATCGCATCCGGCAGCGGCGCGCTTGCCTGCGGCTCGCTATGCGCGACCGGCGCGCTCTGCTGGGTCGGCGGCGTAAACTGCGCCGCCGGATCCGGCGGCGGGTGCGACAGCGCCGGCGCTGAGGCCGCCTGCGGCGGTTCTGACGCCGCCTGACGCGGCGCAGCGTTATGCGGCAACGCCGGTTCCGGCAGCGGCTGCTGGGGGTGGAAGGCCAGCGCGCGCAGCAGCGTCATTTCAACGCCCATACGACGATCCGGCGCCCAGGGCAGCTCTTTGCGACCAATAAGCAATGTCTGGTAGTAAAGCTGTATATCCGCCGGCGGCACGGTGCGCGCCAGCTCGCGCAGGCGCGCCTCTTGCGTCCCCGCGCCAGTATCGAAAAGCGCGGGCGAAAGCTGCGCCATTGCAATTTGATGCAACAGGCTAAGCATTTCAATCAACAGCGCCTCCCACGCTACCCCGCGGGCGGCGGCCTCGTCCACCAGCGCCATAGTACGCTGGCCGTCGGCCTGGGTAAGCGCCTCTATTAGCGTTAAAGCCTGGTCGTCATCCAGCGTGCCAAGCATTGCGCTAACCGCCAGAGCGCTGACCTGGCCGTCTCCGCTGGCAATAGCCTGATCGGTCAGGCTCAGCGCATCGCGCAGGCTGCCTTCGGCGGCTCGCGCCAGCAAATGCAGCGCGCGCGATTCAAATGAAATTTTTTCCTGGCCGAGCACATATTCAAGCTGCGCGGCTATCTGCGTGACGTCCAGCGCCCTGAGATGAAACTGTAGGCATCGCGAGAGAATGGTCACCGGCAGCTTTTGCGGATCGGTGGTCGCCAGCAAAAACTTAACGTGCTCAGGCGGCTCTTCCAGCGTTTTGAGCAGCGCGTTGAAGCTGTGGCGCGAAAGCATGTGAACTTCGTCGATAAGGTAAACCTTAAAACGCCCGCGCGCCGGGGCATACTGCACGTTGTCGAGCAGTTCGCGGGTATCTTCGACTTTGGTGCGCGAAGCCGCGTCTATTTCAATCAGATCGACAAAACGCCCCTGCTCGATCTCCCGGCAGTTATCACATTTGCCGCAAGGAGTCGCGGTGATGCCGGTTTCGCAGTTCAGCCCTTTTGCCAACAGGCGGGCGATGGAAGTTTTGCCTACGCCGCGCGTGCCGGAGAACAGATAAGCGTGGTGAATACGGCCAAGATTCAGGCCATTAGCCAGCGCGGTCAGGACATGCTCCTGGCCAACGACCTCGGCAAAGGTTTGTGGACGCCATTTACGGGCCAGCACCTGGTAGCTCATCGGCAATAGGCTCTCAGATCGGGAGAAAGGACATTAAGATAGTCATGCTAACACAGCCCCACCCAATGGGCGAGGCTGCCTGCAGAACTCAGTGGCCTGGAAAAGAGACCAGGCTGTAGCAGTGTATCCCCTGCTGCTCCAGGCGCTGTTCGCCGCCAAGATCGAACAGGTTAATGATAAAGGCCGCATCCGCCACGTTGCCGCCAAGCCGGCGAATCAGCTTCACGGTAGCTTCGATGGTCCCGCCGGTCGCCAGCAGATCGTCCACAACCAGCACCTTATCGCCTGGTTTAATGGCGTCAACGTGGATCTCAAGCCGATCTTCGCCATACTCCAGCTCATAGTTTTCGCTGATAGTCGCTCGCGGCAGCTTGCGCGGCTTACGGACCGGCACAAAACCTACGTTCAGACCCAGCGCAACCGGCGCGCCGAACAGGAAACCGCGCGCTTCAGTGCCCACTACTTTAGTGATGCCGGCATCTGCGTAGCGCGCCACCAGCAATTCAATGCTGAGCGCGTAGGCCTTTGGATCTTCCAGCAGGCTGGTCACGTCACGGAACAGAATGCCCGGCTTCGGATAATCCTGAACGCTTTTAATACTGTCTTTGATAAACTCAAGCTGCTGCGCGGTTACGGTCATAGTTACGTGCCTGAAAATTACGATGTCACTCCCAGCGCGCGGCGTTCAACACATCAACTTTCGCTTATTTTACCGGCGGCGCGCTGCGCTCGAAAACGCCAAAATTTACTGGCTGCAGGCGGTAAATGCAACCACAGTCGTCTGCCATTACGGCTTTTCTTGCTCTGGCGCAACCACCGGAACACGCCACAGAAAAAGCAGCAGCGCCGCCAGACAAACCAGTAATAAAATACGCGCCCAGGCAAGTTCGACCAGCCATAGCGAAACGGCAAACGTTACCAGTATAAGCACAACCGCGCGCGGTTTAGCCCCCGGCGGCATCGCGCGGTAGGCTTGCCAATAGCGCAGATAACCGCCAAACCATGAGCGGTGCATTAACCAGCCGTGAAAGCGCGGCGACGAGCGGGCAAAACACCAGGCCGCCAGCAGGATAAACGGCGTCGTGGGTAAAAGCGGCAATACCACGCCCAGCGCGCCGAGCACTATCGCTAACCAGCCCGTCATGATTAAAATGATCTTACCCATATGTCGCTTCCATACCGTGACGCCGCCACTGTAGCATAATCATCGGCCGCCGCCGCAGGGAGATTCATGAAGACCCGGCAACTTATCGAAACCCTTGAGGCTCGCATAGCGCAACTGACGGCGCTGATTACGCCCTTTGGCGCGCACTGCGCCGTGTCCTCTCGTTTCAATCGCCAGCTTTTTCACGGGCGCAGTACGCGAATGGGCGACTGTTTGCATGAAGTGGAAGCAAACTGGCGGCAGTTAAAGACGCTGATTGAACAAAATCGCGTGCAACAGGCGGCATGGCTGGCGGACCGCCTGGTTGCGCAAATCACGGCGTTAACCCGCGAAGCGGCAACCGGCGAACTGCGTCGCTACGACGCCGCACAGCCTTCTCTGGCCCGGCTTAATGCAAACCTGTTAAGACATCAGGATTACGAGCGGCGACTGCTGGCGATGAAAAACGCCCGCATCACGCAGCTTACAGCAGAGCAAACGCTGGCGGGACAACAGCGGCTGGCGCGTGAACTGGAAGCGCTTGATGGGCGGTTAGCCCGCTGTCGCGAAGCCCTGGCAAATATTACCCGCGCGGTTGAACGCCGCACGCGCTGAGATGAGGAGAGAGTATGTCGCTGGAACAAGCCCCGGATGAAGTCAAGCTGGCGGTAGATTTAATTATGTTGCTGGAGCAAAACGCCCTCCCGACACAAACCGTGCTGGCCGCGCTGGAAATAGTGCGTCAGGATTTTTTACATAAGCAGGCGCTACAGGCTTCAGAGTGAGGGGGGCGTGTCGCCCTGCCCCTCCCGGGATAGGTCGCGCGCCACCTCGGTAATTTCATCCCCTTTCGCGTTACGCAGGCGCACTTCAAGCGTATTGAACGCGATATCAATACTATTTTCGCGGCACAGGCGGTCGATAGTGCGGTTTACCGCATCCTGCGTTAAGCCGCGATCGCCCAGTTCACGCACGTAGAACTGCAGTTCATGGTCGAGCGAGCTCTGGCCAAACGCCAGAAAGAAGACCTGCGGATACGGCTCATGCATCACTTTCGGATGTCCGGTGGCAGCTTTAAGCAGCACGGCCTGCACTTTATCAAGATCCGAACCGTACGCTACGCCAAGCTTCACCACTACGCGGGTTATCGTATCACTGAGCGACCAGTTGATAAGCCGCTCGGTAACAAATGCCTTGTTCGGCACGATTATCTCTTTATGATCAAAGTCAATGATGGTCGTAGCGCGAATGCGGATTCGGCTCACTGAACCGGAATAAGTGCCGATGGTAATGGTATCCCCGATGCGAATTGGGCGCTCAAACAAAATAATCAGGCCTGCAATAAAATTCCCGAAGATTTCCTGCAAACCAAAACCAAGGCCAACTGACAGACCGGCGGCCATCCACTGAAGTTTATCCCACGAAACCCCCAGCGAACCCAACACCGCAATGGCGCCTGCGGCAATTATCACATAGTTAAGGATTGTCGTGATGGCGTATGACGACCCCTGTCGCATCTTCAGGCGCGACAGCACCAGCACCTCCAGCAGACCCGGCAGGTTGCGAATCAATGCCCAGGCGAGCATAAAAGCGACGACAGCGAACAGCAGGCTGCCCATTGTGACGCTTTTCGTTACCGACGCTCCCGCCTCGGTAACGCTGTAATGCCATAGCGTAATGCTGTCGAGATACGAGAAGACCGTAATCAAATCGGACCATATTGCCCAGAAGATCAGCCCGAACAGCGCAAACATCACCAGCGTGGTAATGCGCAGCGTTTGTTGATTTACCTGCTCCAGCCCAAGCGGCGGCTCTTCCACCGGCTCATTGCTTCCTTGCGCGCCCTCTTTTTCCAAAGCTTCGCGCCGCGCCAGCGCACGGCGCCAGGCAATACGCCGCGCCGCCACGCTAAGCCCGCGCAGGACCGTCTGGTAAAGCAGGTTCCAGATAATCGTCAGGTATACGGTGTCTATCCAGCGGTGCGCAAGGCGCAACGTAGTGTAAAAATAGCCAAGCGCCGTCAGTATCAGCAAACCGACAGGCACCAGCGACAGCACGGTTATCGTGACCAGGCGTACGGTATGAGATTCTTTATCACGCCAGGCGTCGCGGCACATTGGCCACATCAGCCCCGTAATCACCAGCAAATTAACAAAAACCATAAACTGCCCAAGCACATCATTCATCAGATGCAGCGGAGAGTGCGCCCCCACTACGGCCCAGCACAGCATGGGCAGCAGTGCGATGCTGATGCGTACAATCTGGCGGCGATAGTGACGCACCCGGGTCGGCGGGATCATAAAGTGATGCTCCGCCACGCCCTTTTGTTCCAGAACACGCCAGCAGACGCCGAAAATCAGCCCAAACAACGCCAGCTCTTTGCCAAAACTCCACATCAATTCGCTGACGTTCAACCTCATAAACCGCAGAAGAAGCCCGGCCGCCAGCAGCATCAGGCACACCGGCAGCGCGCGCACGAGATCAATTAACAGCGCTTTGGGCGTATGGGTCTGGCTGTCTTTATGAAGCAGCCCCACATCGGCCGATAGCGCGTCAAGGCGCGCCTTCAGCCAGCGAAAGCGCCAGCACGTCAGGCCCGCAAGCATAAGTAGCGCCAGCGCGGCCGCCAGCGTCAGCCCAAACGAATGGCGTGCCCCCCCCCAGTTGCCGACTATCTCCATCGACGACAACTGATCCTTTAGCGCCTGCGGGAAAGCGGTGATCCACGCCCAGTCCATTGGTTTATTGGACGTTACCCAAAAAATCTGCTGGGTCAGCGTTTGTTGCAGCCGCTGGCTGGAGCTTATCAACTGCTGCTGATTCATTTGCAGGTTAATCGCCAACATAAGCTGGCCGCCAAGCTGTTTATTTAGCTGTTCGAGCAACTCACGGCGCATATCAATCACTTCCAGCAACGCATCCCGGACATCATCCTCGTCGGCCGATTGCCGCTGCTCTTTTGGCTGGCTTTGAAGCAGATGGTTGACGAAATCCTCTCCCCTGAACAGCGCATCGCGCTGTTGGTTAAGTTCAAACTGCTCAAGCCGCAGGTCGGCAATGCGGTTGGTCATATCATCCATATCATCCGCAGACGGCAAATTTTGTTGTTGCTGATAAAGGATACGAGACAGCAACAGACTGCCCTTGAGCATCGCAATCTGTTCTTTAAGATTGCGTTCGGACTGGAGCGTGCGATCGAGCCAGGTTTTCACCTGGATATTGCGCTGCACCAGCTCATTGCCGCGTCGGGTAGCGTCAATCAGGCGTTCGCTAATCTGGTGGTTGACGTCCAGCTCCTGGCGCACCAGCGGGATATTCTGAATCGCCGCGCCTTCCTCCGGCGTTACGGCTTCCTGCGCCGTTTTTTTTGTCAGCGTCAGGCGCTTTTTGCTGAGTGTGGCCTGCATCAGCTCAAGCCGACGCTCAAGGCGAGAAATATGCGCCGTGGTGTAATCCCGCTGCTTTTGCAGAGAATCCTGAAGCATTGTATTGCCTTCAAGACTGCCGCGTTGCTGCTCAAGCTGCGCATTAAGCAACGCCTGCTGGGCCAGTAGCAGCGATTGCTGGCTTGCGCGCAGCGGCGCGCCTGTGTTCACGCCGCTCAGACGAGAGCGAATCTGCTGAAGCTGTTCGGTGGCCGCATACATGGCATTCTGCACCCGCTCCGGCTGCGTTTGCAGTGAAACCAGTTGGCTGTTGAGCGTGGAAAGAGCGCTTTGCGCCGTTTGCAGCTCGTCAAACGTTTGTGAAACCTGCTGTTCAAGCTGGCGCAACGATAGAGAAGAAAGCGTTTTGCTATAGGCAGCCTCATCCAGTTTCTCGCTGCCGTAAGCCTCCAGCGCTTCGGTCGCCCGCCGGGTCTTCTCCGGCGCGTCATTAATTCGCTTGTGCTGTTCAGCCGCTTCGTTTTCCACACGCTCAATTTTATCCAACACCTCCAGCGTCTGATTAAGATCCTGTTGTATCAGCCTGGCTTGCGAGGAGAGGTTTTTCTGTTTATCAAGAGCATCAAGCTGGCGTTGTATATCGGACCGCGACGGAACATCGCTGTTAGCGCGCGCCTGAACCGCAAGGGATTGAAAGAGCGAAACAAATATGATTACAACAGCGAAGGCGGTTTTCCGCAGGCGTAAAGCATGTTGTAGAGTCATGATGATTATCGCGCCCGCGCCGCAGGGGGAGTGTGGATGAATTCAATAAATCAGGATAGCACCCCGATATAAGGGCCACAAACATCACACGCGCCAGAGCGCTCTTAAAGCGCGCTTACGGGGCAGGCGAACGCAAGGTGGGGCAAAGCTGAAACATTTCCAGAAGGATGGCGACATAGTCACGCGCTTCACGCTGTAGATCAAACGTCTCCGGCGCAAACAGCCAGCTTTCAATAATGCCTGCGATATAACAGCGCATTAATATTGCCGCACGGCGGGAGAGTAAGTTTTCAGGCAACATGCCCGCGGCGCGGCACCGATCGAGCGCGCTTTCAATGCGTTCGTACCCTTCCATATAAAGGCTGCGCTGCGCTTGCTGAACCGCCACCATCTCCCCTACAAATTCACATTTATGGAAGATGATTTCCATCATCAGGCGTCGCCTTTCTTCTGTTACCGTGGTTTCCAGAATATGAACCAGCAATTCGCGAAGTGCGGAAAGTGGATCGCGAGGATATTTTGCCCGATACTCAATCTCTAAATCGCCGATATCGGAATCTGAAAGTACCCAGATTTCATTGAATAAATCTGACTTATTGCGAAAATGCCAGTAGATGGCGCCGCGCGTAACGCCCGCA
Source organism: Tenebrionibacter intestinalis (assembly GCF_016632365.1). Lineage (GTDB taxonomy): Bacteria > Pseudomonadota > Gammaproteobacteria > Enterobacterales > Enterobacteriaceae > Tenebrionibacter > Tenebrionibacter intestinalis. Next base: position 18,876 of record NZ_JAEPBH010000024.1, on the reverse strand, counting down.
GCCTGGGCGATATCCGCAAGCGATGTTGCCGAAACGCCCTTTTGCGAGAAAAGGCGTAGCGCGGTATCCAGAATATGCTTGCGCGTCTCTAACGCTTGCTGTTTAGTTTTTCGTGCCATCAGTTAAAGGATTTTCAGGTGCCAGATTTACATACATTTATGTACGTATGTACTATAGCACGATGTTAATATTAACGCAGCAATGGGCTTGTAGACATTTGACCATTGATCAAATTTTGAAACTGGACACTCGAGGTTTATATATGAACAAAAACAGAGGATTTGCGCCTCTGGCGGTCGTTCTGATGCTCTCAGGCAGCTTTGCGCTTACAGGATGTAATGATGAACAACAGCAACAACAAGGCTCACAGGCTCAGGCCGTTGGCATTGTCACACTGAAAAGCGAAGCGCTTCAGATGACAACCGAGCTGCCTGGGCGCACCAGCGCGTATCGCGTAGCGGAAGTTCGTCCCCAGGTCAGCGGCATCATTCTGAAGCGTAATTTTGTGGAAGGCAGCGATGTAAAGGCAGGCGTTTCGCTTTATCAAATAGACCCGGCCATCTATCAGGCTTCTTATGAAAGCGCGAAAGGCGATTTGGCAAAGGCGCAGGCAAGCGCCAACATTTCACGCGTAACGTTAAACCGCTATAAAAAACTGCTTGGCACCAATTACATCAGCCAACAGGATTACGACACCGCTCAGGCTGACCTGCGTCAGGCCGAAGCGGCAGTGGTGGCGGCAAAAGCCGCTGTTGAAAACGCGCGCATCAACCTCGCCTATACCAAAGTCACCTCTCCTATCAGCGGCCGTATTGGTAAATCCGCCGTCACCGAAGGGGCGCTGGTGCAAAACGGACAGGCTACGGCGCTGGCCACAGTGCAACAGCTTGACCCTATTTATGTTGACGTAACGCAGTCAAGCAACGACTTTCTGCGCCTGAAACAGGAACTGGCAAACGGCACGCTAAAACAGGAAAACGGTAAAGCCAGGGTCACACTGACTACGGCTGAAGGCATCGCTTATCCGCAGACCGGTACGCTGGAATTCTCTGACGTTACCGTAGACCAGACCACCGGTTCCATTACGCTGCGCGCGATTTTCCCGAATCCGGACGGCACGCTGTTGCCAGGCATGTTTGTACGCGCTCGCCTTGAAGAAGGCACCAACCCGAACGCTCTACTGGTTCCTCAGCAGGGCGTGGCTCGTACGCCGCGCGGTGAAGCCACTGTAATGATTGTGGGTAAAGACGAAAAAGTGGAAGTGCGCCAGATCGCCGTCACGCAGGCTATCGGGGACAAATGGCTGGTCACTAAAGGATTACAGAGTGGCGATCGCGTTATCGTTACCGGCCTTCAGAAAGTTCGCCCTGGCGTTCAGGTGAAAGCCGAAGAACAAAAGCCGGATGACAAAGCGCAAAGTGAAGCTGCCGCTCAGTCCGAACAGAAACAGTCTTAACTTAAACAGGAGCCGTTAAGACATGGCTAAGTTTTTTATCGATCGCCCCATTTTTGCCTGGGTTATCGCGATCATCATCATGCTGGCAGGGGGATTGGCTATCCTGAAGCTGCCCGTGGCGCAATATCCAACGATTGCCCCGCCGGCTGTGCAGGTTTCAGCAGTCTACCCCGGCGCCGATGCGAAAACGGTTCAGGATACCGTTACGCAGGTTATCGAACAGAACATGAACGGTATCGATAACCTGATGTATATGTCGTCCAGTAGCGACTCATCCGGCGCAGTGGGAATCACGCTGACATTTGAATCCGGCACCGATGCCGATATTGCCCAGGTGCAGGTGCAAAACAAGCTGCAATTGGCAATGCCGCTTCTGCCGCAGGAAGTGCAGCAGCAAGGCATCAGCGTGAAAAAGTCTTCCAGCAGCTTCCTGATGGTGCTGGGCTTTATCAACACTGACGGCACCATGAACCAGGATGATATTGCCGATTTTGTAGGCTCGACTATCAAAGATCCCATCAGCCGGGCAACGGGCGTGGGCGACGTTCAGCTATTTGGTTCGCAATATGCCATGCGCATCTGGCTTGATCCTAACAAGCTCAATAACTATGCCCTCACCCCTGGCGATATTGCTACGGCGATTAAAGCCCAGAACGCCCAGATGGCCGCAGGCCAGCTTGGCGGCACTCCGCCGGTAAAAGGCCAGCAGCTTAACGCCTCTATCGTGGCGCAAACCCGCCTGACGTCCACTGACGAATTTGGCAATATTCTGCTTAAGGTCAATCAGGACGGTTCTCAGGTGCGTCTGAAAGACGTAGCAAAAATCGAGCTTGGCGGCGAAAACTACGACGTTATCGCTCGCTTCAACGGCCACCCTGCTTCCGGCCTTGGCATCAAACTCGCCACCGGCGCAAACGCGCTCGATGCCGCAGCGGCGGTGCAGGCTGAAGTCGAAAAACTAAAACCCTACTTCCCGCGCGGGCTGGAAGTGGTTTACCCGTACGATACAACGCCGTTTGTTAAAATTTCCATCTTTGAAGTGGTGAAAACCCTGGTGGAAGCTATCGTGCTGGTGTTTATCGTGATGTATTTGTTCCTGCAAAACTTCCGCGCCACGCTCATCCCGACTATCGCGGTACCGGTTGTGCTGCTTGGCACCTTCGCCGTACTGGCCGCGTTTGGTTATTCGATAAACACGCTAACTATGTTTGCGATGGTGCTGGCGATAGGCCTGCTGGTGGATGACGCTATCGTGGTAGTAGAAAACGTCGAGCGCGTAATGGTGGAAGAAGGACTACCGCCGAAAGAAGCCACCCGTAAATCAATGGGGCAAATTCAGGGCGCGCTGGTGGGTATCGCGCTGGTGCTGTCGGCGGTGTTTATTCCGATGGCCTTTTTCGGCGGTTCCACCGGGGCGATCTATCGCCAGTTCTCTATCACTATTGTTTCTGCAATGGCGCTGTCGGTACTGGTGGCAATGATTCTGACGCCGGCATTGTGCGCCACTATGCTTAAACCTATTGCTAAAGGCGACCACGGCGAAGGCAAAAAGGGGTTTTTCGGCTGGTTTAACCGCGTATTCGATAAGAGCACGCATCACTATACCGACAGCATAGGCAACATCCTTCGCAGCACCGGCCGATACTTACTGCTCTATCTGCTGATTGTTGTCGGCATGGCTTTGCTGTTTCTTCGCCTGCCCAGCTCGTTCCTGCCAAGCGAGGATCAGGGCGTCTTCCTCGCCCAGGTTCAGTTACCAACAGGCGCAACGCAGGAGCGCACCCAAAAAGTGCTTGATCAGGTTAGCGATTATTTCCTGACCAAAGAAAAAGCGAATGTAAAATCGGTGTTTACCGTTAACGGCTTCGGCTTTGCAGGGCGCGGACAAAATACCGGTCTGGCGTTTGTAAGCCTGAAAGACTGGGGCGATCGTCCCGGCGCGGAAAACAAGGTTGAAGCCATTACTGGTCGCGCGATGGGTACTTTCTCGCAGATAAAAGATGCGATGGTATTCGCCTTTAACCTCCCTGCTATCGTTGAACTGGGTAACGCAACCGGATTTGATTTTCAACTTATCGACCAGGCGAACCACGGCCACGATAAGCTGATGCAGGCGCGTAACCAGTTGCTGGGTATGACGATGCAACATCCCGATGTGCTGATGCAGGTGCGTCCTAACGGGCTGGAAGATACACCACAGTACAAAATTGAAATCGACCAGGAGAAGGCGCGATCGCTTGGCGTCACGCTTACTGATATCAATACCACGCTGGGCGCAGCCTGGGGCGGCAGTTATGTAAATGACTTCATTGACCGCGGTCGTGTGAAGAAAGTCTACATTATGGGCGAAGCAGAATACCGCATGCTGCCGGGCGACATCGCCAAATGGTACGTGCGCGGCGCCAGCGGTCAGATGGTGCCGTTCAGCGCCTTCGCTACCGGCCACTGGGAATATGGCTCACCGCGGCTGGAGCGCTATAACGGCCTGCCCGCGATGGAGATTATGGGCGAGGCCGCGCCAGGTAAAAGTACCGGCGAAGCTATGGCGCTGATGGAACAGTTGGCCAGTAAGCTGCCTGCGGGCATTGGTTATGACTGGACGGGGCTCTCCTATCAGGAACGTTTATCCGGCAACCAGGCGCCATCGCTTTATGCTATTTCGCTTATCGTGGTGTTCCTGTGCCTTGCCGCGCTGTATGAAAGCTGGTCGATACCGTTCTCTGTCATGCTGGTGGTGCCGCTCGGCGTTATCGGCGCGCTGCTGGCCGCCACGCTACGTGGGCTAACAAACGATGTTTACTTCCAGGTCGGCCTGTTGACCACAATTGGTTTGTCAGCGAAAAACGCCATATTGATTGTCGAATTCGCAAAAGACCTGATGGAAAAAGAAGGTAAAGGCCTGGTGGAAGCCACGCTGGAAGCGGTACGTATGCGTCTGCGCCCGATACTGATGACTTCCCTGGCGTTTATCCTTGGGGTCCTGCCGCTGGTGCTCAGTTCAGGCGCAGGCTCCGGTGCGCAGAATGCTGTCGGTACCGGCGTAATGGGCGGGATGATAACGGCAACCGTACTGGCTATCTTCTTTGTGCCGGTCTTCTTTGTGGTGGTGCGACGCCGCTTCGGCCGCCATAAAGGTGACGAAAATACGGCCACTGTAGAGCATAAACAGTAACCCCGTTACGCATTATCAGTATAAAAGGCCGCTTTTGCGGCCTTTGAGACTTNCGTTACGCATTATCAGTATAAAAGGCCGCTTTTGCGGCCTTTGAGACTTCTGACAAACCCCATCCTGTCGCAGACAGGATGGATGAAATACAATAAAATATAAGGAAAATCAATGCATTGATTTTCGCCTGATTACCACGAAGAAGGAAAAACCCCGTTTTTTCCTTCTTTGTCAACAAACTGAAAGGCCGCTTTTGCGGCCTTTTTTCTTTATTATTCAGAATACTTAATAATGAGAAGGGTTAATATTTTTACGCTTTATATCTTCGCAATACTTTTTTCACGCTGCAATTTAAGAATCAATTTAAACACACCCCTTCCAACTTAAGAGTTATCCTAATATATAAAGGAATTTACTCATATTTTATTTCCGTCTCCCCCTGGACAAGTACAAAATCTCAACTAGCTGATTATAAGAAAAAAAAGCCTAATCGCCTTGCAATAACACGTAACTGGGTCTATTAAGTATCGGCGGTATTCTATATTTACAGGGCAATTGTAATTTTTCGTAATAGTCCAGGGAAAAAAGTGATTGAATGTTTTATAATTTAAACAAACAGGCTGAATGTTCATTAAATACCCATTTCACGCGGTGTGTTCATCCCACCTGAGTCTTTATCTTTTTTTTATGATAAAAAGGCGATAGCATATGGACGAATACTCACCAAAACGGCATGATATAGCCCAGCTCAAATTTCTTTGTGAATGCCTGTACCATGATTGTTTAACCAGTTTGGGGGAGCGTAAGCAGGGCTGGACCAATGATCCAACGTCAGCCATCAATTTACAATTGCATGACTTGATCGAACACATTGCTACTTTTGCGCTTAATTATAAAATTAAGCATGACGATGACAGTAAATTGATTGAGCAAATCGACGAATATTTGGACGAAACTTTCATGCTGTTTAGCAACTATGGCATTAATGCCCAGGAGCTGCAAAAATGGCGAAAATCGGGCAATCGCCTGTTCCGTATTTTTGTTAATGCCAGCAAAGCTAACCCAGTAAGTCTTTCTTTTTAAAAAATTATGTATTATTTGAGGTGATTTATGACAACCAAAACGCTGACAAAGACTGATTATCTGATGCGTCTGAGGCGCTGCCAGACAATCGATACGCTTGAAAGGGTAATCGAAAAAAACAAATACGAATTACCGGACAGTGAGCTGGCGGTGTTTTATTCAGCCGCCGATCATCGCCTTGCTGAACTGACGATGAATAAGCTTTACGACAAAATCCCTTCTTCCGTATGGAAATTCGTTCGTTAAGTTGGTTATCACAATTGTAACAACCCGTAACGCAATAATGTAATGCCTTCCTGGCATAAAATATGTATCTCGCTGTATTGCACAGAAATATTTTTCGTCCGCTCTCAAACTCTCTGAGTGCGTTCATTAACAATTTTGAACTGAAAAGCAATGTACAACAAAAAACAGAAAATGCGCGCCAGTTAACTTTACCTCGCCCATGACGAAGCCTTTGCGCCAGCCTGCTTATCTGGCACGTCAGCAACCGCGCCCCGGGGGAGGTTTAACGCTGCGCTACGGTCTTCTTACCCGTAGCGGTTGAGCTGCGCTAACAGCCCAGCTATGTGTCGCCCTTTCGCCGACGCCATGCCGGTTGCACACAAACGACAGCGGTACGCTGCCTTCACCCTATCAACGCTTAAGGCGACAACGCGTAAGGCGGCTTAAAACCGGTAAGTCGCCCGGGCGGGGTTATCGTTACATCCTTATAACTCTCGCTAATAATGTGATTGTAGCGACAGTAACAGTGAAAATGGCGCAAACCATTTACTGGCGCATATGGCCCCGGACAAATGTTTAAACATCAACAGACCCGTTATTATTTTTCAGACTATATCTGTCTCTGCTCTGTTTCCATTCTGGCTCGCTCTGTAGTAAATTTTCTGCACAAATTTAGCGAAGGTTTATTATGAGTGAAATACAGCGTCTGCTTACTGCTGCAATAGAAAAAATTAATGTTGAAGAGAACAGAGATAATCGCCCTCGCTATAGTATTCGTTTTATCCGTAACCATCCTGGCCTGTTCATCGCCATGTACATCGGCTGGTTTGCCACCCTGGCCGTTATGTTGTGCTCTCCTGTGCTGAAAGATTCTGTCTGGCTATTGTTCGTCCTCTTCGCTCTGTTAAACGGTTTTTTCTTTTTCGATGTCAAACCACGGTATCGTTACAACGATATCGACGTCCTGGATCTGCGCGTTTGCTATAACGGAGAGTGGTACAATACCCGCTTTGCCCCGGCTTCATTAATTGATGCCATTCTGGCTTCGCCACGGGTTGCAGAGCACCAGAAAACCCAGTTACAGAGAATGCGGCTTAAAAAAGGTGAACTTTCTTTTTACGATATCTATTCACTTAATTATTGCGCAACCCGCGCTGTCAACAAGCCGCAAACCGTAGCGCTAAATCGCCGCTGCTAGTTTCCCTGTCGGGCGCTTGCCATCCCGCGCTGAGTCAGAAATGTCAGGTTTGGTCACTGTCTTCGAAAAACGCAGGGGGGAGATACACGCCATACTCTTTCGCTGCTGCGGCTATTCTGCCGCCATGCCCTTTATCTTCTATGTTGTTAAAAATGCCCGGATTTAAGGAAATGAAGGTGAAGGAAACCGTCTTTTCCGTCAGCGAGGCGCGCCACTACCTTAAGCCTGGCCGGTCGTATTTATCAGCTCACGCTGGCAGGACAAAAATAATATTATGACACTGGGCTGCCATACCGTTATGGCCTTTTTCCATCGCTGGTTGGCTGGATGTTTTCTGCTGAAAATGACAGTTTCGTTGCCATACGCAGCAGCGGTCAGTGCGTAATAAACCTACCTGAAAAAAGGTCTCGCGCATCGGCAACTGCAGCGACAGCGACAGCGACAGCGACAGCGACAGCGATATCAATAAATTTGCCGCCTTCGGGCTTACGCCGTCTCCCTCAAAGTTCGGTGGTTCGCCGGGCATCGCTGAATGTTATGCCTGTTTTGAATGTCAGATATATGACGATATTCCGGCTGACCGCTATAATTTTTTTATCTTCGAAGTGGTATATGCGCAGGTTTGTCGGAAACCGGCACTGCCGGATACACTGCACTATAGGGGGGATGGCCAGTTTCGTGGCGATGGTGAGCGCTATAATCTCAAACCGTGGTTCGCCAAAGTAACGTAAATTAAGCGCCGCGCCAACCACAGTAGCCGGGAACGCTGCCGTGCGACCAGACACAATACCGAAGCAAAGGTTGTACGGCAGAGTAAGAAGTGGACAAATAAGAAACCTGGCTGCCATAGCCGTTCTTGTCATACAAGGGACTGAACCGTGAACAATAACGTTACGACCAAACTTGCTGTCGTTGTCGCGCTGGTATTGGTTTTATTTATCGGCATCATTTTTATCATTGTGGGCTACTTTACAGCCCAAAACAGCACGATTGTGGCCGGTGAACTGCTGATTATGGTCGGCACCATCGCTTCGATCGTCGAATGCAGTAAAGAAAATGCGCTACTGGCCGTCAACAAAAGGAAAACATCTGGCAATTACCTGCGCCGCCGGGCAAAAAAAACAGGCAAAACAACTAAAGTGTAACGCTTATATACGCCTCGCGCAGGCTGGTAGCGTTACAGTGCTTTTTTACTACAGCATTGCAACAATACATAAGCGTTTTTTATATTCCCCCTGCCATACTGTACGTTCTGTAGAGCCGCCCACGCCGTTATAATTTTGATTACTCGTTTCCTGACGCCCCCTTTTCACTGGCTGTCAATAACAGGGCGATGCCCTGCTATTTACTCGCTGACCGGGTTAGCGTTTTTTAGCGTAAACCACACAATCAAAGCTAAAGATGACATCAACAGGCTCGCCAACCCCAGCACTACGCTGTGAGAATGGCTAAATGCTTGCGCCGCTGCCGACATTACGCGCGTTGCCTGTTCGCTATCAAGGCTTAATGCGACCTGCGCGGCTTCTCCAACAGAAGATCCTGCTCGCTGCGCCGCCCCGGAGGAAAGCCCCTGGGGCAGATCAATGGCGGCACGATAGCTTCGCGTCAGCAGCAGACCAGCAAACGCAACGCCCAACCCTGCGCCCAGCTCATAGGCCATTGTTTCAATTGCGCCCGCCGCCGCCGCCTTTTTCTGCGGCACGGCAGACATAATCGCCGATGTCCCCGAAAGCAGCGCCGTGGCGACGCTTAGTCCCAACAGCGTCATCCAGCCCCATGCCAGCCACGGCTGACGGGCAAAGTCGGTATGCGCAAGGCCGTAAAAACCTATCGCGCTAAGCGCTACGCCGGCCGCGGCTACCTGCCGCAGGCCAAACCGGGCAACCAGCAACCCGGCAAAGGGGCCACACAGGCTACTTGCCAGCATAATCGGCAGCATAAACATGCCCGCCTGGAGCGGCGTTTTACCCTGAACAAACTGCAATTCCTGCGCCATCAACAATTCAAACCCAACCAGCGCGACCATAGAGATCAACGCCATTACCGCGCCGGTAAGTATGGTGCGATGCGTGAGCAGTTCAATATCCAGAAGCGGCGACATGCTTCGGCGCTGTAGCCGCACAAACAACAGCAGCAGGAACAGCCCCGATGCCAGCATCATCAGCACAGTCAGCCACTCACTTTCCGGCTGGATGGCATATTTTATCGACCATACCAGCGCGAGTACCGCGACCACCAGCATTAGCGAATGCGAAAAGTTCAAACGCTGGCAGGCATTGCCCGCCTGCTTCGGCACACCGCGCCAGGCAAGCAATAACACCAGCGCCACCATCGGCAGATTAATCAGAAAGACCATATTCCAGGAAAAATGGGCCAGTAAGATCCCCCCAACCAGCGGCCCAAACGCCGCGCCCCCGGCGCCGACCGCCGCCCAGATACCGAGTGCAACGTTACGTTCATGCCCGTTACCAAACGTATTGCGAATTCCTGCTAATGTCGCAGGGAGGATCATCGAAGCGCCGACCCCAAGCAATGCGCGGGCCGCAATCAACATAGCAGCATCCGGTGCAAGGGCCGCGCCCACAGATGCCGCGCCAAACAACATAACGCCCAATATCAACAGCCGCTTAAAGCCCAACCGATCGCCAAGCGCGCCCATCGGTAGCACCATGCCCGCCATCACCAGCGAATAAATATCTATAATCCAGAGCAGTTCGCTCCCGCTCGCCCCCAGCGCCACGCTGAGCGTAGGGGCCGCCACGTGCAGCACCGTAGCGTCAATCGCCACAGGCACATAAGCGAAAACGATAACCAATAAAACAAACCACGCACGATACATTCCTTAACCTCACAGCTTTATCCAAATTTGAACATGTGTTCATTTTCCAATGCTCACCTAAATTTGAACACTTGTCCAGCTTAGCGTTACACTGCTCAGCACGAAAAATGGAGAGTTAAAATGTCGTATATGAGCAAAGAGGCGCGCCGTAAGACAATTCTTGCGGCAGCCATGCGTGTAGCGCTTGCAGAAGGTTTATCGGCAATGACGGTCAGGCGCGTCGCCGCTGAAGCAGAGATCGCCACAGGACAAATGCATCATCACTTTTCCTCCGCCGGCGCGCTCAGAGCAGAAGCGTTTTTACAACTGGTGCGTGAATCGCTGGACACAACGTCGCTTACGGCCTCAGCAAGCTGGCGCGAACGGTTATTTGATATGCTGGGAGCACAGGATGAAAGCCTGGAGCCGTATATTCGCCTGTGGCGCGAAGCACAACTGTTGTCCGAACATGACGATCGTATCCGGCAGGCCTGGGTCCACGGCATGGCGTTATGGCACGCAGAGACGGTAAACATTTTGCGCAAGGGCGCGGCCGCGCAGGCATTCACTTTGCGGGAGGATCCGGTAGATATCGCGTGGCGCCTGATTGCGCTGGTATGCGGGCTGGACGGTTTGCTTACGCTTGGCCTGCCAGCGATGACGCCGCAAAGCCTGACGCTGCATCTCAACCGGGTGATTGACGCCGAAACCGGCATGAACGTAGCGCAGAATGTATAAAGCGCAGGCAGCTAAAGGTTCAGTCTACAGCGCGTTGGAATATCGCCTGCCGTAAGTAGATATACCTTATCAGACAGGTTGCGTTAACGGTTAATAAACCCAAGCCTGCGTGAGATAAGGTTGCAGACCAGGTCAAGTTCCTCACTGACATGGCTAATTTTGCGCTGCATGCGGTGTGTGGGACCCGCAACGCTCAGCGCGCCAATGACAGTACCGGTATAATTGAAAACCGCACGGGCCACGCAGGTTAATCCCTCTTCGTTTTCTTCATTATCGAGTGCGAAACCTTTCAGACGAATATCTGCCAGCGTTTCATACAAAGCAACACGGTCAACCACTGTGTTCTCGGTAAACGCAATCAGTGGTTCACTCAGCACCCGATCAATCTCTTCCAGCGGCTGAAAAGCCAGCAACGCTTTGCCTATTCCGGTGCAATACGCCGGTAATCGGGCACCAAGACGAGCGTTAGTCTGGATAGAAAGCGTTCCCTCATTTTTATACAGATAGACCACGTGCCCACGATTATAAACACCCAGAAAACAGGTTTCTGACGTTTTTGCTGATAGCGTTTTCAGATACGGAATAGAGACTTCCACCAGATTCACATTCATCAGCCCCTTGATACCGAGTTCAAGGCTCTTCAAATCCAGGTGATAACGCTCTGTTCCGTTATCCTGCATAACGTATTGCCGCGCCCTGAGCGTTTCCAGGGTACGAAACACTGTTGTCTTCGCGATCCCGGTCCGTTTGACTAACTCCACCAAAGATATACCGTCAGAATGCTCGCTAATCTCTTCCAGGATCGTCAGGACCTTATCAATGCCGGAAGAATTTGCATTTTCGCCGTTAGACATTCATTCAACCCCAATCAAAAAAGTCCAGCTATTGTAACTGCAATGGCATAGCCCGCAAAACTTATTCATTTTTAAACAGTTACGTCAATTCGCAACATTAATTATTCCTGCATTGCTGCAACACACGCCATTGCTGTTCTGTGAATCCTATCACCAAATTAGAAAAACTGGAATGACATTCCCATATATGATCAATAACCTTTAAAAAACGGAACGATATTCCATATAAAAACCAAGCAGAGGAAACGGCATGCTGATTGTCACTATCGACGCCGGTACGACCAATACGCGAGTACGCGTCTGGCGGGATAACAGGGTAATAGCACAGACCAGTGAAGCCGTTGGCGTGCGCGATACGGCGATAACGGGAAACCGCAACAAGCTGATTACTGGGGTAAAAAACGCGCTGGATCGCGCCCTGAGGGGTATCAGCGAACGCTATGCAATCGTGGCTTGCGGCATGATCACGTCTGAAGTTGGACTTTATTGTGTGCCGCACCTGCAAGCCCCGGTCGCCTTCAACGATTTGGTGAAAGGCGCTGTCGCTCATACGATCCCCGAAATCTCCCCTCAGCCCATCTGGTTCATCCCCGGGGTGAAAAACAATGCCTCGCAGGTGGATGCCGAAAACATAGACGCCATGGATATCATGCGTGGCGAAGAAGTCGAAACATTCGGTCTGCTGATGCAGCACAATATGCAGGGGCCAGCGCTGATTGTGCTGCCCGGTTCCCATTCAAAATTTGTCCTGACTGACGAGAAAAAACAGATTGTCAGTTGCGTCACCACAATGGCGGGTGAATTACTGGATGTCCTCACTCATCACACCATTCTTGCTCATTCGCTTAATAGCAATTTTGTCGCGGAACTGGATAACGACTATCTACTGAAAGGCGCAGCATCCTGCCGCAAAGTGGGGCTGGCACGCAGTTGCTTTACCGTGCGCCTTCTGGATCTGTTTACCCAGGCAACCCATAACCAAAGAGCCAGCTATTTACTGGGCGCGACACTTTACTCCGACCTCCAGGCGATGAAACAGAGCATGGCGCTCAATCTGCCTGCGGACATCACCATCATCATCAGCGGTAAAACCGTTCTTAAACAGGCGCTGGCATCGCTGATCTCTGCCGACCCCTTTTTCACTGGCGGCATTGTACTGGCAGATGACGATCCGCTGCGCCCGCTTTCCGGCGTGGGCGCCGTTGCGCTGATGGAGAAAATTCTCTCGCGTCCTCCTGTCAGCAAGCTGCCTCTTTCCAGCGCTAACCATCAGGGAACTCCAACATGAACAGTAAAACAGCGCCTCTGGTCGCAATTCTGCGCGGCATCAGGCCAGAAGAGATCGATAACCATATTCCTTTGCTAATCGAGGCCGGTTTTCGCGCCATTGAAATCCCAATGAACTCGCCACAGTGGGAAATCAGCGTTGCTCAGGCCGTCAGCAAATACAGCAAGCAGGCCACTATCGGCGCCGGTACCGTACTCAACGTGGAAAGCGTCGACCAACTGGCGACGCTGGGCTGTCAGCTCATTGTCACGCCAAATACCCGACCCGACGTGATTCGATGCGCGCTGGATCGTCGGATGCAGGTTCTTCCGGGCTGTGCGACACCAACAGAAGCCTTCAGCGCCATTGATACCGGGGCGCAGCAAATCAAGCTGTTTCCCGCCAGCCAGTTCGGACCTGGCTATATCCGGGCGCTGAAATCGGTGCTTCCCGCACATATCGCCGTATACGCCGTGGGCGGCATCACGCCGGAAAATTTACCCCTTTACCTTGACGCGGGCTGTTCCGGCGCCGGGCTCGGCAACGATCTGTACCGTGCCGGGCAAACGCCTGCACGAACCCGGGAACAGGCACACGCGTTTATCACGGCTTATCAGCTATTTATCACTCACGCCTCCCGGGATAAGGAGCACCTATGAAAATGGACTGGTTGTTCAAAAACGCCACCGTCATTGATGGTTCCGGTAATGCGGCATATCACGCAGATGTAGCCGTAGAGGGGAACAGAATTGTCCGGATCGCGCCAACTATCCATGACGTCGCAGAAAACACGGTTGACTGTCAGGGGCGGGTGTTATCACCGGGTTTTATTGATGTCCATACCCATGACGATCTGGTCGTCCTCAGGCGGCCAGATTACATCGAAAAAACGTCGCAGGGCGTCACCAGTATCATCGTGGGTAACTGCGGCATCAGTGCCGCCTGCGCGGTGCTGAAAGATGAAGTACCAGACCCGATCAATTTACTGGGGGAACTGAACGAATTTCACTACCCGGATGTCGCGCGTTACCGCGAACAGATCAACACCGTCACCCCTTCAGTGAATGTCGCCACGCTGATTGGCCATACCACCCTGCGCAACAACTGCGTGGAATCACTGCTGGAACCCGCCAGTGAAGCCAACATTCGCACCATGCGCGATGCGCTTCGCCTGGCGCTCGAACAAGGTGCGCTGGGGCTGAGTACCGGTCTTTCCTATGGTAATGCGGTAAACGCATCAACAGAGGAGATCTGCGCGCTGGCCGAGCTACTTGCTGAACATCAGGGTATCTACACCACCCATATGCGCACAGAGTACGACGGCATTATTGATGCCATGCTTGAGGCATTTCACGTTGGTCGTCATGGCCGGGTACCGGTTCAGATCTCTCATCATAAATGTGCCGGGGCCAAAAACTGGGGCCGAACGACACAAACGCTGGCGCTGATTGAGAAATATCAGCAGCATCAGGAAATTAACTGCGATGTCTACCCCTACCGCGCCGGTTCCTCAAATCTCGATCTGAAACAGGTTACTGAGGATTACGACATTCTGATCACCTGGTCCACGCCGCATCCGGAGATGGCAGGCAAAACCCTGCAGGCGATCGCCGCAGAATGGGGAACCGATGTTCATTGCGCCGCTGCCCGCTTACAGCCCGCAGGGGCAATCTATTTTCAGATGCATGAAGAGGATGTGCGCCGCGTTCTGCAACACCCTTCTTCTATGGTGGGCTCCGATGGCCTGCCCTGCGATCCGAATCCGCACCCACGCTTGTGGGGTACTTTTCCACGGGTTCTTGGCTACTACAGTCGTGATGAGAAGCTGTTCCCGCTGACCACCGCCATCCACAAAATGACCGGCATGTCTGCCTGGCGTTTTGGGCTGGAAAAGCGCGGTCTGATTCGCGAAGGCAACTTTGCCGATCTGGTCATTTTTGATCCGCAAAATATCAACGAAACCGGCACCTTCCAGAACCCTAAGCAGACGGCAGACGGGATTGAACACGTCTTTGTTAACGGCGTTCTGACCTGGAGCCAGCAGCAAATGACAGGCCTGCGCGCAGGCAAATTCTTAAGCAGAAAAGAACAATAACAGGAGAACAACCATGATTAAGCGATACGGAATTGAAGGATCTGAAGGAACTGGCGGACAGGCTTTACCGTTTGCAAAGGCCGTTGCCGCCGATGGCTGGCTGTATGTTTCCGGTCAGACGCCGATGGTTGACGGCGAGATTATTGATGGCGGCATTGTGGCCCAGTCAACGCAGGCTATCCAGAACTGCCTCGACATCATGACTGAAGCCGGATTCGGCAAGGAAGACATTGTGCATATGAAGGTATTTCTGACCGACGCGCGCTACTTCCAGTCATTCAATAAGGTGTTCAAAAGTTTCTTTGCCGCCCATCCGCCTGCGCGCGTGTGCTGCGTTGCCGACCTGGTCGTCGACTGCATGGTGGAAGTGGACATTACCTGTTTCAACCCAAAATTCAAAAGCTGACTGTTGGTCGTTATCAGCAGTAACAAGGATAAATTATGCTACACGAAAATTTCCTGATGTGGTTTTTGATCTATGCCTTCGCCATGATGGTTGTTGGCTGGTACGTCACCCGCCATCAGAAAACCGGGGAAGATTTTATTCTGGGCGGTCGAAAACTACCGATGTTGTTAACGCTGGGTTCGACTGTGGGCACGATGGTTGGCACTGGTTCGAGTATCGGCGCAGTCAGTTTTGGTTACAGCAATGGCTGGGCAGGAATGCTGTACGGCATCGGCGGCGCGACGGGGATTCTGCTTACGGCCTGGCTGTTTGCTCCGGTGCGCAAGATGCGCTTTATGACCATGAGCGAAGAGATCTGCTACTACACCGGCGGCAGTCGGATTGTCAAAAACCTGGTGGCGCTGCTGATTTTTCTCGCGTCCATTGGCTGGCTGGGCGCCCATATCCTCGGTGGCGGCCTGTATCTGGCGTGGGCAGCAAACATTGATATTACGACCGCTAAAATTATTATCGCCGTTGGCTTTATTTTCTACGTCGGTATTGGCGGCTACAAAGCGGTATCCTGGATAGACACGCTGCAATCCATCGTTCTGTTCCTTGGTTTTATCGTACTGGCAGTGGTGTCCGTCAGTTACGTTGGCGGATGGGATACGATCGTGGCGAAAACCGATCCGCAGGCATTCACACTGTTTGGTATCGGCAAACTGGGGCTGTTACCCGCGATCTCACTGTCAATCGTGATCGGGATTGGCGTGCTGGCAACGCCGTCGTATCGCCAGCGTATCTACTCAGCGGCGTCCACCCGCGCGATTCGTCAGTCCTTTGTCATTACCGGCCTGCTGTATATGGGATTTTCCTTCCTGCCAGCGATCATTGGTATGGCAACCCGGGTCATGGATCCGACTCTTGATAACCCGAGCTTCGCCTTTCTCTATGCGACCAACGCCCTGCCCTATGTTCTGGCGATGGTAGTGCTGATTGCGGGGATGTCTGCCAACCTGTCATCCGGCAGTTCGGATGCCATTGCCGGGGTTTCCATTATTCTGCGCGATATTTACACCATGGTAACGGGTAAAATGCCGCCGCCAGAAAAAGCGATTAATCTGTCACGTGTCTTCTTGCTGTGCGTCATCACGCTGGCGTTGATTTTTGCCCTGACGTCCAACGACATCATCGGTTACATCACCAAAATGATCTCAATGATCATGTCCGGCATGTGCGTCACCGTGTTGCTGGGTAAATTCTGGCTGCGCTTTAACTGGCAGGGCTGCATCGCGGCATTGCTCGGCGGTAGCCTGACGTCGCTGGCGGTGATCCTGTCGCCGGAATGGTCGAAAGCGCTGGGGAATCCGGTTATTCCGGCACTGTCAGTCAGCCTGGTTGCAGCGGTAGTGGTAACGTTACTGACGCCGCAAAATAAGCTCTCCCGCGAAGAGGTGCTGAAAATAATCACTGATGAACGTGAGAACAGCAGCCACGCGCCACATTCTGAGATTACCCCTGTAAGGAGCGCAGAATGACAGCAGTTGCACATAAATCGGCCATCATGTTTGCTCCCGAAACGGGCTATGCCAACGTACTGCGCGAAGAGGCGTGCCTGCCCGCCGCCGTGATCAAAGCCAGTGCGCTGGAGAACAATATCTTATGGATGCAGCGTTACGCTGATAAACGAGGCGTGTCGCTGGCGCCTCACGGGAAAACATCCATGACTCCGTGGATATTCCGTCAACAGCAAAAGGCCGGCGCATGGGCGATTGGCGTGGGCAGCGCATGGCAGGCGCAGGCGGCGATGGCTTGCGGTATCAATCGGGTATTGATGGCCAATCAGTTGGTCGGCAAAGCCAACATGGCGTTGGTATCACAACTGAAAAAACAGTATCCGGACACCGATATTCTCTGCCTGGTAGACAGCCTGGACAATGCCAGAACACTTGCCGCCTTTTTCAGTGAACGTCAGCAAACGCTGGACGTACTGATTGAGCTTGGCGTTTCAGGTGGACGCTGTGGATGCCGGACGGCTGACGAAGCACTGGCGCTTGCTGGCAATGTTTCGCAGCTACCAGCATTGCGCCTGCGTGGGCTGGAGTTGTACGAAGGTGTTCTGCATGGTCACGATCCGCAGCCGCAAATCGAAACGCTGCTGCGCGAAGCGGCAGACCTGGCGTGTCGGATGGAAAAATATGTCGATGGCGAATTTATCCTGACCGGCGCGGGTACCGTCTGGTATGACGTAGTCTGTAACATCTGGCTGGCGGCAGAAAAACCCGCCCATTGCCGGATAGTGATTCGTCCAGGTTGCTATATCACACATGACAATGGTATCTACCAGCAGGCGCAAAATGAACTGATGGCGCGCGACAGTATCGCCTGCGACATTGGCGGTAATTTAGCGCCCGCTCTTGAGCTGGTTGCCATGGTGCAGTCTGTGCCAGAACCCTCGCTCGCCGTAGTCAATTTCGGTAAACGAGACGCTGCATTTGACGCCGGGTTGCCGCAACCGGTGGCCCATTACCGTGAAGGGAAGATGCTGGCGTTAAAATTCGGCGCGCTCACCAGCACAGGGATAATGGATCAACATTGTATGCTACAGCGGGAGCCAGAGAGTGATGTCAGCGTCGGAGACATTATCATCTTTGGCACTTCGCACCCATGTCTAACGTTTGATAAGTGGAAAACCCTGTATTTAGTTGATGAGAATTACAATATTCTGGAATCTCTGGATACCGTTTTTTAAAAAACAAAGGCTGGCCGGGCGCTTGCCCGGCCAGGTTCATACAGTGATAGTGTGTAAATAAACCGCGCTCTTCCTTATTTCGGTGTAAGGCTGGATTGATCTTACCCAGCAATAGTGCACACACAGCTAAGTGAGTAAACTCTCAACCAGAGGTGACTCACATGACAAAACCAGCGTCAACCACCAAAAAGCCACGCAAGCAGCACTCGCCTGAATTTCGTCAGGAAGCCCTGAAACTGGCTGAACGCACAGGTGTGGCCGCGGCCGCCCGCGAACTCAGCCTGTATGAATCACAACTCTACAACTGGCGAAGTAAACAGCAAAATCAGCTCTCTTCTTCTGAACGCGAACAGGAGATGTCCGCTGAGATCGTCCGTCTGAAGCGTCAACTGGCAGAACGGGATGAGGAACTGGCCATTCTCCAGAAGGCCGCGACATACTTCGCGAAGCGCCTGAAATGAAGTATGTCTTCATCGAAAAACATCAGGCTGAGTTCAGTATCAAGGCCATGTGCCGTGTACTTCAGGTTGCCCGTAGCGGCTGGTACGTCTGGCATCAGCGTCGTTATCATATAAACCGGCGTCAGCCGTTTCGCCTTGTCTGTGATAACGTCCTCCGGCAGGCATTCAGTAATGCAAAACAGCGCGATGGCGCGCCATGCCTGACGGATAAGCTTCGTGCTCAGGGACTGATGTATAACATAAAAACCGTCGCGGCCAGCCTGCGCCGGCAGGGACTACGGGCGTAAGCCTCACGCCGGTTCAGCCCGGTCAACTACCGCGCACACGCTCTGCCGATGTCTGAGAATCTGCTGAGGCAGGACTTCTGCGCCAGTG
>NZ_JAEPBH010000023.1 GCF_016632365.1 Tenebrionibacter intestinalis | reverse complement strand
TCCTTTTTTACCCGCCCATTACTGGGGATTCCTCAGGGCTCACGCCGGTTTTTTTATGCCCGACATCCGCGTCGTTCACGGTAACGCAAACAGCGCGGAATAATCCCGGTTGCAGATACGCTGCACAGACGGATGCTGAATCATGCGCTCGGCAAAGATGACGTGATACTCCTCCACGACGTTGTCAATGCGACCAATTTCCACAATATTGCCATCGCGATAAAAATCCTGCGCATAAGAGGTGGGAGCGACAAAAACAGCGTTATGCGCTGCGCCAAAGGCCTTCATCAGCGCCGCATCGTCAAATTCACCGAGAATCTGCACTTTCAGCCCCTGAATGTTAATCCAGTTCAGCAAATTGCGCCCCAGCATGGAACGTCGTCCGGGAATGAGCAGGTTACGCGTTTCCAGGCAGGCGGGAAATGGCGTTTCCGGCAGCGGTGAGCGGCACCAGAAACTGACGGGACACTCGCCAATTTTCATTGAAAACAGCCCTTCCTGCTGAGTGGAATCAATCGGGCAATCAGAGAGGATCATATCCAGCTTGTGCTGACTGAGCTGCTCAAGCAACAGTTCATGGGTGGACTCAAAGCAGCGCAAGCGAATCTGGTCATCCTCTTCTATCGCCGTTTCCAGCACGCCGCTTACTAGCCGCTTAGAAAGCGCATCCGCCACGCCCACATCAAAGAGCAAATGTGATTCTTTTCGGTAGTTGATGATATCCATCATCTCCTGGCTGAGGCTGAACATACGGTCAGCATAGCGAAATACAAGCTGTCCCAGTTCAGAGGGTTCAAGGCCACGCCCCTTGCGCTTGAACAATTTTCCCCGCAGCCGCGCTTCCAGCGCTTTAATCTGGCCTGTGACGGTCTGCGGCGTAAGGTAAAGCGTTTCCGCCGCCCCCACCACAGAACCTGCCCGGCAAACATGCCAGAAGTAGTAAAGATGATTGTAGTTAATGTGAGACATAGCGCCCTCGCTTCTTTATCGCTCGGCCACTCGCTCAGGTCGATACAGAAAAACGAGCCCTGAGCATGTAATAGCCCAGCATAGCCGACAGCAGCGAACCTATCAGAATACCCAGTTTCGCCAGGCCAACCCACTCTGGCTCCATATCGCTGAACGCCAGCGAAGTGATAAATATCGACATCGTAAAGCCGATACCGCACAGCACGCCAACGGCCAAAATATCACCAAGGCGCATACCTTCAGGCAACGATATCACCCGAAGCTTCAACCCCAGCCAGCAAAACAGGCCCACTCCGAGAGGCTTGCCAATCAGCAAGCCAGCAATAATCCCTACCGGCAGGAACGATAACAGGCCTGTTGCCGTCACACCCTGTAATGATACGCCTGCATTTGCAAAAGCAAAAAGCGGCAGAATCAGAAAAGCCACCCAGGGCTGGAGAGTATGCTCCAGTTCCTCCGAGGGTGAGTAGCCGCGCTCTTTTTCCAGCGGGATAAGGAACCCAATAATGACACCCGCAAGCGTCGCATGCACACCGGATTTAAGTACCGCCGTCCACAACACAACGCCCACCAGCAGGTAAAGACCGACGCGGCGCACGTTAAGCACGTTCATGATTACCATTACCGCAATCGCCACAGCAGCAATACCCAGCGAAAACAGCGATAGCTGATGGGTATAAAACAGCGCGATAATGAGGATGGCCCCCAAATCGTCAATGATCGCCAGCGCCATGAGAAATACTTTTAGCGCCAGCGGAACGCGGCTGCCAAGCAGCGCCAGTACGCCCAGGGCAAACGCAATATCGGTAGCGGTAGGTATCGCCCAACCCGCGCGCATCGTCGGATCGGCGCCGTTGAACAGCAAATAGATTAACGCTGGCATAATCATGCCGCCCAGCGCGGCAATGGCCGGCAATGCCGCTTTATGTCGACCTGCCAGCGTACCGATACACAGCTCGCGTTTAACTTCCAGCCCCACCAACAGGAAGAACGCCGCCATCAACGCATCATTAATCCACAGCAGCATATTTTTGTGAATCGCCAGATCGCCTATCTGTAGCACAACCGGCAGGTTGAGAAACGAAAAATAGGCATCGCGCGTTACGCTAAAGTTGGCCATACCCATTGCCAGTACAGCGGCAATAATCAACAGCACGCCGCTGGCAGCGTCGCTGCGAAAAAAACGTTGCAAGTAATTCATTTCTTTCTGTTCCATAAACATATCCAACAATGACACGAGCATAGGCCAGAATGTTAATTCGGTAAAACCAGTTTTTAACTGCTGAAATGCACGGCAATAATGACTAATAAGAAATTTAACCCTATGAATTAAGGTTATTTATATTTAATAAGTTGATATTGCCGGAATAAAGAAGTAACGCAAGGAGGGGAGGGGCATACATAACTGACTTATAAGCCACAAAAAAACCTTAAAGCGAACTTGCGCCTTAAGGTTTTTTAAAGAAATAACGTAAGCTTTAACGGGTCAAATCGTCAAAAAATTTCTTCACTCCATCGAAAAAGCTTTTGGAGCGCGGGCTATTTTTTTCACCCGTCGGGCCGCCAAAGCTTTCCTGGAGATCCTGAAGCAATTTTTTCTGCTTATCGTTAAGGCCAACTGGCGTCTCTACCACCACGCGACACAGCAGATCGCCCTGCGCGCCGCCGCGTACTGATTTCACACCTTTGCCGCGCATACGGAACAGCTTGCCAGTCTGCGTTTCACCCGGCACTTTTAGTTTCACGCGGCCATCCAGCGTTGGGACTTCAATTTCGCCGCCCAGCGCCGCCATTGCAAAGTTAATCGGAACTTCGCAATAAAGATTATTGCCTTCACGTTCGAAAATCGGGTGCGCTTTAACCTGAACCTGCACGTACAGATCGCCGGACGGCGCGCCGTGTTCGCCAGCTTCGCCCTCGCCCGCCAGTCGGATACGATCGCCGGTATCAACGCCTGCGGGGATCTTAACAGACAACGTTTTGGTTTTTTCAACGCGGCCATGACCATGACAGGCGTTACACGGATCTTTAATCAACGTACCACGCCCCTGGCAGTGTGGGCAGGTCTGCTGTACGGTGAAGAACCCCTGGCGCATCTGTACCTGGCCGGAGCCATGACAGGTCGCGCAGGTTTGCGGCTGCGAACCCGCTTTTGCGCCGCTGCCGTGGCAAACGTCGCACTCCTCCAGCGTCGGAATTCGGATCTCTTTATTTACGCCGCGTACGGCTTCTTCCAGCGTCAGCTCCATGTTGTAGCGCAGGTCAGCCCCGCGCGCTGCGCGCTGGCGGCCACGTCCGCCGCCAAAGATATCGCCAAACACATCACCAAAGATATCGCTGAAATCCGCGCCGCCGCCAAAGCCGCCGCCGCCGAAACCGCCGCCGCCCATGCCGCCCTGTTCAAAGGCTGCATGACCATATTGATCATAGGCTGCGCGCTTTTGCGCATCGGTCAGGATCTCATAGGCTTCTTTGATTTCCTTGAATTTGTTTTCCGCGTCTTTATCACCCGGATTACGGTCCGGATGATATTTCATGGCCAGACGCTTGTAGGCTTTTTTGATTTCGCGCTCATCCGCGCTTTTCGCAACGCCTAAAACCTCGTAATAATCTTTTTTCGCCATCGTTTTATGTCTGCCCTAACAAGCGAGCACGGGCGTGGAGGAGATCTCCGACGCCCGTGCTGGTTTATCTACCCTGCATCAGGGCGATTATTTTTTGTCTTTTACTTCTTCAAACTCAGCGTCAACAACATCGTCGTCTTTCGCATTGTCTGCAGAGGCATCAGCGCCGCCAGCCTGCTGAGCATGCTGCTGCGCAATTTCCATCAGTTTGGCGGAAGCCTGGGCCAGCGCCTGCATCTTCGCTTCGATATCCGCTTTGTCTTCCCCTTTCAAAGAAGTTTCCAGCGCGCTCAGCGCAGATTCGATGGCCGTTTTATCGTCTGCCGGCAATTGCTCGCCCGCTTCTTCGACCTGCTTACGAGTGCTGTGCACCAGATGGTCGGCCTGGTTGCGGATCTGCACCAGTTCTTCAAATTTACGGTCGGATTCCGCGTTCGCTTCCGCATCGCTCACCATTTTTTTGATTTCGTCTTCATTCAGGCCGGAAGACGCTTTAATGGTGATCTTCTGCTCTTTACCGCTGTTTTTGTCCTTCGCTGACACGTGCAGAATACCGTCGGCGTCAATATCGAAAGTTACTTCGATCTGCGGCATGCCGCGCGGCGCCGGGTTGATCCCATCCAGGTTGAACTGACCAAGCGACTTGTTATCGGAAGCGCGCTTGCGCTCACCCTGCAGCACATGGATGGTGACCGCAGACTGGTTGTCTTCAGCGGTAGAAAACACCTGGCTGTGCTTGGTCGGGATAGTGGTATTTTTGTTGATGAGCGATGTCATCACGCCGCCCATTGTTTCAATACCCAGCGACAGTGGCGTTACGTCCAGCAACAACACATCTTTCACATCGCCAGTCAGTACGCCGCCCTGTACGGCTGCGCCCACGGCTACGGCTTCATCCGGGTTCACGTCTTTACGCGGTTCTTTACCAAAGAACTCGGCAACTTTCTTTTGCACCATCGGCATACGCGTCTGGCCGCCGACGAGGATTACGTCGTTGATGTCAGACACCGACAGACCGGCATCCTGAAGCGCCACTTTCAGCGGCTCGATAGAACGGTTGACCAAATCTTCCACCAGGCTTTCCAGCTTCGCACGGGTCACTTTGATGTTCATGTGCTTCGGGCCGGTCGCATCTGCGGTGATGTACGGCAGATTAACATCCGTCTGCTGAGCAGATGACAGTTCGATTTTCGCTTTTTCAGCCGCTTCTTTCAGGCGCTGCATCGCCAGCGGATCGTTACGCAGATCGATACCCTGATCTTTTTTGAACTCGTCCACCAGGTAGTTGATCAAACGCGTATCGAAGTCTTCGCCGCCCAGGTGGGTATCCCCGTTGGTCGCCAGCACTTCGAAGGTTTTTTCTCCATCCACTTCATCAATTTCAATGATGGAAATATCGAACGTGCCCCCACCGAGATCGTAAACGGCGATAGTACGGTTGCCGGTTTCTTTATCCAGGCCGTAAGCCAGTGCGGCAGCCGTTGGCTCGTTAATAATACGTTTCACTTCCAGACCAGCGATACGACCAGCGTCTTTCGTCGCCTGGCGCTGCGCATCGTTAAAGTAAGCCGGTACGGTGATAACGGCTTCAGTTACCGGTTCGCCCAGGTAATCTTCGGCGGTTTTCTTCATTTTTTTCAGCACTTCCGCAGAGATCTGCGGCGGCGCCATTTTCTGCCCCTTCACGTCAAGCCATGCGTCGCCGTTATCGGCGGCCACAATTTTATAAGGCATGATAGCCACGTCGCGCTGGACCTCTTCATCCTGGAAACGGCGGCCAATCAGTCGCTTAATGGCAAACAGGGTATTTTGCGGGTTGGTTACTGCCTGACGTTTAGCCGGTTGACCGACCAGGGTTTCGCCATCCTGCGTATAAGCAATGATTGAAGGCGTAGTGCGGTCGCCTTCTGCGTTCTCGAGCACGCGTGCCTGAGTGCCATCCATAATTGCCACACAAGAGTTGGTGGTCCCCAGGTCGATACCAATAATTTTACCCATCTAAACGTCTCCACTAAAAATTCGTCATCATGGTTGTAAACCTGTAATAAGGGCAAAAACTTGCGTTTCAACTGCCCGGAAGCGTTTTTTCAGGTTCAACAACATTCGGTTGTCTACTAAATGGGGCCACCCGCACGGCCATCAAGGGGGGCAGGTAAAATTTTTTTATTTCTACCCCCGACAAAACATTGAACACAACTTCGCCACCCCTTATGATGCCGCGCCCACCGCAGGCAATGCGGAGCAGAGGCGTATACTTTCGCGTATTTTTTGCCATTTCTATTAACTGATGAGGAATTATGGGTAACACGTCGTTGGCTAATCCGGCCCCGCTCGGCCTGATGGGTTTTGGTATGACCACCATTCTGCTGAACTTACATAATGTGGGCCTGTTCCCGATGGATGTCACTATCCTGGCGGCGGGCATTTTCTACGGCGGTATCGCGCAGATTTTTGCCGGCCTGATGGAATACAAAAAGAACAATACGTTCGGCGTGACCGCCTTTACTTCTTACGGCAGTTTCTGGCTAACGCTGGTCGCTATCCTGTTGATGCCGAAAATGGGCCTGAGCGAACCGGTAAATAGCCATTTTCTTGGCGCTTATCTTGGTCTGTGGGGCATCTTTACGTTATTTATGTTCTTCGGCACGCTGAAGGGCGCACGCGTATTGCAGTTTGTCTTTCTGAGCCTGACCGTGCTGTTTGCCATGCTGTGCGCAGGCAATCTGCTTAATAATGAAAGCCTCATACGCGCGGCAGGCTGGGTGGGCATTGTATGCGGCGCCAGCGCATTTTATCTGGCGATGGGCGAAGTGCTGAACGAACAGTATGCTCGTACCGTATTGCCGATTGGCGAGCGCCGCTAATTGAAAAACGCCCTCACGTGAGGGCGCTTCAGATTGTTGACAAAGAAGGAAAAAACGGGGTTTTTCCTTCTTTGTGGCACGCAGGCGAAAATCAATGCATTGATTTTCCAAATTTTTTATCGCATTTCATCCATCCTGTCTGCGACAGGATGGGGTTCGTCAGCAGTCTCCTTTTTCTTATTCACTGACCCAATTCACTGACCCACATCGCTCGCGCGCTTTGCTTTTGGCCATGCAGCCCTGCTCGCAGCCAGAAGCCCAGTATAACGCCCATCAGCGCCAGCGCCAGTACATACCAGGCCGGCGCATACGGCGAAAAGCGCAACATCAGCGTTACCACAATCGGCGTCATACCGCCAAAAATCGCATACGATACATTGTAGGAAAAAGAGAGCCCGCTAAAGCGTACCGCCGCCGGAAAGGCATGCACCATTACAAACGGCACCGCGCCCACTACGCCAACGCAAAGGCCTGCCAGCCCGTAAAACACAAACAGCGCGCCGGTTGAACTGGCGGCATAGTGATAGAAAAGCCAGGTGAACAGGGCCATCAACAGGCTGCCCGCGATAAAGGTATTGCCCGCGCCGAATCTGTCGGCCGACAGGCCAGCCAGCAGGCAGCCGAAACACAACATAATGATAGCCACGCTGTTAGCCTGAAGCGTGAGCGCGGGCGCCATGCCAAACTGAGTTTGTAGCCAGACCGGCGCCATCAGGATCACCACCACAATGCCCGCAGAAAGCAGCCAGGTAAGCAGTACAGACATCGCCACGCTGGCTTTATGATCCCGCACTACCGCTTTCACCGGTATCTCCCCGGCAAGCTGTTTGCGCTTTTGCATTTCGACAAATACCGGCGTTTCCTGCAACCAGCGGCGCAGATACATCGCCACCAGCCCAAACGCGCCCCCCAGCAGAAACGGAATACGCCAGCCGCCCTCAAGGATGGTCTGCTGTGTCAGTACGGTATTAAGTAGCGTCGCCACCAGAGAGCCCAGCAAAATACCAACCGTCAACCCCGCCGTCAGTGTTCCGCAGGCAATGCCGGTACGCTGCGCAGGCACATGTTCGGCCACGAAAACCCATGCGCCGGGCACCTCACCGCCGATGGCGGCGCCCTGCATAATACGCAGCAGCAGCAGCAGCAGCGGCGCGGCAATGCCAAGCGTCGCATAAGTCGGCAGCAGGCCTATCGCCAGCGTCGGCAGCGCCATCATCAGGATACTCAGCGTGAACATTTTTTTACGCCCTGCTTTGTCGCCAAAGTGGGCCATCACAACGCCGCCCAGCGGGCGAGCAAGATATCCTGCGGCGAAAATACCAAACGTCTGCGCCTGGCGCAGCCATTCGGGGATATCAGCAGGGAAAAACAGCGCACCCACGGTAGCGGCAAAAAAAACAAAAATAATGAAGTCATAAAACTCCAGCGCGCCGCCCAAAGCGGCCAGCGTCAGCGTTTTATAGTCCTGTCGGGTAAGGGGGCGAGTGTGTTGCGTCATAAGTTTCCGGCCTTATCATTATTTGCGCCGATAGGGTAGCCTTCCCGGCTCTGGTCGCTCGGCGCATTTATAGTGTACTGATTACTTTCCGTTAAATGTAAAGCAAACATGACTATAAAACGGAAAGCCGGGCATCAGCCACTGAGGCAGCAATTTATGACAAAATAGTACCAACTTCAGGATAATATTTCGCGACGTGCGCTTTTCGGACGAAAAGCCGCTACCACATCGGGATTGGTCTCCACATAAGGGCCTTCCAGGAGCTGCACGCAGTACGGTACGCTGGCGAAAACGCCGTGCACCAGTACGCCGCCGTTTTCATTTTTCACACCTTCCAGCGTCTCCTCAATGGCCTTAGGCTGGCCAGGCAGATTCAGGATCAGCGCCTGTTTACGGATAACCCCTACCTGGCGCGATAGAATAGCCGTGGGCACAAAATGGAGACTGACCTGGCGCATTTGTTCGCCAAAACCGGGCATTACCCTGTCGGCAATTGCCAGCGTAGCGTCTGGCGTCACGTCGCGGCGCGCCGGCCCGGTACCGCCGGTAGTCAGCACCAGATGGCAGCCCATTTCATCGACCAACTCGCACAGCGTCTGCTCGATAATCGTTTGTTCATCAGGAATCAGACGTTTTTCCAGAGAAAAAGGCGTGGACAGCGCTTTTGCCAGCCAGCCTTCCAGCGCAGGAATGCCTTTATCTTCATAAATGCCGCTGGAGGCGCGGTCTGAAATGGAAACAAGTCCGATACGAAAGGTGTTCATAGCTATTCCGTAAATCATCAAATTCTGAGGCGGAATAATACACCCGATAGCGCGCTACAAACAAAATGGAAGAAAGAAAACGTAGCCAGCGGCGCTGGCCACGGAGGGGTTACAGCAGTTCGCTGACCATTTTTTCCAGTTTTTCCTGGTCAATGGCGAATTTGCGAATGCCTTCGGCCAGTTTATCCACCGCCATCGGATCCTGATTATGCTGCCACAGAAAAGCAGACTCGCTCAGGCGAGCCGGGCGGGGCTTTACTTCGCCGCAAAAGGATAATTTACGCTCTACAGCGCCGTCGGCATCGGCCAGTTCTTTGAGCAGCGCTGGCGCAATAGTCAGGCGATCGCAACCTGCCAGCGCAAGGATTTCCCCCACGTTACGGAAGCTCGCCCCCATTACCACGGTTTCATAGCCGTGCTCTTTGTAATATTTGTAGATCTCGCTGACGGACACAACGCCCGGATCCTCGTGCGCCGCAAACTCTTTTTTATCGGTATTGGCCTTATACCAGTCCAGAATTCTGCCCACAAACGGCGAGATGAGGTAAACGCCCGCCTCGGCGCAGGCCCGCGCCTGTGCAAACGAGAACAGAAGCGTGAGGTTACAGTTGATGCCCTCTTTTTCCAACTGCTCAGCGGCGCGAATGCCCTGCCAGGTTGAAGCCAGCTTGATCAGGATGCGATCGTTGCTGACGCCGGCATCGTTGTAAAGTTTTATCAGACGCTTCGCTCTGGCGATACTGCCTTGCGTATCATAAGACAAACGCGCGTCTACTTCGGTAGAAATACGGCCCGGAATAAGCTTTAGAATTTCCAGGCCGATATTTACCGCCAGTTTATCAGTCGCGTCAGTCACCTGTTGCGCGCGATCGTCGCTCTGACCACGCGCCCAGGAGACGGCGTCATCAATCAGTTTGCGGTATTCAGGAATTTGGGCGGCGTTGAGGATAAGGGAAGGGTTAGTTGTGGCATCCTGCGGCTGGTATAACTTCATTGCCGCGATGTCCCCTGTGTCAGCCACTACGGTCGTGAACTGACGCAGCGAGGTCAATTTATCCGTCATGATACTCTTTCTCTTAAAAACGATGATGTTAGGGAGATGTAATCAGTCTGCCTCGATAATATCACGCGACACTTTCGGCGCAACCGAAGTCATTATGACGGGCACGCTGTGATAAACTGCCCGCCAAAACGGATGAATATTCGGGTCTTTCCTATAGCCACCGCGCGGGATAATCGAATCGAGTCGCCCTGGGGAACATGCATGCGAGATTTTTTACTATTTATCAATGATCTGCTCTGGGGCTCGATCATGTTTTATCTGCTCACTGGCGCAGGTCTGTGGTTCCTGTGGCATATCTGGCGTATCCCGCTGCGCTACTTCAACACCTTCTTTGACACGTTGAAAAACCGTCCCCGCGTCGAAAACGGCAGCATTACGCCCTTTCAGGCGCTGACAATCGCGCTGGCCGCGCGCGCAGGCAGCGGTAATCTCGCCGCGGCCGCGCTGGCGCTGGTTGCCGGCGGCCCCGGCGCTATCTTCTGGATGGGGATTGCAGGCCTGTTTGGAATGGCGATCATTTTCGCAGAAAGCGCCCTCGCCCAGCTCTACAGAAGACGAAATAATAAAGGGTATTTTCGGGGCGGCCCCTCCTGGTATATGGAGCACGGGCTGGGTATGTACTGGGTAGCGCGGATTTTCGCCGTTTTGCTGGTACTGACGTTCGGTTTTATATTTAACGCGCTACAGGCCAGCTCCATCAGCAAAATCGTTAATTACTCTTTTAATATTCCACCTTCTGTTACCGCCGCTACGATGGCCGTTATCGTCGTGCTAGCGATCCGCCAGGGTATCCAGGGCGTAGCGCGTATTACGCAATGGCTGGTGCCGCTACTGACAGTGATATGGCTACTTCCCTGCCTGGGCATTATTTTCTGGAATATCGGGCGTCTGCCGGACATTATTTCAACCATTATTAGCAGCGCTTTCGGCTGGCATTCTGCCGCCGCAGGCGCGTTTGGCTATACTCTGGGCCAGGCGCTCAATAACGGCTTTCAGCATGGTTCTTTCTCCAGCGATGCCGGGCAGGGCTCCACGCCAAACGTCGCAGCCGCGTCTTCCAGCACGCCTGCGCATCCGGTTTCACAGGGTATCGTGCAACTTATGGGCGTATTTATTGATACGTTAGCCATCAGCACCCTCACTGCCACGCTGGTGCTGCTGTCCGGCATGCTGGAGACCGATACGCTTCGGTTAAACGGCCATATGCTGGTCTATCACGCCATGACCAGGCTGCTCGGCCAACAGGGCGGTGAGTTTATTACGCTGATGTTCTGTGGTTTCGCCGTCATATCCGTATCCGCGAATATTGTTTATGCCGAAAACAGCCTCAGTTTTTTAATGAAGTTGAAGTCCTGCCAGAAAACCATTTTCCGCATTTGTGTGGCAGGCATGATAGCGCTGAGCTGTTTTGTAAGCATTCCCGGTATGTGGCAACTGGCGAAAGTCGCGATGGCGTTACTGTCAGTGATTAACCTGAGCGCT
Source organism: Tenebrionibacter intestinalis (assembly GCF_016632365.1). Lineage (GTDB taxonomy): Bacteria > Pseudomonadota > Gammaproteobacteria > Enterobacterales > Enterobacteriaceae > Tenebrionibacter > Tenebrionibacter intestinalis. The sequence goes on along the minus strand of NZ_JAEPBH010000023.1, from coordinate 55,554 downwards.
ATTTTGCTGCTTACGCCCGCGTTAAAAATTATCGTCAACGACTGGCTACGCCAGCGCAGCCTGGGCCTCACGCCAACATTCGATTCAAGCCACTATCCTGAGCTGCACGGACAGCTTGAACCAGACGCCTGGACAGAACCTGATAACGCGTCAGAATTCAATCGCAGCCATTGGCGTTAACGGCCGCCATAATGGGTGTAGTTTTGTTAAAATAGCGGCAATTCATCCGGAAGGAAAAGCGATGCTTATACTTATTTCACCTGCTAAAACGCTTGACTATCGAAGCCCTCTCGCCACTGAACGCTATACCCAACCCGAGCTGCTGGATGCCGCGCAACAGCTTATCCGCGAGGCGCGTAAACTGTCTACTCCGCAGATTGCATCGCTGATGGGTATCAGCGATAAGCTGGCCTCTCTTAGCGCCACCCGTTTTCACGAATGGACGCCGGAGTTCACGCCAGATAACGCCCGGCAGGCCATTCTGGCATTCAAGGGCGATGTTTATGCCGGGCTGCAGGCCGACACCTTCACTGACGGGGATTTTGAATTCGCCCAGCAGCATCTGCGTATGCTCTCAGGTCTGTACGGCGTACTGCGCCCGCTGGATCTTATGCAGCCCTACCGCCTTGAAATGGGCGTTAAATTTGTGAATAAAAAAGGCCGCGATCTTTACAGCTTCTGGGGCGATACCCTCACCCGGAAACTTAATGAAGCGCTGACAGCGCAGGGCGACGATATCCTCATTAACCTGGCCTCAGAAGAATATTTTAAATCGATAAAACCCGCAAAGCTGAAGGCGGAAATCATCAAGCCTGTGTTCCTTGATGAGAAAAACGGCAACTTCAAAGTTATCAGTTTTTATACCAAAAAAGCGCGTGGCATGATGAGCCGCTTTATTATCAAAAATCGTCTGACTAAGCCGGAACAGCTCACCGGGTTTTGCAGCGAAGGCTATTTCTTTGATGAAACCTCATCCAGCCGCCATGAACTGGTCTTTAAACGATACGCGCAGTAGCGCAATACCGTAACCGCGACGAACTCGCGCCGGCCCGTACGCGCCAGTCTCAATACGCGCCTTCTCATTTCATTAAACGCAAAAAAACCGCTTCGAAGAGCGGTTANCTCATTTCATTAAACGCAAAAAAACCGCTTCGAAGAGCGGTTAGAGACTGCTGACAAACCCCATCCTGTCGCAGACAGGATGGATGAAATACAATAAAAAATACGGAAAATCAATGAATTGATTTTCGCCTGCTTACTACAAAGAAGGAAAAACCCCGGTTTTTCCTTCTTTGTCAACAACCTGAACCGCTCCGAAGAGCGGTTAGCCGTTCGCGCCTGCGTGCTTATTTCAACAACAGCGCTCTTAGCGCATCAAAATCAGCAGGCAAATTTACTGACAGCAGCGCCATACCGGCACGTTCAGCCAGTTCAGGGGGTAACGGCAGCGTTTCGCCGAGAATAGCGTCCACGCTTTCCTTAAATTTAGCCGGATGCGCTGTGCCAAGAAAAAGGCCAAACTCACCGGGCTGCAGCGCATCACGCAGCGCCCGCCAGGCCACCGCCGCGTGCGGTTCAGAAATATAGCCAAGCGTTTTAAGTTCGCGTACTGCCGCGCGCGTAGTTTCTTCATCAACGGCGGCATAACCCAGTTCTTTAAGCTGCCAAACTTTGCGGCGGAAAAGCTCTTCCACGCGCGGCCAGTTATTCGGCTGGCTGACGTCCATCGCGTTAGATAAGGTAGCGACCGTCGCTTTTGGCGTCCACTCGCCGCTTTGCAGATAGCGCGGCACGGTGTCATTGGCATTGGTGGCAGCAATAAAACGCTTCACCGGCAGACCCAGCGCTTTTGCCAGCAGCCCGGCGGTAAGGTCGCCAAAATTACCGCTCGGCACCGATATCACTAGCTGATTACGGGCCTCCTGCGGCAATTGCGCCACAGCTTCAAAGTAGTAACAAATCTGAGCCAGCAGGCGGCTGATATTAATGGAGTTTGCTGAATTAAGCCCCAGCGTCTGCTTGAGCGTCTCATCATCAAACGCCTGTTTAACCAGCGCCTGGCAGGCATCAAAGTCACCCTCCACCGCTACGGTTTCGATGTTGCCGCCCAGCGTGCAGAACAGCTTCTCCTGCAACGGGCTGATTTTACCCCGTGGATAAAGGATCACCACGCGCACATTCTGCATGCCATAAAACGCATGCGCCACCGCCGCGCCGGTATCACCGGAGGTAGCCGTCAGGATCGTAACTGGCTTGTCGCCGCGAATGTGTGACAACATCTGCGCCATAAATCGGCCGCCAAAATCTTTAAACGCCAGCGTCGGCCCGTGAAAAAGCTCAAGGCAGGCTACATCATCGCTCACCCGCACGACCGGCGCCGGGAATGCAAAAGCGCTGCGCACGCGCTCCTCAAGGCGCTGAAAGGGAATTTCGTCGCCAATAAACGCTGAGAGAATTTTGCTACTGCGGCTAACAAAGTCCATTTCCAGCATCGCATCAATATCTGTCAGGCTGAATTCCGGCAGATCGTGTGGGAAAAATAGCCCTTGCTGGCGGCCCAGTCCTTGCGTCACGGCCTGCGCAAAGCTGACCTGCTCGTTATGATCTTTTAAATTATAGAGTTTCATGCGTTATCCCAGTACACGCGCGCCCGTGGTATCCAGACGGCAAATATGAACGAAACCTTCATCATTTTGTAAATAGTGCTGATTGAGCCAGGCAGCCATGCGCTGCGCCGTATCCTGTTGCCCGCAAACGGCAAACAGCGTCGGGCCGGAGCCGGAAATACCGCAGGCCAGCGCCCCCATATCCGTTGCGGCCAGGCGTGCCTCTTTGAATCCCGGCAGCAGTTGCGTACGATACGGTTCGGCAATCACATCACGCATCAACGCCGCCGCAAGCTGAGGCTGGCGCGTATGACAGGCATGAATAAAGCCGGCAAGGTAGCGGCCGTGGCTGATAATATCTTTACGCGAATAGTTGGCGGGCAAGATTGCGCGCGCCTGTGCGGTAGAGACTTTTATCCCAGGGTACGCCATCACCCATAGCCACTCGTCAAACCCCGGCACTGGCTGGCTGATAATGCCCTGTTCTTCCAACATCAACTGCATGCCGCCCAGAAAACACGGCGCGACGTTATCGTAATGCACGCTACCTGAAATCCGCCCTTCCAGCTCGCCCATGAGCGCCAGCAGTTGCGTATCATCCAACGGCCTGCCGCAGTGCTCATTAAGCGCCATAAATGCCGCGACAACCGAACAGGCGCTGGAGCCAAGCCCGGACCCAATGGGCATATTTTTTTCCAGCGTTAACGCGACCGGCACGGTTTCACCCAACGCCTCGCAAAAACGTTCCCAACACTGATAAACAATATTTTCACGCGGTTCAACGGGCAGTTTGTCAACAAAGCGCCCGACATTTTCCAGGCTAAAGCTTGCGGCAGCCTCAACGCTCACGCAGTCGCCCAGCAACGCGCCATCCACCGGCGAGACCGCAGCCCCCAGCACATCAAAGCCCACGCTGACATTGCCGATAGAGGCAGGGGCATACACTTTAACCATCTTAAACTCCCGAATTCCATGACAGGGTACGCAGCAAATCCGCAAATACGCCAGCGGCCGTTACGTCATTACCGGCGCCATAACCGCGCAGCACCAGCGGCAGCGGCTGATAATAGTGGCTGTAGAACGCAAGCGCGTTTTCGCCATTTCTGACTTTAAACAGCGGATCGTTGCCGTCCACCGCTTCAATCCTGACGCGACAGCGCCCGTCTTCTTCAATTAACCCCACATAGCGCAACACTTTGCCTTCATCGCGCGCCTTTACCACACGGCTGGAGAATGCATCATCAAGCTGCGGCAGACGCGCCATGAAACTTTCCACATCGCCTGTAGCGTCAAAGCTTGCAGGCAGCACAGGTTCAACCACAATATCCTTTAATTCAAGGGCGTAGCCACTTTCTCGCGCCAGAATCAAAAGCTTGCGCGCCACATCCATTCCAGACAGGTCGTCGCGCGGATCCGGTTCGGTATACCCCATTTCCCGCGCGATACGCGTGGCTTCAGACAGCGTAGCGCCTTCCTCCAGCTTACCAAAGATAAACGACAGCGAACCGGAAAGTATCCCGCAAAAACGCTGAAGCTCGTCACCGGCGTTAAGCAGATTTTGCAGGTTTTCAATAACCGGCAAACCCGCGCCCACGTTGGTGTCGTAAAGAAACTTACGACGCGAGCGCGCAGCGGCAGATCGCAGTTGCCGGTAATAATCCATCGTAGAGGTGTTAGCCTTTTTATTAGGCGTAACGACGTGGAACCCCTCATTGAGGAAGTCGACGTACTGATCCGCTACCGCCTGGTTCGAGGTACAGTCAACAATAACCGGATTTAACAGGTGATATTCCTTCACCAGGCGAATCAGACGGCCAAGGTTGAACGGCTCAGAGGCTTGCGCCAGCGCCGGGCGCCAGTTTTCCAGGTCCAGCCCATGAACATTCGTGAGCATGGCGCGAGAATTAGCAAGTCCACAAACACGCAAATCAATATGCTTCTTCTTCAGCCATGCCTGCTGGCGCTTAAGCTGCTCCAGCAACGCGCCGCCGACGCCGCCGACGCCTATCACAAATACCTCGATGACCTGCTCTGTATTAAACAGCATCTGATGCACCACACGCACGCCTGTAGTGACATCGTCATTATCCACCACCACCGAAATAGAGCGTTCCGACGACCCTTGCGCAATAGCGATAATATTGATGCGCGCGCGCGCCAGCGCGGCAAAGAATTTTGCTGAAATACCGCGCAACGTGCGCATGCCATCGCCTACCACAGAAATAATGGCCAGGCGTTCAGTAATGGCTAACGGCTCCAGCAGCCCTTCTTTCAACTCCAGTTGAAATTCATCTTCCAGCGCGCGGCTGGCGCGGGTACAGTCGCTCTGCGGCACACAAAAACTGATGCTGTATTCAGAGGAAGACTGGGTAATCAACACAACGGAGATGCCGCTGCGCGACATGGCGGCAAACACGCGCGCCGCCATGCCCACCATGCCCTTCATACCCGGACCGGAAACGCTGAACATCGCCATGTTGTTAAGGTTAGAAATGCCTTTAACCGGCATATCGTCCTGCTCACTGCTTTTAGCCCCAATCAATGTGCCAGGCGCATCAGGGTTTCCGGTATTTTTTATCAGGCAGGGGATCTGGAACTGGGCGATGGGAGAAATAGTACGCGGGTGAAGCACTTTGGCGCCGAAGTAGGATAGCTCCATCGCTTCATGCCATGACATCGATTTCAGCAGCCTGGCATCCGGCACCTGGCGCGGGTCACAGGTATATACGCCGTCGACGTCAGTCCAGATTTCACAGCACCGGGCACGCAGACAGGCAGCCAGCACGGCGGCGGAATAGTCAGAGCCGTTACGCCCCAGTACCACCAGCTCACCTTTTTCATTACCCGCTGTAAAGCCTGCCATCAGAATCATATTTTCTTCAGGAATACGGCTTGCGGCGATACGACGCGTAGACTCAGCGATATCCACCGTTGACTCCAGGTAATGCCCAACGGCAAGCAGTTTTTCCACCGGGTCAATAACCGTCACTTTACGCCCGCGCGCTTCCAACAGCGCAGCCATAATAGCGATGGACATTTTCTCTCCCCGGCATATGAGCGCGGCATTGACGCTATCCGGGCACTGCCCAAGCAGGCTAACGCCGTGCAGCAGGTGCTTAATTTGAGCAAACTCCTGGTCAACAAGCGTTTTCATGCGGGTATAAGCAAAATCCGGCTGCGCCTGCGCCAGCCCTTGTAACAGTTCGTCAAAAATACGCTCAGCATCGCTGATATTTGGCAGCGCATCCTGGCCGGCGATAGTTTTTTCAATCATCGCTACCAGGTGGTTGGTGATTTTAGCAGGCGCAGACAAAACGGCCGCAACCTGTCCCTGTTGAGTTTTACTTTCCAGAATATCGGCAACGCGTGCGAAACGCTCCGCGTTAGCCACCGAAGTACCGCCAAATTTCAACACATGCATACTTTTATTGCCCCCTGAATTCCGTCCAAAAAAAAAGCCCGCTCCTTACTACGGAGCGGGCTTTCTCGATGTTTCCTGTACGCGTCAGCCCGCCCCGTTACCTGTGGTAATGGTGGTGGTGATGGTAATAGTCGTGGTCAGGCCGTTGCGAAACATGATGTTTGTTTTAACTCTGCATTTCCATACGTGTATCTCTATTGGATAAAGTATCTGCGCCGGCAGGTCAACGATTTTTTCATTCCATCGCGGTCGTTATCATTGGTTGACAACGTGGTTTTCTTCTAAAAAATCGTGTTATTTTGCCAGCCTGCAGGCCACATCCGGCAAAAAAAACCCATCACCACGCCTGATGCAGTTTTTTACTCTGGCAGTTTTTTTTCAATATCGTGCAGCAAACGGTGCAACATAACCGTATCCCGCTGGCCCAAAAACCCCAGTCGCTGCTGCAACCAGTCGGCCATTTTTCTGTCATCCGCTACCGCCAGCTTTGCTAACAGCGCACTAATACGTCTTCGCAGCGCGTCCAGTTGCCCTGTATCCGCTATGGCGCTGTTTCCAGCTTTAACGCCTGCCAGCGAAGCAAGCTGCCAGCAGTACACCATTACCGCCTGCCCCAGGTTGAGCGAAGGATAGTCCGACGCCATTGGAATGCCTGTCAGCACATCCGCAAGTTCCAGCTCTTCGTTTGTTAACCCTGAATCTTCACGTCCAAAAACGAGCGCGGCGGTTGACATCCACTGCCGGCGCTCTTCAAGCAGCGGTAACAATTGCTGCGGCGTCGCATAATAGCGATAGCGCGCGCGGCTGCGCGCAGTGATCGCAACGGTGAAATCAACATCATGTAACGCCTCGGCCAGTTCGCCGTAGCGCTGCGCATTTTCAATGATATCTGTCGAACCATGCGCGACATAACGCGCAGCCGGCTGTAAATGCGCCTCGCTACCCACAATGCGAAGTTCAGAAAAACCCATTGTTTTCAAGGCTCTGGCCGCAGCACCCACATTTTCTGCTCTTGCTGGCTCTACCAGGATAATAATTAACCGCATAAGTCCTCTTAATTAACGCCAAACCCAATCCACAGGTAAAGCGCCATACGTCAACGTGATATTTCGCCTGCTTAATTTACCTTTCATCAACAAAAAAACAGCACATTATTCGCCTAAATTCATAACAAAAATTGATGTAAACATCGTCACACTTTTAGCTAAGAAAGACAAAAAAAGAGCGGTATCTTTTTGTTTATTAGCAATAAAAATGCTAAATTTCATATCAAGCATCGTACATGGCGCGGTCCAAAAACGGGTATAAAAAACGAAAAAACATTAATAAAATGTGATTAACACAGGCAATTCGCTATGAATAGTTCATCAATCTGTTAACGTGCTACAATTGAAATTGATATATGTCAACGAAGCGTAGTTTTATTAAGTGTCGTAAACCATGCGCTCTGTTATGTTGCTGTTAAAATGGTAGGATGGCAGCCGTTTTTGACACTGTCGGGTCTTGAGGGAACTGGATCCCACGACCAAGCTAATGATGTTGTTGACGTTGATGGAAAGTGCATCAAGAACGCAATTACGTACTTTAGTCATGTCGTCGCCTAACATGTTAATTCACGACATGTATCAGGCAGGTCAGGGACTTCTGTACTCCTGTTTCGATTTAGTTGGCAATTTTAGGTAGCAAACATGCGGACCCCTCATATTCTTATCGTTGAAGACGAGCTGGTAACACGTAATACGTTAAAAAGCATTTTCGAGGCGGAGGGCTATGATGTCTTCGAGGCGACTGATGGCGCCGAGATGCATCAAATCCTCTCCGATAATGATATCAATCTTGTGATAATGGATATCAATCTGCCGGGCAAAAACGGCCTGCTACTTGCGCGCGAGCTTCGGGAACAGGCGAATGTGGCGCTGATGTTCCTGACCGGTCGCGACAACGAAGTGGATAAAATCCTCGGTCTTGAAATAGGCGCGGACGATTATATCACCAAACCATTCAATCCGCGCGAGCTAACCATTCGCGCGCGTAACCTGCTCTCGCGCACGATGAATCTGGGCAGCGGCAGCGAAGAACGCCGTTCCGTTGAAAGCTATAAATTCAACGGCTGGGAACTGGATATTAATAGCCGTTCACTTATCAGCCCTAACGGCGAACAGTATAAACTTCCCCGCAGTGAATTCCGCGCCATGCTGCACTTCTGCGAGAATCCCGGAAAAATTCAGACGCGCGCGGAACTGCTAAAGAAAATGACCGGCCGCGAGCTAAAGCCGCATGACCGCACCGTTGACGTGACCATCCGTCGTATCCGTAAGCATTTCGAATCCACCCCGGATACGCCAGAAATCATCGCGACAATTCACGGAGAAGGCTATCGCTTCTGCGGCGATTTACAGGAATAACGGGGCAGACCCCGCTAAGTAAAAAAAAGGCGGATATTTCCGCCTTTTTTTTAAGGTTATATCCGCCTGTTTCTCTGCCAGGAATGGCCGAAACGCCATATATATTATATTTTTTGCAACCATTAATAACTTAAGCTTATATCACTTATTTAAGCGATAAATATAACGCCACGCTTTACAGGGTTATGCCATTACGCCTCGAAATAAAGCCCGCTTTTCTCATTGGGTATTCTCTCGTTTGTCAAACCTGTATTCCTTTTGCTCTGAAGCGTTATTGCATTTCCTTACCGGGATTAACCGTTAATCGCGAATAAAGAAAGCCGGAAACCGCAACCGTGCGGCGACGGTTGCCATCAGCATACTACCCCGCCTATTTCCAGGGCATGATCGGTACAGCGCTTAGCGCGTTTTTAGGCGAGCCATCAACAATTTTATCCGAATAAGAAAGGTAAACCAGAGTATGGCGCTGCTTGTCATAAAAACGGACCACCTGCAACTTCTTAAACACCAGCGACGTACGCTTACGAAAAACGACTTCGCCTTCGGCTTTTCCCGCAGCGATCTTTTCACTGACTTCAACAGGGCCAACCTGCTGGCAAGAAATCGCCGCATCGGCCGTATCTTCAGCCAGCCCCAGACCACCTTTGATGCCGCCTGTTTTCGCACGACTGATATAGCAGGTCACGTTTTTTACATCAGGGTCGTCAAAGGCTTCAACCACGATTTTGTGGTCAGGCCCGAACATCTTAAAAACCGTATCCACAGATCCAATTTGTTCCGCTCTGGCGGCGCCCGCGGCCAGAAGCAGCGACAAAAGGGATACCATTACCTTACATTTCATATTGTTACCATGCTTAACGTTGCGTTTAACCATTAACAGCGTATCGTCAAAAAAAATGTTTAATATCACGTTATTAAACTTTTCCGGGTTTACCCCCCCTAATTTGAGCATGAAATGCATAAAAAAACACTGAATGCTTAAACAATAAAAAATGTTATTATCCATTCCTAAAAGTTGAGGTATACGCTCGTCAGGATGAGGATAATTTATGGATCAGGCTGGGATTATTCGCGACTTATTAACCTGGCTGGAAAGCCATCTCGACCAACCTCTTTCGCTGGATAACGTTGCTGCCAAAGCCGGTTATTCAAAATGGCACTTACAGCGGATGTTTAAAGAGGTTACCGGTCACGCCATTGGCGCATATATTCGGGCCAGACGGTTATCCAAGTCCGCCGTTGCGTTACGCCTGACCGCCCGCCCGATACTGGATATTGCGTTACAATACCGTTTTGATTCACAGCAAACCTTCACCCGCGCCTTTAAAAAACAATTTGCCAGAACGCCCGCGCTGTATCGGCGTTCTGCGGACTGGAGCGCCTTCGGCATGCGCCCCCCGATTCGCCTGGGGGAATTCACGCCGCCGCAACCCCATTTTATTACGCTGCCGGAAACGCATCTGCTGGGCACCACGCAAAGCTATAGCTGCACGCTCGAGCAAATCAGCGCCTTTCGAAACGAGATGCGTATTCAGTTCTGGCACCAGTTTTTGAGCCACACCTCGACCATTCCCCCCGTACTGTATGGCCTGCATGAACCGCGCGCCAACGCAGATAAAGACGATGAACAGGAAGTGCTCTATACCACCGCGCTGCCGCCAGAGATGGCTAACAGCAATATTCCTAACCTACAGCCGGTGCATCTTGAAGGCGGAGACTATGTGCAGTTTAACTATGAAGGGCCAGCGGAAGGGTTGCAGAATTTTGTTCTAACGCTTTATGGCACCTGTATGCCCATGCTGAATCTTACCCGTCGCCGTGGGCAGGATATCGAGCGTTTTTATCCTGCCCACCGAGAAAAACTGGCCGAACCGCCGAAAGAGGTACGCTGTGAATACCTCATTCCGGTACGCCGCTAGCGTTGTAATTCATCCAGCGCGGGGGCGTCAAGGTGCGAGATGTCGCCCGCCATTTCCACCACCCAGCCAGGCGCAAGCCACGGGCTTTGCTGAAAATCAACCCTTGAGAGCGAACAGTTACGCAGGCGTAACCGGCGTTCAGCCCAGGGCGCCAGGCCAAGAATCGTACTGACCAGGCAGCCCAGCGCCATGCCGTGACTCACCAGCAGCGGCCGGCTGCCCTGAGGAAGTTCACAACAGGCATTCAACGCGCCGTGCATGCGCACGCTCACCTCCTGCATGGATTCCCCGCCGGGTATACGCCCGTCCGGCGTACCGTTAACCAGACGCCGCCGCCAGCTTTCTTCTTCTTGCGTGAGCGAATCAAGCTGTCTGCGTTCCAGTACGCCCATATCCAGCTCGCGAAGGCGCGGGTCGAGCGTCACGCCGCAGCCGCAAATATTGGCAATGATTTCTGCGGTGCGCGTTGTACGCCCCAAATCACTGGCGATAACGTGCGTTATGTTCAGTTGCTTCACGCGCTGCGCGACCTGCGCAGCCTGACGTTCTCCACGCGCCGTAAGAGGGCTGTCGGATTGTCCCTGAATCCGTCGTTCGGCATTCCACATTGTTTCGCCGTGACGGACGAGATATACCTGTAACATGCGTTTTATCCATGATAACCCGCCATATTTTACGTACGCAAAAGCGGACGGCCCGTCATTTACACTTTAAGTAAACCACCGTTTCAGGTTAGCTAAGTGTATTGACTGCCGACAGCCTTTCTGCAACGCAAAGTATTTTGGGTATACTGCTTTCATAAATTTCTATCAGAGTTCCACAGATTATGTACCATGTCATCTGCGCAACCCAAAACCCCGCCAAAATTCGGGCAATTCTGGCGGCATTTGAATTAATTTTCGGCGCCGGATCCTGCCATATTGACGCCGTTAGCGTTGAGAGCGGCGTCCCGGAACAGCCCATCGGCAATGAAGAAACGCGACGCGGCGCCCGTCAGCGTGTTGAATATGCCCGTAATGCCAGCCCTGATGCGGATTTCTGGGTCGCTATCGAGGCGGGCATAGATGACGCAAGCACCTTCAGTTGGGTGGTCATTGAGAACAAACACCGCTGCGGCGAGGCGCGATCTGCTACGCTGCCGCTACCGAAAGCCATTCTCGAGCGCGTGCTGGCAGGCGAAGCGCTGGGGCCGGTGATGTCTGAGTGGAGCGGCATCAGTGAAATCGGCCGCAAGGAAGGCGCAATAGGCGTTTTCACCGCAGGCCATCTTACGCGCAGCAGCGTTTACCATCAGGCGGTGCTACTGGCGCTCAGCCCTTTTCATAACGCGGTGTATCACTGACTGTCAGCCTCGCCCAACAACACCGCCTCCAGCCAGGCGCGCAGCGCTGGCGGGGCGGATTTCAGACTATTGGAACCCCGAGTGATAGTCGCAATGCCAGCGCCCAGCTCATTTTTAAGCTCGCGCTGGCTCATTTCGCCGCGCAGAAGCTCTTCAATAATACGAATACGCGTACCGAGCGCATCACGCTCATCCGGGGTAAGCATTAGCGTCAGCAGCGGCAAATGAAGCTGTTTATCAAACGCCTGCTGCAACAGCGCTACAAAACGCAGCCACTCTTTATTACTCTGTTCCGCCTGCGCCGCAGAATACTGGGATAGCTGAGACATGTTATGCCACCATACCGTTAACAATACTATCTAACTAGTACAGCAGCATAACATAGCTACGGGAAAAATCAGTAACGCGACTGCCACTCAGCATCCGTCATCAACCCAGGCGCACGGTCTTTACCGGAAAAATAGCGATAGTAAGCATCATAGGCCAGTACGTTCTTTACATAGCCGCGCGTCTCAGAAAATGGAATGCTTTCTACAAACGCCACCGCGTCAATACGCCCGCCGCTATTGCCGCGCCAGGTTCTCACTCGCCCAGGCCCTGCGTTATAAGCCGCCGAGGCGAAGATACGGTTATAACCAAACTGTTCATACACACTCTGCAGGTAAGTGGTCCCCAGATTAATATTCATATCCGGGTCGAGCAGTTGACGTGGGCTGGAGTAAGGAATTCCATACGTTTTCGCCGTATGGGCCGCCGTTGCAGGCATGAGCTGCATCAACCCGGTCGCGCCAACCGGTGAGCGCACCTTAGGATTCCAGGCGCTTTCCTGGCGAGCAATCGCCATCGCATAGCTGGAAGAAATATCCTTATTGCGGGTGTAGCTGTCAAACGTAGACTGCCAGGCAAGCGGGAAGCGCTCCTCCAGGTGATTCCACAGCTTACCGGCAATCGTTGCCTGCACGCTCAGATCCCACCAGCCCTGGTTAAAGGCGTATCGCGCCAGGCCTGCCTGCTCCGACGTCGAGCGGCTGCTTACCAGGTTTGCCCATTCTCCGCGCGCGGTATTGTCCAAATTCCAGTACATCAATTCACGCACGCGCGCCATCTCAGCGCCCTGAAGCAGAAGCGGGCTAACCGCCGGCGCTTTATCAATACGCAGTACGTATTTTTCCCCCAGCCGCTGCGCGGCAGCCATAGGATAAAAACCACGACCGCGCATCAACTCATGCAATATCTCTTTTGCTTCTCTATCACGCCCTTGCGCCAACAGCAGGTCAGCCTGCCAGTAACGCCACTCGTCTTTGCTTTTTGCTTCCATCGGCAGGCGCGCCAGCCAGGTGTTAAGGCCCTGTCGATCGCCAGCCCCCAACGCCATGCGCACGCGCCGCTCCAGCAGTGAAGTGGACTGAGAATGCATAATGACGTCATCGCGCCAGTTTGCCTGGCCAGGGGTGATATCATTCCCCATCAGCCGCCAGGCCACTATCTCTTTTAGCTCCTGTGTCTGGTCTTCTGATAACTGCTGCGCCTGGGCCAGAGAGGGGATCATCAACCTGGCGTTTTCCGCATCCTGACGCGCCACGCTGGCAAACGCCACGGCAGCCATCTGGCGGGTAAAGTCCGTTGCGCTCACGCTGCGGGCAAATTGCAAAACGCTATCCGGGCTGGCGGCAAGCGAACGAATCGCGCCAGAGATAGTGCCGTACCCCGCAGGCATACCAGCCGCAAGCCTTAACGTCAGTGAAGTATTGCCAGCCTTCATCGCCAGCCGGATACGCTCGAGATAATCCTCGGCCGTCTGCGTGCCCGATGCGCGCCAGGCCTGGAAAAGTCGATCGCAGGCCGCAGGCTGGTTTTTACCCGTCATCCACAGCTCATGCGCGCCACGCCAGGCCTCGGTCGTCTGGCCCGTGTTCCATTTTGCGTAATAGTAATTACAGCGGGCCTCCACCGCGCCTGGCTCTTGTGGGCTGAAAGCCAGGATGCCGCGCCAGTCTTCACGCCTCGCCAGCTCGTTAACAAAACGCGATCTGAGGCTGCGCGCCAGCGGCAGCGTCGGGTATTTCTGTACAAATGCCGTGACACTGATGGAAGGCTCATTTTTCAGGTAATCGGTCAACCGTCGGTATTCCAGGTAAGGATACAACGGATAATCACGCAGCGTGGGCATCAGTTGCGCGACCACGTCCATTTGTTTGTTGTCCCAGGCTTGCCTGACCTGCGCATATCGGCTACGTTGCTCATCCAGTGAATCAGCGTGAACCGCCTGACTGTAACTCAGAAAACAAACGCTGAGTACCAGAGTGCGCCAGACGGCCTGTTTGGCTCTTCCCACAAAAAACCTCGCGTTATTAATTATGCCATCGCGGCGTCAAGCCGCTGAAAAGTATTCTCATTTATGCTAACTGCGGACTGCCGGTTATGCCATGTTCTGAACGTTTTTTCTCTGCCGGGGGCGATTACCGCTCATTTATCCTTCATCTACATATAAAAACCGGCTCCGCACTATTGTAGCCAGCAATAGCGCAACCGGAAAAATGGCATTGTTAATGCGACAGCGCACGCAAGGCGGGCAGGAGCGGTATCCGACAGGCGAGCGATAAGCGCCTCCCGGCGTACAGCGGGACGCTCAAACCAGGCGCCGCTGAGATTTTCCAGGCCACGCCGCCTTAACGGGCCAGTTCGCATCACGGCCTACGCGCCTTTCATTACATTTCTCAAGACAGCGCCCGGAACGAAGCCGCCCCTTCCCCCCCCCCGGCTGGGATTAAGGCTTGAAAAAGGCTAAACTTCGCTTCTGAAACGAACCATTTTTCCATTATAAAAGAGGCGAAGTCGCAACGTGGCTCAATTCGTTTATACCATGCACCGCGTCGGCAAAGTTGTGCCGCCGAAGCGCCATATCCTTAAGAATATCTCTCTGAGCTTTTTCCCGGGCGCTAAAATTGGCGTACTGGGCCTGAACGGCGCCGGTAAATCCACCCTGCTGCGCATCATGGCGGGTATTGATACCGATATAGAAGGCGAAGCGCGTGCGCAGCCGGGTTTAAATATCGGTTACCTCCCGCAGGAGCCGAAGCTCAATCCAGAGCACACGGTACGTGAATCTGTCGAAGAGGCCGTCGCGCAAGTGGTAACCGCCCTTAAGCGCCTGGACGAAGTGTATGCGCTTTACGCTGAACCGGACGCTGATTTCGACAAACTGGCCGCAGAGCAGGGCAAACTTGAAGAAATAATCCAGGCCCATGACGGCCATAACCTGAATATGCAGTTAGAGCGTGCCGCCGACGCGCTGCGTCTGCCAGAGTGGGACGCTAAAATTGCTAACCTGTCCGGCGGCGAACGTCGCCGCGTGGCGCTTTGCCGACTGTTGCTTGAAAAACCGGACATGCTGCTGCTTGACGAACCCACTAACCACCTGGACGCCGAATCTGTCGCCTGGCTGGAACGTTTCCTGCATGATTTTGAAGGCACCGTCGTCGCCATCACCCACGACCGCTACTTCCTCGACAACGTGGCAGGCTGGATTCTGGAGCTGGATCGCGGCGAAGGCATTCCGTGGGAAGGCAACTACTCTTCCTGGCTTGAGCAAAAAGATCAGCGCCTGGCCCAGGAGGCCTCTCAGGAAGCAGCACGCCGCAAATCTATTGAAAAAGAGCTGGAATGGGTGCGCCAGGGCGCTAAAGGCCGGCAGTCCAAAGGTAAAGCGCGCCTGGCCCGCTTTGAAGAACTCAACAATGTCGAGTACCAGAAGCGTAACGAAACCAGCGAGCTGTTCATTCCGCCCGGCCCGCGCCTCGGCGACAAAGTGCTGGAAGTAGAGAACCTGACCAAATCCTATGGCGATCGCGTTCTTATTGACGGGCTTTCTTTTGCTATTCCGAAAGGCGCAATCGTCGGCATCATTGGCCCAAACGGCGCGGGGAAATCCACGCTGTTTCGCATGATCGCTGGCGCAGAACAGCCGGATTGCGGCACTATCACGCTGGGCGACACCGTGAAAATCGCCTCCGTCGATCAGTTCCGCGATGCGATGGACAATAAAAAAACGGTGTGGGAAGAGGTATCCGGCGGTCTGGATATCATGAAGATCGGTAATTTTGAAATTCCAAGCCGCGCTTACGTGGGCCGCTTCAACTTCAAGGGCACCGATCAGGGAAAACGCGTAGGCGAGCTGTCCGGCGGCGAGCGCGGGCGCCTGCACCTTGCCAAACTGTTACAGGTTGGCGGCAATATGCTCCTGCTCGATGAGCCGACTAACGATCTTGACGTAGAAACGCTGCGCGCGCTGGAAAACGCCCTGCTGGAATTTCCAGGCTGCGCGATGGTTATCTCGCATGACCGCTGGTTCCTTGATCGTATCGCAACCCACATTCTGGACTACCAGGACGAAGGCAAAGTTGAATTCTTTGAAGGCAACTTCACCGAATACGAAGAGTACAAAAAACGCACCCTCGGCGCCGATGCACTTGAGCCGAAGCGGATTAAATACAAACGTATAATGAAGTAAAAAGGGCGTTAACAGCCGCCCTTATTTCCGCTGGCAAACAACGGGCCGGGCAATGTCAGCCCCGCGTGACGGCAGAATAAAGAAAATAGACCTGGTGATTTTCAACTGTTAGCCGCAAAGGAGGGGGAAAGCACGCTTTTCCTCTCCTTTAAGTCGCTGACAAACGCGGTTACGTGCGGCTTCGCCCTGTCACATCAGAAAAAGAAATACACGGGTTTTCGGCTAATAGCGACAAAGAAGACAAACTCACATTTGTCCTGAGACCGCTGACAAACCCCAACCTGTCGCAGACAGGATGGATGAAATACAATAAAAAATAAGCAAAATCAAAGCATTGATTTTCGCCTGCTTACCACAAAGAAGGAAAAACCCCGTTTTTTCCTTCTTTGCCAACAATCTGAGGATAAACTCACGTTTGTCCTTTTCGTTATTATCGCAAGGTCGCCGTTCAGGCTAAGATCGCTTAAGGCTATGCTGCCTCTTTCTGCTACGCTCTCTCGGTTACAAAACTTCAGGGCGTATCCGGGCCGGACTCGCCCATCATCTGCTTTACCAGATCCACACAGCGCAGGAAGCGAGAATCGTAATCCGCTTCTTCTACATGAACATAACGAATGCCATTTTGCCCCAGCATGGCTACCAACATTTGCTGAAACTGACGGCGATCGAGCGAACTGCCCAGGCTACGTAGCCCATCTGCAACCCACGGCGTATTATTTTCCAGCAAAATGACCAGATCAAAACGATATTCGTCAATCAGCGCCTGAACAAAAGGATGCTCCCGGCCCTCATACTTCTTACAAAACGCCTGCGTAGTAACGAAATCTGTATCGATAAAGGCTACACGATTGGCATATTTTACAGCAAAATCAATATATTGAGCCTGGCCAAGCGCGATTTTATCATAATCGGAATATTGTAGCGCCATCTCATCGCCGCCCAGGTGCGAAAAGACATAGTCACGCCCGTACTCCCAGGCGCTGGTAGTGTTGAAAATATTCGCAAGCTTGTTCACCAGCGTCGACTTTCCGCTTGATTCCCCGCCCAGAATCGCCACCGTGCGCACAAAAAACGGTTTTACTTCAGTAGGAATATACTCCCAGTAGCGAAACGGATTTTCGCGGATCTGTGTACCGCTGATGCTCATAAACGTTCTTTCAGGATCGATAAGCCGCGTTTCAATCCCCAAATGCTCCAGATATTGCGATGCATCGCCCTCTTCAGAGGTATAGACCCAGTCAGGGTGTATGCCTTTATCGACCATAAAGGTTTTAATGCCCTCGCTCCACACTCCCCAGCCGTGGGGGTAAGGCTCCATCCCTTCCTCATTAAAGGCATGAATACGAATGTTTTTCTGATATTTGAAGGTTTGAAGCAGCCAGCGCAAGCGATCGCTGATGGTTGGCTGCTGCGACATGGCGCTGTCTTCAAATAGCGCGCGGTCGCGCGTTTCGTCATAGCCCATGATGATATGCAGCTCATCCACCTGGCTACAGGCGCGCTGAATCAGATAAATATGTCCGGTATGGAGCGGATAAAATTTACCAAATACAACGCCCACGCTTTTCTGCCTGAGCGGATACTCCAGCCCAAGAAAACGATGCAGCGCCTCCAGTTTGCGGGCGCTGGGGCTTTTGATTTTGGCATTCAGCAGTTGGCTGAGATAACCTTTTGTCATGCCGCTGGCATCCGCGACCTGTTGCAGAGTGCAGCCTTTCTGTCGTATAGCGGTCTTAATGTAGTCGAACGACGACATTTACAGCCTCCTGCAATAATTCCTTTGAGTCAGACGCGACCCGAACAACGAATAGAAATAAGTGGAAATACCATTATAAGTCGTCAAAAATCGCCAGCGCATCCGCCAGCTTCTTCACGCCAAACACCGTCATCCCTTCCGGAGGCTTTTTCGGCACATTGGCGTGCGGCACAATAGCGCGGCGAAAACCGTGCTTGGCAGCTTCGGTAATCCGCTCCTGCCCGCTCGGCACAGGCCGGATCTCGCCTGCAAGCCCCACTTCGCCAAACACCACCAGATCGTGCGGCAGCGGGCGGTTGCGCAGGCTCGACACCATAGCCAGCAGCAGCGCCAGGTCGGCGCTGGTTTCCATCACTTTCACGCCGCCGACTACGTTTACAAACACGTCCTGATCGGCCATTTGCAGCCCGCCATGCCGATGCAACACGGCCAGAAGAATCGCCAGGCGATTCTGCTCCAGGCCGACTGCCACACGGCGCGGATTCGCCATCATAGACTGATCCACCAGCGCCTGAATTTCCACCAACAGCGGGCGCGTACCTTCCCATACCACCATTACGGAACTGCCTGCTGTCAGTTCATCGCCACGGCTTAGAAAAATTGCCGACGGATTGCTCACCTCACGCATTCCCTGCTCCGTCATAGCAAATACGCCCAGCTCATTTACCGCGCCAAAACGGTTTTTATGGCTGCGCAACGTGCGAAAGCGGGAATCGGCATCGCCATCAAGCAAAACCGAGCAGTCTATACAGTGCTCCAGCACCTTCGGCCCTGCCAGCGAACCATCTTTAGTTACATGGCCGACCATGACGATAGCCACGCCGCGTGTTTTGGCAAAGCGCGTCAGATAGGCCGCGGTTTCGCGCACCTGCGCCACGCTGCCGGGCGATGACTGCACGTCCGCCATATGCATAACCTGAATAGAGTCGATAACCATAAGCTTCGGCTGCTCCGCTTCGGCAATCAGGCAGACCTGTTCAATGCTGGTTTCCGAAAGCATATTAAGGTTATCCGTCGGCAGCCCCAGGCGGTGGGCGCGCATCGCAACCTGCTGTAATGATTCCTCGCCGGTGACGTAAAGGGTTTTCATTTCCACCGCAAGCTTACACAGCGTCTGCAACAGCAGCGTGGATTTGCCCGCGCCGGGATTGCCGCCGATAAGAATAGCGCTACCGGGCACAACGCCGCCGCCCAGTACGCGATCGAACTCTTTAAAGCCGGTGGAAAAGCGCGGCAGCGCCTCCAGGCTGATATCAGAAAGCTTCTGCACTTTGCTGACGCCTGCGCTACCGGCATAGCCGGACAGACGCTCGTTGCGCGCCGCCTGCGGCGAGGCCGCAAGCCGCACTTCAGTAATGGTATTCCAGGCATGGCAGGCGCTGCACTGCCCCTGCCAGCGCGGATAGTCCGCGCCGCATTCATTACAAACAAACGCGCGTTTTACCGCTTTCGCCATGTCATTATTCCTGGTTAAGGCTGCCGGAGAGAATACAGAATACCCCCATCAGATCGGCGTTGCGGATAGTCACTTCCGCCTGCTGATTCACCTTAGGTTTGGCATGATAAGCCACACCGAGCGCTGCGCGCCTGAGCATGGGTAAATCGTTGGCGCCATCGCCAATCGCCACCGTCTGGGCGGGCGCTATATGATATTTTTCCATCAGTTCGGTAAGGGTTTGGGCTTTATGCCTGGCATCGACAACAGCGCCGCAAACTTCGCCGGTCAGCCTGCCGTCGCGAATTTCCAGCACATTGGCCACCGCCTCGTTCAGGTTGAGCTTTTCACGCAGATAATCGGCAAAGTACGTAAAGCCGCCAGAGGCAATCGCCACCTTCCACCCCAGCGCCTGGAGTTTTACTACCAGCGACACAAGGCCCGGCATCAGCGGCAGCGCATCGCGCACCTGACGCAATATCGCCGCGTCGGCGCCTTTTAGCGTCGCCACGCGCTGACGCAGGCTGGCGGTAAAATCCAGTTCGCCGCGCATCGCGCGCTCGGTCACTTCAGCAACGCTCTCACCGGTACCCGCCAGCTTTGCAATTTCATCAATACATTCAATTTCAATGGCCGTGGAATCCATATCCATTACCAGCAAACCCGGCGTACGCAGATGAGGAAGCTTACCCATTGGCGCGACGTCCAGCCCCGCCTCGTGCGCAAGCCTTGCGGCGCGAGGCGTCAAAGACCCCGCCAGGCGAATCACCTGATAGTCTTCCACGCACCAGGCGCTAACAATCACCATCGCCGCGCCCAGCTTGCGCTGGTAGCGCGTAAGGCGTTCTTTATCCAGGCTGCGCCCGTACAGAAGCCATCCTGTGCGCCCTGCACGATAATCCAGAGGCATCACCTCATCGCCGCTTAAAGAAAGGGGTAACCCGGGCCAGAGAGGGACCTCATTAGGCAGATCGCGCCAGGTCAAACTATTGGGCATTTCAGCTCCTGTATCAAGTTAGGCCGCAACAAAACAACGCATGAGGCTACCCTGTTGAGAGCACATCTGGCAACATGCAGACTGCAAATTTTAACGGGTGAAATATGGTTAAGGGAAAATTTAAATTCCGGCTGCACCGCGCGGCGATCGTACTTCTCTGCCTGGCGCTGCTGGTCGCGCTGATGCAGGGCGCCTCATGGTTCAGCCAGAATCATCAGAACTCGCGCAATGTCCAAATGGAAGAGATTGCCCGCACGCTGGCGCGCCAGGTGAGCTATACCCTTGCGCCAATGATGAAAAGCCAGACGCCGGACGAAAAACAGATAATGGCCGTGCTTCGCCAGTTGACCGAAGGCAGCCGCGTGCTGGACGCCAGCGTTTATGACGAAGGCGGAGCGCTCGTCGTGCGCGCGGGTGAAAGCGTTGACGTGCGTGACCGGCTGGCGCTCGACGGCAAAAAAGCTGGCGGCTATTTCAATCAGCAAATTGTAGAGGATATTAAGGGTAAAAATGGGCGGCTTGGCCAGCTGCGCATGACGCTGGATACGCATACCCTGGCGACGGAAGCAAAACAGGTGGATAACACGACCAATATTCTGCGCCTGATGCTGCTACTGGCTCTGGCGATCGGTATAGTGCTGACCCGCACGCTGTTGCAGGGAAAACGCACCCGCTGGCAGCAGTCTCCTTACCTGCTAACCGCCAGCCGCCCGGTTCCTGAAGATGATGACATGCCCGGCGGCCCTTCGCGCTAAAACCTACTGCACGATACGCGCCCGGCTCCGGGCGCGCGCTATCCTTCAGGTTCGTTTTCATAAAGGCATCCGGCCTGCCTTCCTTGCGACGGCTAATTTCCGCGCTTCATATCTCCTGCAACGGCCTCAGCCCGCAACAATGTGAAAACCAGAACCTCGCGTGACGACATTATGAAAATAAGTTCACAATGTCCGGATTGCCGTTTCGGACTGCCACTGGCTACAAAAACGCGCGGCATGCGCCCGCCAGCGTATGTGGTACGCGATCGCGCTCAATCAACGGGCGCTAAACAAGGCCGCGAGAGCGGCCTTTGAGACGGCTGACAAACCCCATCCTGACGCAGACAGGATGGATGAAATTCAATAAAAAAATAAGGAAAATCAACGCATTGATTTTCGCCTGCTTACCACAAAGAAGGAAAAAAACCGTTTTTTCCTTCTTTGCCAACAATCTGAAGGCCGCGCGAGCGGCCTCCGGTTGTCGCCCGTAATACGATTAGCGGCATGTTATGGCAAAGTTGTATTTATACCGTTTTAAGCTTAGCCGCTTTTTGCACATCATAACTAAGTTAACGCCTTGTTTTATTAATAGTAATTAGATGCATGGGCGTCAATAGCAAGTAAATGCCGGGAGAAAATGCTGGTATGGCTAACAAAATAAACTTGCCGCAGTGCGAAGTTGCCTTCAGGGAAAAGGGTTCAGCGCCTGGAAAGAGGGGTAACTTAAGCGATCGGATATCTTTTCTGTCTTAACGATAAAACCGCCTGCACAGGGACGTTTATTAGCGGCGGTTCAATGAAAGAAACCGTCCTGGATTCAGCACTGCCCGCACCAGCCCCGTGACTGAGCTGTAACGGGTGAGCTTAACCACTTCTGTAGATCAGTAAGTTTTTACAGTAGAACAGCCCCAGTTTAGAAATGGTTAAATGAGTATCTAAATAATCTGATGGCCCTTCGTCCTTGCCGGGTAAAAACCATAATCAGACTATTCTTAAAACACCATCCGCGTGGTAGCGAGTTTTCCTCCTGCTCTGTTCTGCATAGCGAAGCATAATTTCTTTAGCCCTGATTAGAAAATATGCTTTATGTCATTAAACCTGTACTGAAATGGAATGAAAAAAATTCAGATTGTTTAAAAATTAATTCATGCAATGAAAGCCCTGTCGCCAGGACGCCTAAAGAAATTAATGAGTTTACATAATTCAAATTAAGCGATCTGGGTCACAATACTTTATCTAAAATTGCCAATAAATTCTGATATTCGTAGGAATGCCACTCGGTGAAATTCATAAAAACACGATCTATATCAAACATTTACACTCGCTTTGCGATTAAGAATTAACTGACTAATTATAAACAGAGGCAATTATGTTTTTCTCCAGGCAAATCCAATAATTTATTGCAGTAGCGCGAGCAGGAAGCTTTAGCCTTGCCGCTAACGATATTGCTATAACACCTTCCGCACTCAGTCATGGAATTCATGAACTGGAGCAGCGTTTAGGAAAAAAACTGATACTGAGGAAAAAGACAGGCACTTTTCTTACCAGTTATGGGAAAGCTTTGTATAACGATATTGCCCCTTTATATGACAAAAGCATTAATATATTCAACCGTACTAAAGGAGATACACCCAGGACGGTTATTTGTGTCGATGCTTTTTTAAATCCTACGCTGCCGAAAAAATTAGCAATTCTAATTGAAAAATTTGGCAACAGGATTGAAATTAAATCATCTAAAGCAAGTTTACCGCTGGAAAATACTTTAGATGAATATTGTGATGTAATACTGGATGTCACATATGGGTTAAATGAAAAAATCCCCACCTCTGTTTATAAAATGGCGTTGCCGCCTGAAAAAATTGTAATTGTTGCCAGTGAGAAGGTTATCAGCAAATATAAAGATCCATTTCAGATGCTTAAAATGGAAAATATCTTCCTGCGTGATGCCGTATTACAACATAACGTTTTTCAAAAAATCAAAAATAACCTGCGCGAACATTGCATTAAAGGCCAATTCATTGCTCTTCCTGATGTGTATGATGTGATCGGGGCGTTGACGCTGGATATGGGCATTGCCTTAATTACTGAAAACGCAGTCAATCACCCTGCCTTTAATGAGAAGGATTTAATTTCCTTAGATATGCCAAAAGAATTTCAATTCATATTAAACAGAGGAATATATTTTAAAAAGGAGCGATATGATGAGTTAATAGATATTGTTTCGTGCATACATAATAACTAACCCGTTCTATGCGTTTTACATAAGCCAGATTCTCACTGGTTTACATCTGTTGAAACATTTTTCCTCATTATGTGGGGATAATAGACGACACCAGGTAAATCATAGTCAAATTATACATGTGGCTTAAAGCATATCCATTGCATTTCCTTATAAAGAATCGGACAGCTATGACTGGCGAGGTAGCCCATGAAAAGCGAATCAATTAATGCCACAGCGGCTGGCACAGAGAATATGACGCAGCCTAAACAAGCTATTATCCTGACTATCGGTATCTTTTTTGATGGCACAGGCCAAAATTCATCTGACGGCGGCTATCATCAGGTTAACTATACTGATACGCGTAATAGAATGAGAGAATTATCCTCAGATCAGCATCTCTTACCGGCTCACGGTTTTATCGGCAGAGCGGCAGTAAGTAGCCTCAATGCTCAAACCAATATTTACAAGCTCTACACGCTTTATCGCCAGGATATTGCCCCTGACTCCGGGTCTGGCCAGTATGCGCTATATATTGAGGGCGTGGGTACCGAAGATGGGGCGCACGACAACATCTATGGCATCGTCACCGGTAGAGGCGACACGGGAGTGGTGAAAAAAACAGATAAAGCAGTTGCGGCCCTGGCGGGCTGCATCCGGGATTATTTGGGCAGGCTTGACGTAACCCACCACTGCATCATCCAAAATATACAGTTTGACATTTTCGGTTTCAGCCGGGGAGCAGCCGCAGCGCGCCACTTCGCCAACCGTGTGTTTAGCCAGGATCCGGCCATCATCGCAGCACTTCAGCCTGTGCTGACAAAGAGGGTTTCACAGGGGGCTTTAGAGGTAAAAACACGTTTTCTCGGCTTATTCGATACCGTTGCGGCCATTTGCACTCCCATAAACGGTCTCAATCCGCATAACGCCGATACTGGCGAGGTCAATCTGAAACTTCGTCCAGGGGTTGCGCAAAAAGTATTTCATATCACTGCGCAACACGAATGTCGGTTTAATTTTGCCCTGAATAGTGTCAAACCTGCATGGCCGGAGCTGGCGCTGCCGGGTGTACATTCTGATATTGGCGGAGGATATAACACCTGTGAATACGAGCGATATTTCGTCACAAGACCGGAGTATGAAACAGTACCGCTTTCCACACCTGATAGCGGAACACGAATATATCAAAAGACGTGCGAACAGCTCAGCGCAATGGCGGCCTATCCGGCCATCGCGCCCCTGTTGCAGACGGCCGGGGTAACCGTTGAGAGCTGGCATGACGCGCGCATGCCCGCCGATCGGTATGGCGCCCGGCAAAAGCGAAGCGGCGCCGCTGCCGTTATCGAACGGCCAACGTACAATGACTGGTCAAAGGTGGTGCTTCGAGTCATGGTTGATGCGGCGCAGGATGCAGGAGTGGAATTTTACCCATGTGATAGCGCTGTTCCGGGAATTGCTTTTCAATCCGAACTACAGCGTTTTTGTGAAAAAGCGATCCTTATGGGGCGAGCAATCCGTACCGGACTTCAGGTTGACGGTTTTACAGATGAAGAAATTCACAGGCTGGCAGAAAAATATATTCACTGCTCTGCCAACTGGAATTGTGTAGAAAAAGACGATCAAGGCAGGCTGAGAGGCGCGGTCAGGCCGGCAAAATGGATTAATTTTATCAACCGGCCCGACGAACGCTGGCGAAGGGCCGTCTACGATATGGACGGAAAAAAAGTGCAGATATAAACCCTTTTGCAGGAGCGACATTTATATAAATATAAATTTTCTCAGCACGGATAAATCCGTGCTTTCAGGTCCGGCTAATTCCTGTGAAGTCGCGCCGCCTGTTAAATAAAACCAGAAATTTCCTCACGTCTGAATCATTAATAACTATGGATTTTTTTCTGTCAATGCAAAAACACGCCGCCATAACCAGTGTAGCAGGGTGCTGCCCAGCGTGCTACAGAGCCCTGCGGTAATCAGGGCCATCAGCGGACTGTTTCCGTGTTCAAAGCTGTACAAACCGCCAAGAAACCCTGTAAAGGCGGATATGATGATTTGTGATACAGCTTCAGTCCACTTACGTTTCCTCCTGCGTCTTTGGTTATCCATCAGATAACGAACCACGCCCCCCCACACGGAAAAAACGCCAACCATCAACCAAAAGACCGGCTCCGGAGAATGGTTGATTATATTTGTTAATAAATCGGGACTGAGTGCCATTATTCTCTCCTGGCCCGTAAGGGCTTCAATATGGTCAGTCCTCCTGCAATTTTTCCGTGTTGACTTTAATATTACACAGCTACATTGCAGGCAGCCAGGCCACTAAAAAGTTCCAGGTTCATACTGTCAATACCAGTAAAAAAGAAGATACCGAAAAATAACTAGCGGAGGATGAAATATTTTTAACGTAGAGATGAGAAGAATACATTTTCACTCATGCGCTAAGAGAAAATCAGCATACTAAAAGAAACAGGATGTGAAACATTGCGAGGTAACACACAATATTTAAGTTTTTTTATTCTAAAACAGCAATGTTCCATCACATAGTGTTATTCAGAGATTGACTGGCATTCAAGGAAACATAAAGGTGATATTTGTCACGAATTAAAGCGTAGCAAGTTAATGCTGCCTCAGGCAAACGCACACACATGAAAAAAAACGAACCTAAATTGAATTAATCTCGTTTCCAATAATTTAATGGCCATGTAATTCTTTACCCAGGAGAGTTTCCCCAAATATTTAATGGGATAAGTAACTCTACCTGGCTCAGAGAGTTACAGCATTTCATTCAGAGTTGCTTTATATAAATAGCACAAACAATTAAACGTATAAATTTAAAGGATATACAAATGAAAAAAGTTAAAGCAACCAATAACTTAATCCAGAATGGCGATTTTGAAGAAACGAAAAATACACAATGGATGTATTCACTCACGGGTAACCCAATTGAAGTGAGCGAAGAGGAGCACGAAGGAAAAAATAGTTATGCAGAGATTAAAACCACACAATCTATTTTCCAGCGCACCTTTTTTCATCCAAATGACAGCGGAACAATTACGCTCTCTATTCGTGGTATGCTGCCAGTCATCGTGTCTGTTATGGACGCTTCCTTAGCTGAACCTACAGTATACTGGTCTGGGGAAGCGACGCCAGATAATAGCAACGAGTGGAAGGTGGAGACTTTAGCTTTCGCTTTAGGGGATAATCTTGGCTCGGATCTGTGCCTTCATTTTCAGGCAAAATGGGATCAGAATGCTGACGCAACGGTAGATATTGATAATATCAAAATTGAAAGCGAAGCTGGCGCGGTCATTAACAATGGCGATTTCGAGAACGGGGCCGCTTCATGGACAGATTCTTTAACAGGCTCGGCTATCCAGACCTCAGATGAAGATGTTGTTGAAAAGAATCATTTCGCACGGATACATCCTACGGAATCAATTTTTCAGCGCCACGCATTTAAATCAAACCAGAGCGGTACGATTAAAGGTAAGCTGCGTGGCGTGTTGGGCGCTACCGTGGCAATTCTGGATGCCTCTACACCAGATGCGAAACCATACTGGAGCACCAACATAGCGGGCAGCCGCACAGATTTTACCGAGTTTACTGCTGATTTTAACCTCGGGGACGTTGATGGACAGGATTTATGCCTGCATTTCCAGGCTGATTATCATCAGAACCCGGATGAATATGTTGATATTGACGATGTTAGCATGACAATTAATCAGTAATCTAAGCCTGGCATCCTGTATTTATTGAACGTTATATGCAGGATGCCAACTTTTGTAATAATAAAAAGCTGAAAGCTATTTAACTGGCTATTCAGGCGTAAACAAAATTAATTTGCCAAATATTGCACCAGTATCCTTAAGCCTGCGCATGCTGGAGCGGGAAAGTAAAAAAGCCCTGCCAGCCCCCGGGACATGTCAATGCTAAATAATCCGCTTATGCGGCTTAGTAATATGCTCGGGCAGCTTCAGTCAGTTAACGAAACTGAGAATACCGCTTTGACGGTATGGCAACTGCCAGCGCAATTGTAAATAAATAGTCCCGCTTTAATTCTCTGCTCTGTTTTCAGGGAGAAGCTCATCAGTTAAACGCAATCAAGGGGGGACTAACGAAAAATAAAAAAAGAAGAGGCCCCATACCAGGCCTCAATACGTTATGATTTTTGCATTAACAGGAATCGTTATTCACAAACCCGCTTAACGGGCTGGCATTAGCCTTATGCCGCTTTATCTCCCAGCAACACAGACTCCAGCGCGATTTTAATCATATCGTTAAACGTGGACTGGCGCTCCGCCGCTGTGGTCTGCTCGTGAGTACGGATATGGTCAGAGACGGTACAAATCGTTAGCGCCTTCGCGCCAAATTCCGCCGCCACGCCGTAGATGCCAGCCGCCTCCATCTCCACGCCCAGAATGCCGTATTTCTCCATCACATCGAACATCTGCGGGTCCGGCGAGTAAAATAAATCAGCGGAGAACAGGTTGCCCACGCGCGCGTCAACGCCCAACGCTTTTGCCGCGTCCACGGCGTTGCGCACCATATCAAAATCGGCAATAGCGGCAAAATCATGATCTTTAAAACGCTGCCGATTCACTTTGGAATCGGTACAGGCTCCCATACCAATCACCACGTCGCGTAGCTTTACATCCGGGCGTACCGCGCCGCAGGAGCCTACGCGGATGATTTTCTTCACGCCGAAATCGGTAATCAGCTCTTTGGTATAGATAGAACAGGAAGGAATGCCCATCCCGTGGCCCATCACCGAAATCCGACGCCCTTTGTAGGCGCCGGTATAGCCCAGCATGCCGCGTACGTTGTTCACTTCACCGATCCCCTCAAGGAACGTTTCAGCGATATGTTTTGCGCGCAGCGGGTCGCCCGGCATCAGTACGACGTCAGCGAAATCGCCCCTTTCTGCATTAATATGTGGCGTAGCCATAGCATTATCCTTACAGTTTTCATGTACCGGACGCCGCAGCGCCCGGAATTTATCCCAGTCAAAGCATCGCCTTGCCGTACTGCATGTCGGACAGGCCGAAATATTTTGCCACCGTCTGGCCGATATCGGCGAACGTATCACGGTGACCCAGCGAACCCGGCTTTATTTGCGGCCCATAGATCAACACAGGAATGTGTTCACGGGTATGGTCAGTGCCAGGCCAGGTAGGGTCACAACCGTGGTCGGCGGTTAAAATCAGGATATCGTCGTCTTTTACCAGCGCCATCAGCTCCGGCAGGCGGCGATCGAACAATTCAAGCCCGGCGGCATAGCCAGACACATCGCGACGGTGTCCCCAGCTTGAGTCAAAGTCCACAAAATTGGTAAAGACAATAGTGTTATCGCCCGCGGCCTTAATTTCAGCAAGCGTGGCGTCAAATAGCGCATTCAGGCCGGTAGCCTTCACTTTTTTCGTGATGCCGACATTAGCATAGATATCTGCGATTTTACCCACAGAAACCACCTGCCCGCTCTTTTCATCCACCAGTTTTTTCAGGATGGTCGGCGCAGGCGGCTCCACGGCCAGATCGTGGCGGTTACCGGTACGCTGGAAGCGACCGGCTTTCTCCCCCACGAACGGGCGAGCGATCACACGGCCAATGTTATAGCCGCCTTCGGTCAATTCTTCGCGGGCGATTTCGCACAGCGCATAAAGCCGGTCGAGGCCGAATGTCTCTTCATGGCAGGCTATCTGAAACACCGAGTCCGCCGAAGTATAGAAGATCGGTTTACCGGTTTTCATATGCTCTTCGCCCAGCGCATCCAGAATCACCGTACCGGAGGAATGGCAGTTGCCAAGGTAGCCCGGCAGCTTGCCACGCTCGACCAGTTTATCCAGCAGCGCCTGCGGAAAGCTGTTTTCCTGTTGGGTAAAATAGCCCCACTCGAACAGCACAGGAACGCCGGCTATCTCCCAGTGGCCGGACGGCGTATCCTTGCCGGAAGAAAGCTCGTGCGCCCAGGCGTACGCGCCAATAATTTCCGCACTGGCGTCCATACCGGCGGGAATAGCGCCGGTAGAGCCTTGCGCCGCCTTTGCCAGACCAAGCCGGGTCAGATTAGGAAGTTGCAGCGGCCCCGTCCGCCCCTCGCAGGCCTCGCCGTTGGCGCAGGCCTGCGCAATATGGCCCAGCGTATCGGCCCCTTCATCGCCAAAGCGTGCGGCATCTTCGGTTGCGCCAATGCCAAACGAATCCAGCACCATAATAAATACACGTTTCATCATTTCTCCTGCGTCAGTACGCCCTTACGCAAACTGCCCGCCCTGCCTGCTTCGTTCAGGTTAGCCGAACGCCGGACCGCCTCGTTTTGCGTACCGCGTGTATACGTTGATTCAGCGCGGCTTCGACGTTTAAACAACGTCGCAGACGCCCCCGGGAACCTTTTCAGGCGCTAAAGAAAACATCCTTTCAGTATACCCGCAGGGCCGCCTTGCCGGCAGGGCTGTAGGTGTATTAGCCCGTTATGCGTCTGTAAACAACCATCGCCAGCTGCGGCGGCGCATCGCTCACCTGTATCGCAGCCTTCACGGCCTGCGCCGCAGCCTGCCACTGCGCTTCATCACGCGCGTGAATCACTGCCAGCGCTCGCTGCCCGTCAACAGGTTCGCCCAGCGCGATAGTTTCCGTCAGCCCCACGCCATAGTCGATAGTATCCGACGCCCGGCGGCGTCCTCCCCCCAATCCCACCACCGCCATGCCCAGCGCGCGGGTATCCATTGCGCCGACATAGCCATGCGTATCGGCATAGACCGGTTTGCGAAACGCCGCAGCAGGAAGATAGCGGTCATAATGCTCAACAAAGTCCGTCGGCCCTTTCTGCGCAGCCACCATTTGACCAAATATCTCCGCGGCCCGACCATTATCAAGCACTGCCTGTAACCGCTCGCGGGCATCGGCCTCATCGGCTGCCAGCTTGCCGGAGATGAGCATCTCCACGCACAGCGCCAGCGTCACCTCAAGCAGGCGGGGGTGACGATATTCACCGGTAAGAAAGCGCACAGCTTCACGGACTTCCACCGCGTTACCTGCGCTGGAAGCCAGCACCTGGTTCATATCGGTCAGCAGCGCCGTGGCGCGCACACCCGCGCCGTTCGCCACGCCGACAATCGATTCAGCCAGCGCCAACGAGCGCTCAGGCGTTGGCATGAACGCACCGCTGCCCACTTTCACATCCATCACCAACGCATCCAGCCCTTCAGCCAGCTTTTTAGCCAGTATCGAGGCTGTAATCAGCGGGATAGAATCCACCGTGGCGGTGATATCACGCGTGGCGTAAAAGC
This sequence comes from Tenebrionibacter intestinalis, assembly GCF_016632365.1. GTDB lineage: Bacteria > Pseudomonadota > Gammaproteobacteria > Enterobacterales > Enterobacteriaceae > Tenebrionibacter > Tenebrionibacter intestinalis. Next base: position 24,907 of record NZ_JAEPBH010000023.1, on the reverse strand, counting down.
GTTTATCCGCCGGGGCCAGCGAGCGCGTCTGGCCGATAATCGCCACACCCACGTCTTTGATAATCTCGCGAAAACGCGCCTCGTCTGGAAAAATATCAAGACCGGGGATAGCCTCAAGCTTATCCAGCGTACCGCCAGTATGGCCCAGCCCACGCCCGGAGATCATGGGCACATAGCCGCCGCAGGCAGCTACCATCGGCCCCAACATGAGCGAGGTCACATCACCTACGCCGCCGGTGGAGTGCTTATCGACAACAGGGCCGTTCAGCCCCAGGCCTCGCCAGTCCAGCACCGTGCCGGAATCGCGCATCGCCAGCGTCAGCGACACGCGCTCGGCCACCGACATATCATGGAAAAAGATAGTCATTGCCAGCGCGGCAATTTGCCCTTCCGAAACGGTGTTATCGCGAATGCCGTTAATAAAGAAACGAATTTCTTCATCACTGAGCGGTTGCCCATCGCGCTTTTTACGAATAATTTCTTGTGCCAGAAACAAGGAACCTCCCGGAAAACGTCAAAAATCAATAGCCGCTACCGCGCCTGTCCGCGTCGTAGCCCAGCGCGTTAAGCAGGCTCGCCAGCAGGCTGGAGGCCCCAAAGCGATAGTGACGTGAATCAGCCCAGTCTGCGCCAAAAATGTCATCAGCCATTGCCAGATATTTTGCCGCATCTTCGGCGCAGCGAACGCCGCCTGCGGGCTTAAAGCCCACTGTTTTTTCCACGCCCATATCACGGATAACCTCCAGCATAATGCGCGCGCTTTCCGGGGTGGCGTTGACCGGCACTTTACCGGTAGAGGTTTTAATAAAATCAGCGCCAGCATGAATAGCGATTTCAGACGCCTTGCGGATAAGCGACGCGTCTTTCAGTTCGCCGGTTTCGATAATCACTTTCAGCAGCGCATTCGCCTGCGCGCATACTGCCTTACAGGCCTTAACCAGTTCAAAACCCACCTGGTCGTTACCGGCAATCAGCGCCCGGTATGGGAACACCACATCCACTTCATCTGCGCCATACGCTACGGCGGCGCGGGTTTCGGCAACCGCAATATCGATGTCGTCATTACCGTGAGGGAAGTTGGTCACGGTGGCAATGCGGATTTCCGGGGTGCCCTGCGCGTTTAGCGTCTTACGCGCAACCGGAATAAAGCGCGGGTAAATACACACCGCCGCCGTGTTACCTGCCGGCGTTTTCGCCTGTTGGCACAGCGCTATCACTTTCTCATCGGTGTCATCATCATTCAGTGTGGTCAGATCCATCAGCTTTAACGCACGCAGGCTGCTGGCGGTTAAGTCGGTCATAGTTTACTCCAGGTCGGTTCGGGGGGGCGGGTAGCGACGATTTTAGCGCTGACGCAACGGCGACCGCGTAATGTTAAAATAATAACATTCAGCGCAGTAAAATTATCGTGTCGCCATTCACAAAAGCCTAAATCTGCGTTGCGGCATGCCGACAGTATAGGGGATTAAACGCGTAAGACAACGTCTGAGGAGGGGAGAAAAGCGGCAGCCGGGGAATGTCCGGCCGCCTGAGAAAGATGTGAAAATTCTAACAACCACTGCTATTACAGCGCCAGGAACAGGCCTGCGATTGTGGCGCTCATCAGGTTCGAGAGCGTACCGGCGGCCACCGCCTTTAGCCCCAGTTGCGCCACTTCATGACGCCGGGTTGGCGCCATGCTGCCCAACCCGCCAATGAGAATAGCGATAGAAGAAAGGTTGGCGAATCCGCACAGCGCAAAAGAGATAATCGCTTTGGTATGGCCGGAAAGCACCTGCATACCGGCAGCACGCACGGTTTCATCATCCGCCAGGTACTGCCCAAAGTTCAGATAGGCCACGAACTCATTGATGATAAGTTTCTGGCCGATAAAGGAACCGGCGACCATCGCCTCACTCCAGGGCACGCCAATCACCCAGGCTATTGGCGCAAACACCCAACCAAGGAGCAGTTGCATCGAAAGCTGCGGATAGTCAAACCAGCCGCCAACGCCGGAGAGGATGCCGTTAAGCAGGGCAATGAGCGCGACAAACGCCAGCAGCATCGCCCCCACGTTCAGCGCAAGCTGCATTCCCGACGCCGCGCCGGCTGCCGCCGCATCAAGCAGATTAGAAGGTTTATCGGGATCGTTTTCCAGGCTATCTGGCTGCGGCTCATCGTGCGTCTTTTCCGTTTCCGGCAGGATGATTTTCGCAAACAGCAGTCCGCCCGGAGCCGCCATAAACGAGGCCGCAATCAGATAGTGCAGCGGCACGCCCATCTGGGCATAACCCGCCAGCACAGAACCGGCTACCGAGGCCAGGCCTCCGCACATAACGGCAAACAGTTCGGAGCGCGTCATTGTGGCAATATATGGACGCACCACCAGCGGCGCCTCGGTCTGCCCAACAAAGATATTCGCTGTCGCAGAAAGCGATTCAGTGCGCGACGTGCCCAGCACTTTACGCAGCGCGCCGCCCAGCACGCGAATAACCAGTTGCATAATGCCGATGTAATACAGCACGGCAATAAGGGATGAGAAAAATACAATCACCGGCAATACGCGCAGGGCAAAAATAAAGCCGCCGCCGCCAAACACTTCAAACATCTTATCAGATACCAGCCCGCCAAACAGAAAGCTGATGCCTTCATTGCCATAGGCGATGACGCTGGCTACGCCGTCAGACATCGCCATCAGCACTTTACGCCCCACGGGTACATAAAGTATCAACGCGCCGATACCTACCTGAAGACACCATGCGCCAAGGACAGTACGAAGATTAATGGCTCTGCGGTTACTGGAAAGGAGAATGGCGATCAGCACCAACACAACCATGCCAATCAGACCCATGAGGATTTGCATACGAATTCCCTGCGTAGTCAACAAAAAAGTTAAAAGAAGCCCTAAGAGCGCGAGGATTATACCGGCAGGTGGGTAAATATAGTCTGACTGGATCACATAACGATGTGAATTGTTACAAGATATAATCCCGCATAGTGACTTACGTCACATTTATAACTCAAACAGTCGGCAGGTATTAGCAAACAGGGCCTGAGCGATTTGCTCGGCAGGTTCATTGCGCAGAGCGCACAGCGCGGCAAAAACCTGCGCCGCGCGCTCAGGGCGGTTGGGCTGCCCCTGGTAACCGAAAAGCGGCATATCGGGCGCGTCAGTCTCCAGCAGCAACGCAGAAAGCGGCAGCCGCGCTATCACATTACGCGTCTTGCTGGCGCGTTTATAGCTAATCGTACCGCCAACACCGATATAATAGCCCAGCGCGACAAAACGTTCGGCCTGTTGCAGGCTTCCGGAAAAACCGTGAACCACGCCGGTGCGCGCCAGCGCGCACCGGCGCAAATGCTGCGCCAGCTTATCGTGAGTACGGCGAGAATGAAGCATAACCGGCAGATCGTAGCGCTTCGCCAGCCGTAGCTGTTCATCAAGCAACGCCTGCTGGCGCGCAAACTGCGGATTTTCTATATACAGATCAAGCCCAATTTCACCAACGGCCACGAGTTTTTCCGGGCGCTGCGCCAGCCGCTTTGCCAGCGAGTCAAAGGCCGCATCGTCATGCCTGTGGATAGCAACAGGATGCAGGCCAAGCGCGGCATAAACCTCAGCATACTGCCGGGCCAGCGAAAGGATGGCGTCAAAGCGCTCTGCCGATACGCCCGGAACCAGAATTTTCTCCACGCCAGCCTGCGCCGCCTGCGCCAGGCTGGCTGACTCATGGCCGGTAAAAGGCGGGAAATCAAAATGGCAGTGGGTATCAATAAATCGCAAGGTCATGCGCTGTTTTCACTGCTAAATTCGCTGTCATTGGCCTGCGCCCGGTTCAGGCCGGCGCCGGCGCCGCCCAACGTCACGACGGGCGTTACGCACGCCGGGAGCAAAGCCGCCTCACGCTTGCCCGAACGCAGGACAGATGTCGTAACGGGCAGCGCCGGGTTGGCCGCCTTTGTCGCAACAGGCGTGGCAAGCGGCAAAGTAAAGCGCCGCAGCGGCGGTTTTTTCGCCAGCAGTTTGCCTACCGTGGCCAGGAAATAGCGCCCGCAAAGACGCCCTGTGCGGTAATCAGCGCGCAGCGCGGCCGGACGGCTGCCAAGCGCGGAGCTTTGCAACGGCGATGGCGGATAGATCTCTATGATACGCAAATCGCCCGGCGGGTTTTCAATAAAACGCTGGATAGCCAGATAGCTTTCTTCATGGTGATGCACCAGGTTTACCAGCGGCATAAGGCTGCTCTCGTTAAGCCAGCGCTCCATATGCTTAAACCACTGCGGCGTATAGTACATCTGTGAAGGCACCGTACGAATCACCACCAGCGTTTTCGCGCCGCGCCGCGCGGCCTCGCGCACCGGCACCGCATCGCTGATGCCGCCATCCTGATAGCTGATGTTATCGAGCATAACACCACTGCGGTAGAAACCGGGAATAGCGCTTGAGGCACGGATAATATCAAGCCAGGTATCGTGCAGGGGAGAAAAATAACTTGCGGCGTAATCATCGCTGCGACAGGCACACATATAAAACGCCTTGCCGTCGTCAAAGCGGCGCAGGGCGGTATCCATAGACAACGGCATCGTTTTCGATGTTTCGCTTACCAGCCAGTCAAGATCGATAAGATTGCCGCCGCGCACAAAACGCACGGGATTAAAAAATTCACGTCGCGTGGTGTAACCGGTAATTACGCGCCGGGCATAGCCTGGCTGGTGGCAAACAAAGGCCGAAAGGTTTTGGGCGCCTGCGGAGGTGCCAAAGTAGCTATGAAAGGGATCAAATTTATTAATCATAAATTCATCCAGCACGCCTGCGGTAAATATACCGCGCTGACCGCCGCCCTCGCACACCAACGCCATTTTGCCTGGCTCAAAAGGCTGTAGCGCCAATGGCGCAATATTGCCGAGCGTAACGGGAATTCTCTGTCCCACCGCTGCTTTCCTGTATTGTTGCCGCCTGCCTGATAGCAGGACGGTGAAGGGTTGTCCTGGCAGCGCTGAATCCTCAAAGCCCCAGCCGGAGAGCTGGCCTCAAAGGGATATCAGGGAGGACAAAATCAGGGGGTTGTTCTCCGCGACGCCGTCAGCCGAAAATCATTATATTATCTTGCTTTTTTTCTGGCATTTCGGACCGAAGTCGTACATATCAATGTTTGTCAACGGTCACAGGCCAGCCCGATGGGCTGGCCTGTTAGCAACAGAATGTTACTTTCATCTAATTTCATCTAAGGACGCCTGCGGCCCATAAACAGGCTGACCAGGAACAGAATAACACCAACAACAAACACAATTTTAGCTGCGCCTGCTGCGGTACCTGCAAGGCCGCCAAAACCAAGCGCTGCGGCAATCAACGCAATAACCAGAAAAATAATGCCCCATCGAAACATCAGTCTCTCCTTTATTTATGTTCAAAGTGTAACTGCGTTGCTTTGCGACGTAGTACGCCGTAGAACCCTTTCATCAACCCGTTTGCCGATCGCGCTTGCCTGCCAGCCGCCGGGAAGGTGGTCAGATTGTTACTTTTTCACCTGCAGATCGTTTTTCACGCTCTTTACGCCGTCTACGGCTTTAGCAATGCGCTCGGCACGTTCGGACTGCGCCTGTGACTCCACCTCTCCGGTAAGCTGAACCACGCCATCGGTTGTCGTCACCTTCACGTGGCGGGACGGCACAATATCGTCAGCTAACAGTTTCGCTTTTATCTCGCCGGTCGTGGCCGTGTCGCCGGCATATTTGCCCATCGACTGCGACTGATCGTCTTTTACGTGCAGCTTATTGCTAACTGAGGTGACGCCTTCGACCCCTTTTGCGACGGCAACCGCTTTTTCCGCTTCAGCCTGGCTTGCGACAAAACCGCTCAGCGTCACGACATTCTTTTCAGTTTCAACGGAAATATCGGCGCTTTTGACGGTTTCATCATCAACCAGCGCGGCTTTAACCTTAGCCGTTATTGCGCTGTCATCCATAAAGTTACCGACTTTATCCATAGTGTTATCGATTTTCTGCCCCGCGCTTTCGGCAGTCGAATGCGCTTTATCCACCGTTTCGTTTTGCGCGAATGCCGCGCCACTAACCAATACAGAGCCCAGAGCAACAGCCAGCACAGTTTTCGAAAGCTTATGTGTATTCATCGATTTGTTCCTGTAGGTTTACCCAAAATTTGAGCCTCGAACCGCCATTTCAGCGGCCCTGTATACAGCAGAGCGTATGGCCCGATCTGTTCTCACTTTTACGTCATTGACGTAAGAAACCGTAATTAATCGCGCGCAAGCCGTCATTAATGGTCATAAGGCCTGAAAGCTTATGCAGACAGGGTTTTTTAACCATTATTCAGCGCGGATAATGAGGTAAATATAGTTCGTTGTTGTGAAAACGCCTGGGAATTGGGCTGAAAAAGACAAAAAGACGCAGCCCGGAGCAGAAACGAAGGCGGTTGTGCAATGGTTTGATACTGAAGGCTAATTTAACGGCGCACGTGAATATGTGCGCCGCCAGGAAGGCATTAATGTTCGCGGGTTTTGCGGAAAGTGACGTCAGGATAACGCTCCTGGGTCAGATTCAAATTAACCATCGTCGGGGCGATATAGGTAAGATTGTCGCCGCCGTCCAGTGCGAGTTGACCTTCATTTTTACGCCTGAACTCTTCAAATTTCTTCACGTCTGACGACTCCACCCAGCGTGCGGTAGCCACGTTAACCGATTCGTAGATCGCCTCCACGTTATACTCGCTTTTCAAACGCGCCACGACCACATCGAACTGCAACACGCCAACGGCGCCGACAATCAAGTCATTACTGGAAACCGGCCGGAACACCTGTACAGCCCCTTCTTCCGATAGCTGCACCAGCCCTTTAAGCAGTTGCTTTTGTTTAAGGGGATCTTTCAGACGAATACGGCGGAACAATTCCGGCGCGAAGTTAGGAATACCGGTAAACTTCATCGTTTCACCCTGGGTAAAGGTGTCGCCAATCTGAATAGTACCGTGATTATGCAGGCCGATAATATCTCCGGGATAAGCTTCTTCTACATGAGATCGATCGCCTGCCATAAACGTCAGCGCATCGGAGATAACCACATCTTTGCCGGTGCGCACCTGGCGCAGCTTCATGCCTTTTTCATATTTACCGGAAACCACGCGCAAAAACGCCACGCGGTCACGGTGTTTGGGATCCATATTCGCCTGAATTTTAAAGACAAAACCAGAAAATTTTTCTTCCTGCGCTTCAACGTCGCGCACATCGGTTTTACGCGGCATAGGCGCCGGCGCCCAGGAAACCAGCCCGTCGAGCATATGGTCAACGCCAAAGTTACCCAGCGCAGTACCGAAGAATACCGGCGTGATCTCACCGCTTAGAAAGAGCTCTTCATCAAACTCGGTGGAAGCGCCTTTCACCAGCTCCAGCTCATCGCGTAGCTGCTGCGCCAGGTCGTCCCCCACAGCAGCGTCCAGCTCAGGGTTATCCAGGCCTTTCACAATGCGCACTTCCTGGATGGTATGCCCCTTGCCGCTCTGATAGAGATAGGTTTCATCTTTATAAAGATGGTAGACGCCTTTAAACAGCTTGCCGCAGCCAATGGGCCAGGTGACAGGCGCGCAGGCGATCTTAAGCTCGTTTTCCACTTCATCGAGCAGTTCCATAGGATCGCGGATATCGCGATCGAGCTTGTTCATAAAAGTCAGGATCGGCGTATCACGCAGGCGCGTAACTTCCATCAGCTTACGGGTACGATCCTCAACGCCTTTTGCAGCGTCAATCACCATCAGACAACAATCCACCGCCGTCAGCGTGCGATACGTATCTTCAGAGAAGTCTTCATGCCCTGGCGTGTCAAGCAAATTAACCAGGCAATCGCGATACGGAAACTGCATCACCGAGGTGGTAATTGAGATACCGCGCTGCTTTTCCATCTCCATCCAGTCGGACTTCGCATGATGGCTGGAGCCGCGTCCTTTTACCGTGCCAGCGGTCTGAATCGCCTGTCCGAACAGCAGCACTTTTTCAGTAATAGTGGTTTTACCGGCGTCCGGGTGAGAGATAATGGCAAAGGTGCGGCGCCGGGCCACCTCCTGCAAATAGGGAGACAACGTCATATTTACTCTTCTCTTCAGGCGCGAGAGATCCCCGCGCAGCGCGTTATTCAAAAAAGTGCGAGGATTTTACCTATTGCGGGGCAGATACCCAAAAGAATTCGTCTGCGCGTTATGCGTTAAAGAGCCACTGCGCCAGTTCGTTAAGCGACGCCACCTGCTTATCCGGCGTAATGCCTGCCGGTAATTCCCGGCCATGCGCGTTAAGCCAGACGGTTTTCAGTCCGGCATTCATACCGCCGAGAATATCCGACTCTGCGGTATCGCCCACCATAAGCACACGCTCACGCGGAGGGTTGCCCATTTGCATCAGCGCATAGTCAAAAATTTTACGATCCGGCTTAGCCACGCCGACCTGCTCAGAAATGATCAATACATCAAAAAAATCGCTCAGGCCGGTACGCGCCAGGCGAATCTGCTGAAGCGCGGTAAAACCGTTAGTAATAATACCCAGTTTCACTTTGCCTTTCAGGGCATTAAGCAGCGATTCCGCGCCCGGTAGCGGCGTACAGATGTCCGCCATCGCGTTAAGGAACGCCGCATTCAGTTCGCTCGCCTGTACGTTGAGACGATCAGCCCAGCTTGCAAAACGCTGCACCTGAAGCTGGAGCGCGGTAATGCTACCGTTCTGATAATCCACCCACAGCGGCTTATTCACCGCCTGGTAATCCTGAAAATCCTTATCGGTAAACGTCACGCTGTAATCAAGAAACATGCGCTGTAGCCCACCGAAGGCATCGAAGGAAAATAACGTTTCGTCGGCGTCAAAGAGTATCCAGTCCCACTTCATTTACATCACCTTTAGCGTTATCACCCCAGCGGCAAAGCCATAATAATTGCGTCCTCACGGCCGTCTGCGGTGGGATAGTAGTTGCGCCGTACCGTCACCTCATTAAAACCGAGACTTTCATAGAGCGCGATGGCGGCGGCGTTAGAAGCACGCGCCTCAAGCCACAACGTCAGGATCTGTTTTTGTTCCAGCGCGTTGATGAGATACGTCAGAAGCTGGCGTCCCAGCCCGCGCCGCTGAAAGGCAGGATCGACAGCAATGTTAAATAGCGTGGCCTCGTCCAGCACGACCTGCGTAATGGCGAACGCCACCATATCGCTGCCGATATCCATACGTAAGTTGAAATAGCGCTCGCCCTGATTGCCAGCGAACGTCTTTTCGCTCCAGGGAAACGCGTGGCTACGTTGTTCAATAGCAAAGGCCTGGGCCAGGCCTTGCGAATCAAGAGAAGAAATACTGTTCATATTCACATATCTGTCGCCAGAGAGCGGCACGAGCCTGGGCGCTACGTTGAAGTTCGCCAGGATCTGGCGAGAGAAGCCGCGCGCCTGACAAAACCAGGTCGGTCTCCACGCCCATCAGCCAGCTATTGCAGCGCCGGCCTTCCGGCAGCATTGCCGCACGTTCGGGCGTTAGCAACATGACCTGTTCGGCATCAAGCGTAAGCGCCCGCAAAACATCCGCAACCAGCGGATCGGTAAGACGCGGCAGCGTCGCTGCGACGACCACCAGGCGAAGCGTATCGGGAAGCGTCAGCGCAACTTCGCCCTGCAATGCCGCAGGGCGGCGCAGCGTCCAGCGGACGATGCCCAGTTGCTGAAGCTGCCAGTCACGTCGGTCGGTCATAGCGAAACCTGTTTAAGTCACCTGAGGGGCGCAAATATAACAAATTCCGCACAAGCCCGCCAACAGCGCCACGCCGGGAATTGCCGGCAATTTCGTGCCGAAAACGTCACGACGCCTGCAAGTTGCAGGCTGTCCGTATATAATCGCCGCCTGATGATAAAAAGGAGCGTACTATGTCCGCGTGGACTCCGGCGAGCGAAGTGCTGCTGCGCCACAGTGATGATTTTGAACAACGCCGCGTGCTGTTTGCCGGCGATCTGCAGGATGACCTGCCCGCACGGCTTGAAACCGCCGACAGCCGCGCTCACACCCAACAATATCACCACTGGCAAACGCTAAGCGCGCAAATGGGCGAACGCGCGCAATTCGGCCTGCTGGCCGGGCCGCAGACCATCGCCGGCTGCGACACGCTGGTGTACTACTGGCCGAAGAATAAACCCGAAGCCCAGTTTCAGTTAATGAATCTGCTCTCATTGCTACCGGAAGGCTGCGATCTTTTCATTGTGGGTGAAAATCGCAGCGGCGTACGCAGCGCCGAGCAGATCCTCGCGCAAATCAGCCCGCTAAATAAAATCGACAGCGCACGACGCTGCGGGCTTTATTACGGTAGGCTGGAAAAGCGCCCGCTGTTTGACGCAAACGCCTGGTGGAACACATACCAGAGCGAGGGCCTGACGATTAAAACGCTGCCCGGGGTATTCAGCCGCGACGGGCTGGACGCCGGCAGCCAACTGCTGCTGTCAACGCTCACGCCGCATACCAAAGGTAAAGTGCTGGATGTGGGCTGCGGCGCCGGCGTGCTGGCCGCCGCGCTGGCGAACCATTCGCCGAAAGTGCGCCTGACGCTATGCGACGTTTCCGCGCCGGCGGTAGAAGCGAGCCGCGCCACGCTTGCGGCCAACGGGCTAAACGGCGAAGTGCTGGCAAGTAATATCTATTCCAGTATCACCGGCCGCTTTGACATGATCCTCTCAAACCCGCCCTTCCACGAAGGGCGACAAACCAGCCTCGACGCGGCACATACGCTGATTCGCGGCGCAACACGCCATCTGAATCCCGGCGGTGAATTACGCATTGTCGCGAACGCCTTCCTCCCTTACCCGACAGTGCTTGACGAAACCTTTGGCAGCCACGAAACGATGGCCCAAACCGGGCGATATAAAGTTTACCGCGCGGTATATGGACGCAGCGCCCGCCGCTGAGGGCCTTTTATGCCGTTTTTTCCAGCAATTGGGGAAACGGCACACAATTAAGTATTGACCTCCCCCGTAAAACATCTAGAATGCGCCTCCGTGGTTCAATACTTATCAGGTATTGCCGGTATGCGAAGGTGGCGGAATTGGTAGACGCGCTAGCTTCAGGTGTTAGTGTCCTTACGGACGTGGGGGTTCAAGTCCCCCCCCTCGCACCATCAACCACGCGGTATTGTTTTCAGCAGCGCCCTGCGAAGGTGGCGGAATTGGTAGACGCGCTAGCTTCAGGTGTTAGTGTTCTTACGAACGTGGGGGTTCAAGTCCCCCCCCTCGCACCAACTGCGGCAAACAATATCCTCAACTGTAAGAAAGTAGGCCGTGCGAAGGTGGCGGAATTGGTAGACGCGCTAGCTTCAGGTGTTAGTGTCCTTACGGACGTGGGGGTTCAAGTCCCCCCCCCTCGCACCACTTTCTTCCTGTCTCGTCGTTCCACTTCCTGCTCTTGTCTGACCGATCATACTCATCTTTCTGTCAACATCCCGAGACTTAGCGCCAGTAGCGCGATACCGCTGGCCAACGCGATACACGACGGCAGCAGCATGAAATGGCGCAGCCTTCGGTGAAACAACATGCCGATAGTCGTCACCATTGCCGATGCCATTAATAAGCGCCACTCGCCAAACGTAAGCCCGTTAAACACCAGCGCAGCGACTACCGCGCCTGAAATCAGCACGCCCCACCCGCTCTCAAGACTCCTTTGCAGCATAGCGGCATTCCCTTACATGATAATGATAACCAATATCATATATTAGTCTCTCTCAACTTTAAATCCTTCTGGCCGCCTCCCTGAAGGAGGAAAAATGCATTTCCCGATATGTAAATCCCTGTGAAAGCTTGCCATCAGATGCGCCAGTGATTAGTATCGCCAATCATTATCATTTAGATTAGCGATAAAGGCATGTCCCTTCACCATTCACCGCTTGCCGCGCCTGCCGACTGTCTTCCCCGGCGCAATATCCTGCCGCTGGCCGATGAACTTCACGCCATCTTCAGGGCGCAATACGCCTGGTTTCTGGAAACGTTTACCCTTGCCGGCCCCCCCGCGGCCAATAGCCTGACGCTTGCCGGCTGGATGCAGCCGGAGATGCTCGACACCCTGATAAAGCGTTATGGCGAGCATATCTACCGCGACAGCAATGAAGCGCAGCAACTCAAGCCGCTGAAGTCGCTGTGGGCGCAATGGTACCTCGGCCTGCTTCTTCCCCCGCTGATGCTGGCGCTGCTGACCGCCGGACGGGCTATTGACATCCGCCCTGCGCGTCTTCGGGCGTCCTTCCATGAAACAGGCCGCGTCGCACACTTTTATCTGGATGTGCGTGAAGACTGCCATGCCACCGGGCTACCGCCGCATCTACGTCTGGAAACGCTCTGGATACAAGGCGTGCGCCCGGTTGTAGCGGCGCTGGAGGCCACCGGCGATATCAATGGCAAGCTTATCTGGAGCAATATCGGCTACCTTGTAAACTGGTTTTTGGGCGAAATGCGCGACCGGCTTGGGGATGAGCAGTATCATGCGCTGCGTCATGCCTGTTTTTTTAATGCGCAGTTTAGCGACGCCAGCGCTAATCCGCTGTATCGCACTGTTGTACCGCGTAACGGTCTGCTGGCGCGACGCACCTGCTGCCAGCGCAACCGCCTGCCCGGCGTTCAACAGTGCGGCGACTGCACGTTAAAATAACGCGTCTGCCTTAAAAAACAGCCGCCGCTTATGCAGAATCTTTCCGAATTCACCGGAATTATTCACTACAGCCGGTTTACAGATTGCCCCGCCTTATGACAGATTATCCCGCGCTTTTATGTGGAGAGATTCATGAGCCTGCAATCTGTACGGCAGTTTTTTGCCGACCATGCCCCCGATATTGAAATTATTGAGTTGAACCAAAGTACGGCCACCGTGGCAATGGCCGCCGCAGCCCACCGCGTGGAACCCGGACAAATCGCCAAGACGCTGTCTTTGAAAGTAAAAGATAACGTGGTGTTGGTTGTGGCAAAGGGCGATGCGCGCCTGGATAATAAAAAGTTAAAAAAGGCCTTTGGCGCTAAGGCGCGTATGCTGAGCTGCGATGAAGTGGTGGTATGTACCGGCCACCCTGTAGGCGGCGTTTGCCCGTTCGGGCTGGAAAATCCGCTGGCGGTTTACTGCGATATCTCGCTAAAAGAGTATAAAGAAGTGTTGCCGGCCGCAGGGGCCATTCATAGCGCCGTACGTATTTCCCCGGCGCGTATGGCGGAGCTGTCCAACGCCACCTGGATAGACGTCTGCCAGTAAAGCGATGCGTGCAGGCGCTTTGCTATCGCAGGCCTTTATTTCCGCGCCCCCGTTGGGCAACGGTTGCCGTTCGCGTCGCGTTAGCTGTTTAACGGATGAAACCCGGTAGAACTAAACGCGCGTTAGCATAGCGGGCGCCTGTTCATATAATCACGTCTGCTCTGCGCCCCTGTACCGCCCTTTGCCCTCTCCTGGAGCTGGCGGAACGCCAGGAAAGCAAAAAATGGCGGCAGCCGGGCGGAAAGAAACTCAAAAACGTTAAAACAGACAACGTTAAGTATCCTAAGGTATCGGCCATATTTCGCCACACCCCCGCTCAAATGCGCGCAGCAAGCAAACGCGGCGACAGTGCCGATAACGCCACGCCGAAGCGGAAAAATGGCCAGACCGCCTGCCCCCGAAAACCCAGTCAAAAACGCCAAAAAATTCCTCGAAATAACAATTAACAGCCATAAATAACGATAATCACAGCATAACACACCGAACACCAGGAAATGCAACGCTACTAACAGGTAGAATTAAGCGTTTAAAAAGAAAAAAACGGCCTGTACGCAAAAGCGTGGTCAGCGATGCGCAATAACTTTTCCCACGATTAAAAATAACGAAATGAAGTGGAAAAGTTACCCAGCAGTTTATGCAAACAGCAAATATTCCCCTGGCGATAAAAGAGTTTCAAATTGTAAAAATATCCTGCTTAAAATTTCACAGTAAAAATTGCGTTAATATCGTGTTTCCCGCCTTACGGCGGGAAATAATTTTAACTTGTAGAGCGAAGTATATTCAGACAACGTCTTCCGTTATTGTTGATGGCGTCGACTGTAAGTTCAACTCTTTCATACCGCGCGGGCTGTTTATCCATGCATACATTTCAGCATTGCTGCGCAATGCAAGGCGGCGCATCGCGCTATTTTTCTGCGCACTGACAGTCTTATTACTCTTTTTCAACAGGGCTGAAATCTGATTAATGCTCCAGCCTTTCGCCATTAGCCTCAATACCTGGCGTTCCGAGAGCGTCAGGACGAGCGTGGCTTCGCTAACGCCGGCGGCCGCTTCGCCGATATCACCATCAAGATAGCTCAGCCCGCCTGCATCCATACGCGTACATTGCTGAATCTGCCTTAGCCCGGCACTGTTGGGTAATAAGATACTGTTCGGCCAAAGCAATTGCTGCACAGCGGTAAAACGGGCGTAAGCAGGAACAAGAAAGATCCAATGAATATGCGGCGCACAACGATAAAGCGGCTGTAGCTGCTGCAAATCCTGCTCAACTTCGTTAGCTTCTCCGGTTAAATCAATAATGGCTAACGATGCCTGCAACAAAAGCAGCGGCGTGAGCGACTCATAGCCGCAAACGGGCAAAATCATACAATGTGGATTATCATCTTTTATACACTGCTGAAGGCCAGCCGCCATAGCAGGATAACGGCTATAAACGATGGTTTTTTGGTGACGTCCCTGTGTCATTTTTTTCTCCTAACATAAGCATCCAGTGCATCTGCATCGGGCCGTTTTTTATTTGTTATAGATTCAGGCTAAAATAATTTTAGCAATTGTCTTAATACGTTCTATGAAACGTTTTATTGTTTTGCCCGGCAGGCAATGTACATTTCAGCCGAAAATGTCCGGCTACGTCAGTCCCCTGAAGACTTTATACTCTTAATATCACGTAATGATTTAGCCTTTATTCTTATTTTTCCGTAAATACAAAAAAATTTTGTTTGTCGCGCGATTAAGCAAACCTCAAAATTTACCATTAAGAATTTTCACACCGAGAATGAAAAATCCCATTCTTCCTTATAGAAAAAACGCATCTGTAAAGTAATCGCTGACACACGTACTGTCAATGCTGTTTAAAATTTTCAGAATTAATCTTCGTTATATTTCTTATCGTTATTAAAAATTTAAATTTATGAAACGACTCAAGCTTAATTATTCAGTCTGTCAACTTTGCGCTTTTTTTATTACTTAAATAATGCTTTAGTAACGTTAACCTTTTCGCGAGATGGCGTAGCGCATAACCCTCCCCGAACAGGAGCTTATTCTGATTACAACGCGTTAGAGGGGGATATTACATGTTCCACGTAAGGATAGTTTCAGGATAGAGTTGGATGGCGGCTTATATTACAAATTAAAAGCATAATTAGATTATGCATATCGGTACTAACACTCTGTAACAACTGAATATAACGTCGTTCTTCACGCGCATAACCTAATCTGTGTTATCCCCTGTCGGGCAGGCATGCCCTGGCGCATTCAGTTCATTATCACTAAAGTAACAATGCCAATTTACGCGTTGAGAAACGCTACTTTCTGCAAACAGCTCGCCTGGCTGCTCTTACCGCCATCTGTGTTACTATAAAAAGATGTTTCCGCCTTACTTCATTCGTTCTCTGAGATGGTGTTATGTCCGTAAAAATTCTGTCGCCTGATGTCACCGGTATCGATGCTTTTTACCGCGATCCCGCCGGCGTGCTGGCTGCCAGCGCAACAGGAACCGTTGCCGTGTTCGATAACAACATGCCCACTTTTTACGCCATCACGCCAACCCGGCTTGCTGAGCTGCTGGCTCTGGAAGCGAAACAGGCTCGCCCGG
This sequence comes from Tenebrionibacter intestinalis, assembly GCF_016632365.1. GTDB lineage: Bacteria > Pseudomonadota > Gammaproteobacteria > Enterobacterales > Enterobacteriaceae > Tenebrionibacter > Tenebrionibacter intestinalis. Next base: position 9,088 of record NZ_JAEPBH010000023.1, on the reverse strand, counting down.
CCACTGACGTGATGCTGGAGGCCGCGCTGTATCACGACGCCCCCTCTCCAGACTGCGCGCCGCCGCTGGGCAAATTCAGCATGTACCCGGGCTGGCGGCCGGACGACGACTTTCAGCGCATGGCCGCCCTGTGGGGCATGGCGCTTAAAGATCCCGTCACACCAGAAGAGCTTGCCTCGTTTATCGCCTACTGGCAGGCGGAAGGCAAAGTGTTTCATCATATACAATGGCAGCAAAAACTGGCGCGCAGCGTACAGACAGGACGCGCGGCCAACGGCGGCCTGACGCCTCGCGATGTTAACGCGCTGTCGCAGCCGGATAGCTGCATTCCTGACGGATTTCGGGGGTAAGCATGAAAAACGTCGCCAGCCTGTTGGCCCGGCTGCAAAAGCTAATGCCCGCAGGCGTGAAGCCGGCTTTTACCAGCGGCGAAGAATTAATTGCCTGGCAGCAGGAACAGGGTCGCCAGCGTTCTGCCGCCATTGCCCGTGAAAATCTGGCGATGAAAATGCAGCGTACGTTTAACCGCTCCGGCATTCGTGAATTGCACATGAACTGTTCATTTGACAACTACCGAGTGGAAAATGACGGGCAGATGACGGCGCTGGCGCGCGCGCGGCAATACGCAGCGGAATTCGAAGGCAACATCGCCAGTTTTATTTTTTCAGGCAAACCCGGCACCGGCAAAAACCACCTTGCAGCCGCAATCTGCAATGAGCTGCTGTTAAGAGGGAAATCGGTACTGATTATTACCGTCGCCGATATCATGTCTGCCATGAAAAGCACCTTCGCCAGCGCAGGCGATACCACCGAAGAGCGGCTGATTAACGATCTCAGCAATGTTGACCTGCTGGTGATTGATGAAATCGGTATGCAAACCGAATCACGCTATGAAAAAGTTATTATCAACCAGATTGTTGACCGACGCTCCTCATCGCGCCGCCCTACCGGAATGCTTTCAAACCTTAATGTTAAAGAAATGAACATGCTGCTGGGTGAACGTGTTATGGATCGCATGCGTCTTGGCAACAGCCTGTGGGTTAATTTTAACTGGGACAGCTACCGCAGCCGGGTTACGGGAAAAGAATACTAACCGCAGCGCAGGCGCCGTCCCTCTTCCCTGGCGGCGCGATGATTTATCGGCTTTTTCTGTATGCCTCTGGCGTTATACTTGTTCGCGCACATAACAGAGACAGGAGTTTGATTGTGAAATTAACGAAAAGGATGATGTATACGGCGGTTCTGGCTACGGCACTGGCGTCAACAGGCGCCACGGCGGCAAGCTGGCAGGAAAAACTTTCCAGCGCGGCAAACCAGCTAAGCCAGAACAGCGGCACAACCGCTGCGGCGCAAAGCGGCGGCGGCCTGTCCCTGTCATCTCTGACGAACCTGCTAAACGGCGGCAACAGCGCGCTTAGCTCCAGCAGCATGACCAATGCTACCGGCGTGCTGGAATACTGCGCCAAACAGAAACTGGTTGCGGCGACCCGCGCAGACAGCATTAAAGAAAAGCTATTCGATAAGCTGGGGCTGAGCGATACCCAACAGCAAAGCCAGACGCAGGACTATCAGCAGGGTCTGGCGGGACTATTGAAAACAGGAAATGGCCAACAGCTTAATCTGAACAACCTGGGAAGTACGCCGCTGGCTGAGAAAGTAAAAACAAAAGCCTGTGAATTGGTGTTGAAGCAGGGAGCAAAATTTATTTCCTGATAAAAACGCATCTTTCCAGACGGCGGTAAAATTACCGCCGTGAGGCTGCTGACAAATCCCATCCTGTCGCAGTCAGGATGGATGAAATGCAATAAAAAATAAGTAAAATCAAAGCATTGATTTTTGCCTGCTTACTACAAAGTAGGAAGAGCTCCCGTTTTTTCCTTCTTTGTCAACAATCTGACAGCGGTAAAATTACCGCCGTTTTTAACTTTATTTTGTGCCAGTATTTGCACACGGTTCCGCTAGCGTTGCTAACGCACACTTTTCCCTCCCGGCTTATCGGTTACGTCTTATAAAACACGGCTTATGATGTTTACAAATGAGAACCCAAAACCAGAGCATAATATGCTGGTATCGCTTTGTTAAACTAAAACAACCAACGGCTCCCGCCCAGGCACTTTCTTATATAAATGCCGCCGCAAGGCCAACCAAATAGCGATGGCTTACTGGTCATATCCTGAACGGGACTCTTTCAATATTGTTCATTTTCTCCTCTTTGCGGGCATAAAACGCGTAAAAAGAATTTTTTATAAACCAATTCCGAATACCCGCGCATTTCTTTAACGGTAGAATCGCAGCCGTGTGACAACATAGCCAGATTAACGCACGCCAAATCCCCCTTCTACCGGGAGTGACGTTTTTTTAAGAGGATCGTCCGTTGCCAGAACTGCTTTCCATCGTCCTTTTTATCGCCTCCGTGGCGATATACAGCTATAAAGCCGGTCGTAACCGGTGGTGGTTTTTTGCCAACCTGTTTGTGCTGGGGCTGTTCGTTGTTATTAATCTGACTCAGTACGCCAGTAATTACTTCACAGGCGACGGCATTAACGATGCTGTGCTTTACACACTCACCAACAGTCTGATCGGCGCGGGAGTGAGTAAATACATCCTTCCCGGAGTAGGCATCATTGCCGCGCTGGCAGGGGTGTTTGCGCTGCTCTCATGGATACTGCGCCGCCGCTGGCACCGCCCGCACCATTTTGGCTACAGCCTGCTGGCATTACTGCTGGCGCTCGGTTCAGTAGATGCCAGCCCGGCGTTCCACCAGCTCGCCGAACTGGTTAAATCGCAGACCCGCGATGGCGATCCGGATTTTGCGATGTACTACAAAGAGCCGGGAAAAAAAATAAAAAAACCAACCCTCAACCTGGTTTATATCTATGGCGAAAGCCTTGAGCGCACCTATTTTAACAACAATGCTTTTCCAGACCTTACGCCTGAGCTGGGCGCATTAAAAAACCAGGGGCTGGATTTTAGCCATACCGGCCAACTGCCGGGCACCGACTATACTATCGCAGGCATCGTCGCCTCTCAGTGCGGCATTCCGCTATTTGCGCCGTTTGAAGGTAATTCGGCCTCATCAATGTCCAGCTTCTTCCCACAGAATATTTGCCTTGGCGATATCCTGAAAAATTCCGGTTATGAAAACTATTTCGTTCAGGGGGCTAATCTGCGCTTCGCAGGCAAGGACGTGTTCCTGAAGTCGCACGGTTTCGACCATCTGTACGGTTCGCAAGAGCTGGAAACAAGGGTAAGCGATCCACAATATCGTAACGACTGGGGCTTTTATGACGACACCGTGCTTGACGAGGTATGGCGGAAATTTGAAGAACTGTCGAAGGCAGGCAAGCGCTTTTCCCTGTTTGCGCTTACTGTCGATACACATCATCCGGACGGTTTTATCTCACGTAGCTGCGAGCGCAGGCGCTACGAATTTGATGGTAAAGTTAATCAATCTTTCAGCGCTGTAACCTGCAGTCAAGAACATATCGCCGCGCTCGTGGAGAAGATTAAAGCTTCCCCCTGGTTCAAAAATACGGTCATTGTGGTCTCGTCCGACCATCTGGCGATGAACAACAGCGCATGGAAATACCTTAATGAGCAGGAGCGTAGCAACCTGTTCTTTATTATTCGCGGCGACCGGCAGGAGCAGAAAACCATAGCGGAAAAACGTAACGCTATGGATAACGGCGCAACCGTGCTCGATATTCTCGGCGGGGATAACTTTATCGGGCTGGGCCGCAGCTCATTGTCCGGTACGTCGCTCTCTCAGGTTTTTCTAAACCTGAAAGAAAAGGTTACCGGCTGGAAGCCGGAAATCATACACCTGTGGAAATTCCCGAAAAAAATCGACGCCTTTACTATCGATAGCGAGAAAAAAACTATCAGCTTCTCCGGTTCACAGTTTCGTCTGCCTCTACTGTTACGTATTTCTGATTCACGCATTGAACCGCTGCCGGAAAGTGAATACTCCGCACCGCTGCGCTACCAACTGGCCGACTTCGCGCCGCGCGATAACTTTGTATGGATCGACAACTGTTACAAGATAGCGCGGCTCTGGAAACCCGAGCTGGCGCTCTCAACCGATCTGTGCGTCGCGCAGGGGCAGACCGGCGGCGAGCAGAAGGTGGAGCGCGTAGACCACGCGCAATGGCAGGGCAAAGTCGCTATCAAAAACAGCGTTATCGATGCCGGACGCTATAAGCGCAACGTTACGCTGCTGAAAACCGCAGATAATGATATTCGCTATAAGGCCGACAGCTTTGTGTTTAACGTAGCAGGCGCGCCGGAGAACGTTCTTCAGTTCAGCGGCATTTCACGCCCGGAAAGCTGGGGGCGCTGGTCTAACGCCAATCTGGCCCCTCAGGTAAAAATTGAGTATCGCGACCCGCTGCCTGCAAAATTTGACCTGATTATTACTGCTAAAGCTTTCGGCCCCAACGCCGACAAGCCGGTGAAGGTGCGAGTGGGCGACAGCGAGCAACTCCTGACGCTCGGCCATAACGTCACGACCACAACGCTGCACTTTAACAACCCCGGCCAAAGCAACTTACTGATTCTCGAACCGCCGACTCCGCAACTTACCAACGAAGGCAACATAACTGGCCACGCCCCGCGTAAACTGGGGATTGGTATGGTGGATATTAAAATTGTGAAAACGGCAGGCTGACCTTATATGCGGCGCCTGCGGGCGCCGCGCGGCTACGTTGTGGCTGCCCGGGCTACTGAGCCCATCGCGACGCCGCAGGCGCTATCCCGGCATCAGAACACTGATATGCGTGCGCCTGCTCTGTACGTCGCGGTTATCAATGTCAGCCACCGGCTTTTAACGCACTGCGCATAGCTTTATGCGCAATGGCGGCTGTGCGCTCCGTGACGTCAAACCGCGTCCATGCCGTTTTTTGCGCATGCGGACATTGTTAAACTTCATCATGGTTTCTGGCGCCAGGCCGAAAGCGTTAGCGCAAAGGCTATTGTGGCGCCCCAAATAACGGATAAACGGCAATGTGATACGGCAGGAGGTAAGTAAGCAAGAGGAAATATAACGACCGGGGGGGAGTAAAAGTAAGAAACTGAAATGGAGTACGTCATACGCGGATACGGCCAGGCGGGAATAATGCTTTAACAAAACGACGGCAAATAACCCCAGGCCACAATACCGCCGCTTTAGCTATATCAGAAAATTACTCAATCATTTCTGACTGCCGCTGTTCAGCCGCTTTGAGAAATTCATTTAGCTCATCGCCTTCCAGCTCACGAGACTTACGATCGATAATTTTTTCCAGTAAATCAACCGAACCGATACGCGCCAGGACTTCTTTCCATTTGTTTTGCTTCGCCATATCTCACGCTCCTTGTATTTCGCAATTGGGGTTTATAGCCAATCTTAACGCATTATCCAATACGAAAAAGACTAAAACCTGATGTCCAATATATAAGAGTTCTTAATGATAACAATAAGTAAACAGAAATTAACGCCCATAGCCGATGAACAAAAATAATACCCTCTGTTATTTTATAGGGCTGAAAAGCGTAGAAAATATCAATTTAAATTAAGGGAAATCACAGTTTATCACTGCAATGATATTACGCTCCACACCAGAAAATGGAAGCCATAAATTCAGACAAAAAAACTATAATTATAAAAAATGTGCAATTATTAATTAGGATAAAGCGTAACATTATTCCCGGTTAATATAAGTTTTAACTGCCCCCCCTACGGTCCACACCATAGCGCAGACCGCCCTGCCACGCACATAGCTTTAACGGGCAACCTGCTTTAGCGCGCGCTCTTCAGAGCAGGCAGGTGTGGCAAAACATCCCTTGTTTTCCTGTAACACGTAGCTTTCTGCTATCAGGCCAGGGCAATAATACCTTCAACCTCTATGAGCAAGTCAGGATGAACAAGCCCGGAAACCTCAACCATCGTACAGGCGGGGAAATGCCCGGAAAAAAAGGTTAACAGCAGCGTGCGAATCAGCGGTAGCGTATTAATATCGCGCAGGTAAATGGTGAGCTTAATAAGATCCAGTTTGCCACGTTGCTCATGGGCCAAAATAACCTCAAGTTGACGCAGGATCTCAGCGGTCTGTTCTTCCAGCCTGGCCGACTGAGCCTCGGTATTGGCCGCCGTCAGCCCGGAGACATAGAGCGTATCGTGGTGACGAACGGCATGAACATACGGACCCATCGTACGAGGCAATTGCGAATAGGTTTTACTGGTGGACAAAAAGCAGCCTCCCTTATCTTTAATACAGCACGCTGCGGCTATGCAACACGGCGTTATAGCACATTACAGTGCCCTCTCTGCAACCTTTAGCGTTAACGCAGGGAAAAAGCAATCTGATGTTTTGGCTGTTATTCAAGGCCAGCAACTAAGTTAACATCCCGCACCCCACATACGGCCGCCCGCTTTACCGGCCAGACGCCTGCGCTTTATACGCCACGCCGGCGTTGTTGCGTAACCAACACGAAACGATGCGCGCTGGAACCGACCTTCTGGCGCAATAAGCCCCCCGGATGTGAACGCTTTTAACGGTAAAACGCCAGGGCGCGTAGAGCATATTAAAATACAGCGCGTTAAGCGGGATGCCGGATAGCCGCCCTGCGGTAAAGCCTGTACGTCAGAATACGGCGAAATAACGTAACCACGGGAGAGTAGAATCTCCTGGCATTATAAAAAATCACTATCTTTAAGCACAATTAGCGGTTCTATATCGCTCTCTTTTTTAATCACCAGCGAATCATCGCTACGCAGGCATGCACCGCCGTAATTACCGCCAACAGTAAAGGCGCACACCTGGAGATACTTGCCGTCTACATTTGGCAAACACCATAGTTCCTGATAGATATTTTTACGATCGGCAAATTTGCCGCTGCTCTGATCCAGCACTTCATTATGGTGGCTGACCAGATCAATATTGCTACCGCAGCGCCCGGAAATGGGCTTTGCCGCATAGCCGGTTTTCGCCAGATGTTCATTAACCTCAAAGTCAGTATCAAGCAAATAGGGATGGCCGGGGAATAGCGACCACAGCACCGGCAGGATTGCCTTGTTGCCGGGAATCACAGTCCACAGCGGCTCAAACACCAGTACTTCCGGGCGCAGCAGCACATCGATAAGGCGAACGTCGTTGTGCGGATGGCCGGTGCGGATCGGCACCGCCGCGTATTCGGTTTCGCTCACCTCGCGCACTTGTTCAATCACCGTTTCCCACGCCCAGGTCTTCCATACACAGTTAACCAGGCGGCCGTCGCCGTCAATAAGCTGGCCGGTCGCATCCCAGCGGAGTTCATCAAGGCCGAAAAGGATTTTGCTCTCAAAGCCCGCGTTGGTCAGCGCTCGCTGCATAAACTGCGCGTGGTAATTTTCCTCAATATCCTTGTCCTGCATGATATGCACAAACGGGCGGGCGCGGCTGTGTTGCCAGGCGCCAGCCAGTTCGTCAAGCAGCGCCCGCGCCGGATTATGGCCTGTTCCCTGATAGCCCGCTTTGGCCCACTGTTCAAGGATAACTCCCCCCTCGGTATGGCAGGAGGCGGAGTCAGCATTGTATTCATATATTTTGATCCCACGCTCATCCATGCAGAAATCCATACGCCCGGTAATCATATGGTGACGGCGGCGCTGCCAGGAAAGACGCAGGCGGGGCCACAGGATTTTCGGAATGTCGAACAGCGCCAGAAGGTTATCGTCTTTCATAACCTTATCGGTGGCGTGCAGATACATCAGATGCATCTCATTGGTCGCTTTAATCAACTCCTGCTCGGCGCTCTCAGAAATGCTGAAATAGCGGTACGGATTCTGATTGATAACCTGCCCGTTGGCCCGCACATAAGCGCTTTGCAGCGGATCGGTTTCGTCGATCCATTTTCCATCATACTGCCCTTTATTTTTTATGCGCGCGCAGTGGATAGCCAGCTCCTCAGGTGGTACAGTCTGCAGCGGCTCGCTGTAGCGGGTATCGCTCGTCTGCACCATCCAACCGAGAATCGTCGTATCTGCAAAGGTGTCTTGAATAAAATAACGCCCGTTTTTAACTTCAAGCGTTAGCTCACGAGTCCACTGCTGGCCCGGCGGCAGGGGGTGGTGAAGAACATTTTGTTCAGCAATACGTACTTTATTGCCTACCAGTTGAGTCACGACCGCCACATGTCCGGTTTTTTCAAACTCCCCGCCCTTTTGCCAGATAAGCAGCGAACCGGCAACCGGCGGACGCTGGCAACCGTTAATAAACGCCTGCAACGGCAAAATGTTGTCGTTAACCACCTCACGCAAAAAACGCAGCGAAAAAATCTCATATGCCATGCCGACATCAGTAAAAACATAACCGTAAGTCAGGAAAAGGAAGCGGCGCGCAAACTCCACACACTGCCATTTGTAGCCCATATATTCGTTGCCGATATAGCTACGAAACGAAGCGTCGCCTGGGTACTGATTGCTATCCAGATTGCTGTAATTAGAGGAATAGATTGCCACGCCGCCTGGCGCATAACCCAGCAAGGCGCCAAATGGAGCGTCGGTATTGCCTGTTCCTTTACTCATAAACCTGCCTTAAAAGTATGCGCCAGCCCAGACTGGCAACAGTTTCTCCACCGTCTACGCAAGGCATCAACCAGCCAGAAAGGTAAATATGATAACACTGCCACTATAAAGCGCGCAGGCAACAAGGGTGAAAAGGTGCGTTTTAGCGGTAGATTGGTATGACGGTAACGCTACGTGCGCTGGTTAAGCGCTGGCTGGCGCTTAACCAGCCGGACAGGCAGAGCGTTTATCTCGTAAGCCCGGTTAAATAGCCGTATGAAAATAATATATAGGTGGATTTCTCACGGAACCGACAGATAATGCATTGTTTAGTGGTCAAGTAATATTGGCCACGGTTTTACAGTAAAAATGGTATCTGTTCTCTGACTCTTCCGGCGTCAGTCCACCGTTATAATGGTGAGGTCTGACGCTGTTGTAGTAGTTCAATATGTAATCATTAATTTGCTGCCGGGCCTTGTCCTTGCTTACGTAACCATTCGCTGGCGCCCATTCTGTTTTCAGACTGCAGAAGAAGCGTTCCATGGGGCTGTTATCCCAGCAGTTTCC
>NZ_JAEPBH010000022.1 GCF_016632365.1 Tenebrionibacter intestinalis | reverse complement strand
GTAAGCTCCCGGGGATTCGCAGCCTTGCCACACATTAACCTAACTGACCGTTGCCGAGGTGCTTTACGCGGCGCTTCACTTCTTCCTGCTTGCCGGCGTTAAACGGGCGTGCGTCCGGGCTACCGAGATAGCCGCACACCCGGCGAGTGACGGAAACGCGGGTTGCATCGTGGTTGCCGCATTTCGGGCAGGTAAAGCCCTTGCTGGTACACTCAAACTCGCCGGTAAAGCCGCATTCGTAACACTCGTCAATTGGTGTGTTGGTGCCATAGTAGGGAACATGCTGATAGCTGTAATCCCATACGTCTTCCAGCGCTTTTAGATTGTGTTGCAGGTTAGGGTACTCGCCGTAGCAGATAAAGCCGCCGTTCGCGATAGCCGGATAGGGGGCTTCAAAGTCAATTTTGTCATAGGGGTTTGCCTTCTTTTCCACGTCGAGGTGGAAGCTATTGGTGTAGTACCCCTTATCCGTTACGCCTGGCACAATGCCGAATTCTGCGGTATCAAGGCGGCAGAAGCGGTCGCACAGGTTTTCGCTCGGCGTGCTGTACAGGCTGAATCCATAACCGGTTTCGCTTTTCCATTCATCAACGGCGTTACGCAGATGTTTGACAATCGCCACACCTTTGGCGCGCAACGCCTCGCTGTCATAAACGTGCTCATTGCCAAACAGCGCGTTAATGGTTTCGTGAATGCCGATATAGCCCAGTGAAATGGAGGCGCGGCCGTTTTTAAAGATCTCCGCTACATTGTCGTCTGGTTTCAGGCGTACGCCGCAGGCGCCCTCCATGTAAAGAATGGGGGCTACGCGCGCCTTCACGCCTTCAAGCCTGGCAATGCGCGTCATCAGCGCTTTTTTCGCCAGGAGCAGGCGGCTGTCGAGTAAGGTCCAGAAACGCGTTTCGTCGCCTTTCGCCTCCAGCGCGATGCGCGGCAGGTTGAGGCTGATAACGCCAATATTGTTACGACCATCGTGGATTTGCTCGCCGTTTTCCTCGTAAACGCCAAGGAAGCTGCGGCAGCCCATCGGTGTCTTAAACGATCCGGTAACGTCCACCACTTTGTCGTAGTTAAGAATATCCGGATACATGCGTTTGCTTGCGCACTCCAGCGCCAGTTGTTTTATATCGTAATTCGGATCGCCAAATTTATGGTTAAGGCCGTCGCGAATAGCAAACACCAGCTTTGGAAAGACCGCTGTTTTACGATTTTTACCAAGCCCTGCGATACGATTGCGCAGAATGGAGGTCTGAATCAGTCGTGACTCCCAGCTTGTGCCAAGGCCAAAACCAAAGGTGACGAACGGCGTCTGGCCGTTGGCGGTGTGAAGTGTGTTAACTTCATATTCCAGCGACTGGAATGCGTCATAGCATTCTTTTTCAGTGCGCGCGCGCGCGTAGCCTTCGGCATCCGGGATCTGCCATTCGCGGGCAGTCTGGCGATGTTTTTCAAAGCTTGCGATAACAAACGGCGCCAGAACTTCGTCAATGCGGTTGATGGTGGTGCCGCCGTAAATATGGCTTGCCACCTGAGCGATAATTTGCGCCGTAACGGCGGTGGCGGTAGATATAGATTTTGGCGGCTCGATCTCCGCGTTGCCCATCTTAAAACCGTGGGTCAGCATGCCCTTAAGGTCGATCAGCATGCAGTTAAACATAGGGAAGAACGGCGAGTAGTCGAGATCGTGGTAGTGCAGCTCGCCGCGATCGTGCGCCTGCACCACGTCACGCGGCAGCAGGTGCTGTCTTGCGTAATGCCGGGCAACGATACCCGCCAGCAGGTCGCGTTGAGTGGGAATAACTTTGCTGTCTTTATTAGCGTTTTCGTTAAGCAGCGCGGCGTTGGTCTGCTCAACCAGCCCACGGATTTCGCGGTTTAGCTCGCCGCGTTTTTCACGGGCGATGTCGCGATCGTGGCGATATTCAATATAGGCGCGGGCCAGATGTTTGTATGGCCCTGACATTAGTTGGTTTTCTACGGCAGTCTGGATATCGTTAATATCCACCTGTGCGCGGCCCTGCATCTGTGCGCTTACGACATCTGCGACGGTGGCGCAATAGTCTGCGTCATCGACTCCCGCTGCTTTAGCTGCACGAAGAATAGCTTCTTTAATGCGCGCCGGAACAAAGGGCGCTTTACACCCGTCCCGTTTCAACACATGCGGTGTCATGATTTCTCCATAAAGAACAAACAGGTTATACACAGAGGCGGAAACGCCACGAAAGAAAGTGATTCAGCGGCTTACCCGACAGTACCGTGCGTTATCCACAGCAAAGCCTCTTTTTTCACACCCATCCTGCGACGGGTTCATCATTGAATGATACAACATATTGGGCCGGGCGTGATTTTAAATTCTATATATAGTGATTTTCATTAAACATGTTTGCGTGTTTTTTGATGCAGAACAAAGTAAATCCGCAGGCCCTTTGTTGATGCGGACCCAGGACAAAAGGTAAAAGTTCTGGAAATAACTGAATGGATAAAATTTGTTTTTTTCGTACAAAAAAACGACGGGGTAGGCGCAACGCGCCGCGCCGGTTTACGCGTTTTGTCGCCAGCAGGCCGCTTCAGGCGGAGGGATACGGTATGGCTGCCCGATATTAACGTCTGGAAAATATGGCTGAGATTAAAATTACAACGGGATTAAACTGAATTGATGCAGTTTGTGATCTTTATCGCGCCGTGCAGTTTGCGCTGTCTGGCGTGGCATGTTACCAGAGAACACTAAATTTTCTTTATTACCAGGAAGGTAATTTTATGTTCAGAACAGCGCGTTATGCCGTGCTGCTGTGTGGCGCTGCGATGTGTTTCTCTGCTCTGGCGGCAGCGCCGGCCGGCGAACTTTCTTTAATGCCCTGGCCAAAACAGGTGCAGTACGCTTCGCAGGCGGGGCGTCTTGAACTAAATAACGGGATTACCATCAACGTTGAGGGCGACCAGCTTGATGAAATGGTTACCCGCTGGCGCCATCGCATTGCGCTGCAAACGGGGTGGACGCTACAGCCGCAATCCGCTAATGTCGCGCGGCCCACAATATGGATTGATATTGCTCAGAAAGTCGATCCTTTTCCAAAAGAAGACAGCGATGAGAGTTATCGCCTTAGTGTATCGGCACAGGGGATTAAACTTAACGCCGCCACCCGTTTCGGCGCGCTGCGCGGTATGGAAACCGTATTGCAATTGATTCGCCCTGATGCCAATGGCGTCAGTATCCCCTGGCTTACGATTGAAGATAGCCCACGCTTTGCGTGGCGCGGGCTGTTGCTGGATTCAGCGCGTCATTTCCTGCCTGTGAGCACTATTATGCGCCAGCTTGACGGCATGGCGGCGGCTAAATTCAACGTGCTGCACTGGCATTTGACCGACGATCAGGGCTGGCGATTTGCCACCGCGCATTATCCCAGGTTACAGCATATGGCCAGCGACGATTTATTTTATACGCAGGCACAAATGCGCGAGGTGGTGCGTTATGCCGCTCGGTTGGGTATTCGCGTCGTACCGGAAATTGATTTACCGGGCCATGCCTCGGCGATTGCCGTTGCCTATCCTGAGCTGATGAGCGCCCCTGGCCCCTACCAGATGGAACGCCGTTGGGGCGTTCTCAAGCCGGTGCTGGATCCGACGAATGAGGCGGTTTATCAGTTTGTAGACACGCTGGTGGGCGAAGTGGCGGCGATTTTTCCTGACAGCTATATGCATATCGGCGGTGATGAAGTGGACGATACCCACTGGAAAGAAAATCCCCGTATTCAGCAGTTCATGCAGGAGAAAAACTTAGCTGACAGCCGCGCGCTTCAGGCCTGGTTCAACCAGCGGCTGGAGACCATACTTGAAAAGCACCATCGCCGCATGGTGGGGTGGGATGAGATTTTCCATCCCAGCTTGCCAAAGAATATTTTGATCCAGTCCTGGCAAGGGCAGGATGCGCTTGGCAACATTGCTAACGCAGACTATCGCGGTATTCTTTCGACCGGTTTTTATCTCGATCAGCCGCAGTCCGCTGCATATCACTATCGCAATGAGGTATGGCCGCAGGGGCTGAACGGCGTCGATAACCTGACGCCACAGGATAAAGCCCAGAGCTGGTCCTTTACTATGCCGCGTCTGAAGGGCAGCGCAGTGGAGGGGAGTTTTACCTTGATAGCGGGGCATGAACAGCAGACGTGGAGAGGGTTTGTTGATTTTAACGGCAAGTCACGTCGCGCGGTACGCAATATTTCGTGGATTAATGATAATCAGGTTACCTTCAGCGTGGATACATGGATGGGGGAGGTACGGCCTGTCCTCACGTTCAGTAACGAGACGCTAAGCGGTTACTTCCTGGTTGGTAATGTGCGCTATCCGGTGAGCGGCAAAAAGCAGGCTGCGGTGCCGAAAGGTATTGCGCCCACAGTGCCGTCTGAAGCGCAGATGGCGAATATTATCGGCGGCGAAGCGGCGCTGTGGGCTGAAAATGTTGTCGGGTCCGTGCTGGATATTAAACTGTGGCCGCGCGCGTTTACGGTGGCGGAGCGCCTTTGGTCGGCAAAGGACGTCAATAATGAAGACAATATGTATCAGCGGATGCAGCGTATTGACGCCTGGTCAACGATATCAGCCGGGACGCAGCAGCATGGACAGGCGCTGAGTCATATGATGCGCCTTACCGGCACGGGTGATGTGCTTGCGCTGCAAATTCTGGCGCAGGCGCTGGAGCCTGCTCAGTATTACACGCGCCATCATCTTAAATATCAGGCGGGCAATTACCATCAGTTTGAGCCGCTTAACCGTATGGCGGACGGCCTGGCGCCAGAAAGCATGACCGTGCGCCAGATAGACAAATGGGTAGATCGCCTGATTGCCGATCGTGAAGATCGCAATAGCGAACTGGCGTTGCAGCATGTGCTTATTCGCTGGCGTGACAACGTTAAAGACGTTATGCCGTTGATTGAAAATAACTATGTGCTCAAGCCGCTAAAGCCCGTAGTGGAAGATGTCAACCGCCTGTCTGAGCTGGGGTTGCGCCTGGCAGGCCTGGTCGCGCGGGGCGAGCCTATTGATGATCGACAACGTCAGGCGTGGCAACGTGAGCTTGATGCCGCAGCCCAGGTGCGCGATGAAGTGGTGATTGCCGTGGTTTATCCGCTTGAAAAACTGCTGCGTGCAATAGGGCGTAGCAGTAATTAAGTGGATGAACTATGCCGTAATGCCGGCCATGTAAGGTTAAGCGGGTATTTCGTTTACGTAAGGCCCGATGGCAAAGGGGCTTCGTGAACGGGCAAAGCGGGCCATCGCGGCCCGCTGAGACTGCTGACAAACTCTATCCTGTCGCAGACAGAATGGATGAAGTACAATAAAAAATAAGGAAAATCAAAGCATTGCTTTTCGCCTGCTTACTACAAAGAAGGAAAACCCCCGTTTTTTCCTTCTTTGTCATCAATCTGAGCGAGCCATCGCGGCCCGCTTTACAAACATCCGAAAGGGCATCGCCATCGCCCGCCACCAGTCGGCCCGTCAACCTGTTTCGCTTCGCCTGAGCCCGCTTCCCGGACTGACTTAACTTGTCCTCGCCCGGTTCGCCGTTTTCAGCGGGCGTCAGCGTTTTTACGCGGTAAGTCTGTACACGTTAAAGACGATCGGGGATGCCAGGGGCGAATAAAAAGAAAAATGGCCCGGTAATGGGCCACGTCATGTCATGGATTTTTGCAAGAATATGAATATTTATTCATATTTTTGCTTAACTGACCGGTACTACAATTATGCCGGAGAGTATTTATTTTGCAGATGTATTAACGGCGATTGCTTCGATTTCGATTTTTACATCTTTTGGCAAACGGGCTACTTCTACGCAGGAACGCGCCGGAAATGGCGCGTTGTTTGCGGTAAAGAACGCTTCGTAAGCCGCGTTAACGGTTGCAAAGTCATTAAGATCTTTTACAAAAACGGTGGTTTTTACGATATCGGCCACTTTCAGGCCTGCGGCTTCCACCACGGCTTTTACGTTAGCCAGAGACTGGTTAGTTTGTGCTTTGATATCTTCCGGGACGTCGCCGGTTTTTGGATCGACCGGGATCTGACCAGAGGTGATAATCATACTGCCCAGATTGACGCCCTGAACGTAAGGCCCAATGGCTGCCGGTGCATTTTCGGTGCTGATTGCGCGTGACATATATTCTCCTGAAGGTAGTAGCATTGCGTCCAATTATAAGGAGCCTGTCGGCCTTTGCCAGTGACTCAGCCGGCAAGAACCACCTGATGTGAAAACTCTTTTTCGCAGTATTTGCACTTAAGCGTAATGGCTTCGTCACGCTGGCGAACGCTGAAACTGGACGCCACCGGTTCGCTGCGGCTGATGCAATTACTGTTTGGGCATACCAGAACGTTTTCAATGTGCTCCGGCAGCGTTGGGGTGCTTTTGCCCACTACGTCATAGTTATCGATACGGTTGACGGTTGCATTAGGCGCGTAAAGCGCAAGCTGGTTGACCTGCTCAGCCGTTAAAAAAGTATTTTCTATTTTAATCAGATCCTTGCGCCCAGCTTCGCGTGATGGAAGATTAAGGCCGATAGTAATACGCTGGTCGGTCTCGGTCAGGCGAAACAGCGACAGCAGTTTAAAACCCACGTGTGCCGGGATATGGTCAATAACTGTGCCGCGTTTAATTGCTTCAACCTGCAGTTTATTAACCTGTTTCATCGTCATTTCCCCTTACAGTGCCAAATCCGGAGTCAGTACCAGCGCCAGCAGCGCCTGGCGTGCGTAGATGCCGTTGCCCGCCTGTTGGAAGTACCAGGCATGCGGCGTCCGATCGACGTCTGTATTGATTTCGTCAATACGCGGCAGCGGATGCAGCACTTTCATGTTATCGCGTGCGTTGGCAAGATCGGCGGCGCGCAACACGAACTGCGCCTTCACGTTGGCGTACTCTGACGGATCCAGCCGCTCTTTTTGCACGCGCGTCATATAGAGGATATCGACCTGAGGAACCACCTCCTCAATGCTGTTGTGCTGGCTCCAGACGATGCCTCTTTCATCGAGCATATCAAGGATATATTGCGGCATCGCCAGTGCGTTGGGGGCAATAAAGAAAAAGCGATTGCCGTCGAATTTTGCCAGCGCCTGCGCCAGGGAATGTACGGTGCGTCCGTATTTCAGGTCGCCTACCATCGCGATATTCAGATTGTCGAGGCGCTGCTGGGTTTCGCGGATAGTAAACAGATCGAGCAGCGTTTGCGTCGGATGTTGGTTTGCGCCGTCTCCGGCATTAAGTACCGCAATGCCGCCGGAAAACTCCGTTGCCAGCCGCGCTGCGCCTTCCTGGGGATGGCGTATGACAATTGCGTCTACGTAGGTGCTGATAACCGAAATGGTATCTGCCAGCGTCTCGCCTTTTTTACCAAGTGAAGTATTGCTGCCGTCGGAAAACCCCACTACCGACGCGCCGAGGCGGTGAATAGCGGTTTCAAATGAAAGCCGGGTGCGGGTGGACGCTTCAAAGAAACAACTGGCGATGACCTTATGCCTGAGCAGATCGGGTTGAGGATTGGCCTTCAGTTTCGCGGCGGTCGTCAGCGCCAGCTCAAGCTCATCCCGGCTCAGATCGTTTATCGAAATCACATGTTTCTGGTAAAGCGGGTTAATCATTTTTTTCTCCTGTTCGCGCAGCACCCGGTTTTTTGTAGACAAAAAAAAGCCCCTCAACGAGGGGCTTTCCTGAAATACTCAGCAGCGGGAGAGTGAAGAACGGCAGGGCCAGGCCCATATTCAGGCGGTAGAGCGCGACATATTGTTCAGCTCGCAAGACCATGCTTCCTCCCGGCAAATTGCTGGGAATTATACCCGTGTTGCGCATCACATCAAGGGATAATTTTCTGTTTCGCGGCCGGTTGCCTACAGACGCACGATTTACATCAATATTCTTAATTTAATGCATGCGGCTAAGGTGTAGATTAATTTACTTAAATTTTATTTATGGATTGAGGCTGAAAAGGGAGGTGGAATGATCGTTGGCAACATTCTTGCGCCACTTCACTGGCTTCCGGTAACGGTACGGCAAGCCATTGAAAGGTTTAAAGTTAATAAAATCCGGGAAAGACCTGGCGGGCGCTACGCGATTGACGGCGATCGCCTTTTTGTTCTGATTTCAGATGATATGACTGAACCCAGAGAAGCAAGGCTTGCGGAATATCATATGCATTACCTGGAGATACATATTGTATTGGATGGCCGTGAGGGGATAGCGTTTAGCTGCCATCCTGCGGGCCATGCGGGCAATAACTGGCTGGTAGAAAACGATGTGGTATTTATTGCCGAAGGGCAGCAGGAAAAAATATTGATTCTGGAACCGGATGATTTTGCTATCTTTTGGCCCGGGGAAGTCTATAAACCGCTGTGTGCCGTTGACGAGCCTGCCCGGTTACGTAAAGCAATTATTAAAATGTGGGTAAAATAGAGAAACGTCCTCTCCTGAGCGAAGAGGACGCTGTTTCAAACGTGGGCTGATAGCGTTGCCACTATTACGGCTTTAATAGTGTGCATGCGGTTTTCTGCCTGATCGAAGACGATACTGCTGGCTGACTCAAACACATCGTCAGCAACTTCCATGCCGTTGCTTAACCCAAACGCCTGCGCCATCTGCTGGCCTACGGTGGTGCATTCATCGTGGAAAGCGGGCAGGCAGTGCAGGAATTTAACCTGCGGGTTGCCGGTAAGCGCCATCATCGCGCTGTTGACCTGGTAGTCGCGCAGCAGTGCGATGCGCTCGGCCCATTTTTCTTTGGCTTCGCCCATTGATACCCAGACGTCGGTATAGATGAAGTCAACGCCCTTCACGCCTTGCGTAATATCTTCCGTTAGCGTAATGCGTCCGCCGCGGCGGGCCGCCTGCGCCTGGCAAACCGACACTAACGCATCGTCCGGCCAGCAGGCTTTGGGGGCGACGAGGCGCAGGTCAAGCCCCGTAAGCGCCGCTGCTTCCAGCATGGAATTCCCCATGTTATTACGCGCGTCGCCCACATAGGCCAGCGCCATCTCGCCAAAGGCTTTTCCGGGAAGATGCTCCTGCATGGTCAGCAAATCTGCCAGTAACTGGGTAGGGTGGTACTCATTGGTCAGCCCGTTCCATACCGGTACGCCTGCGTATTGGGCCAGCGTTTCGACAATCTCCTGGCCGTGCCCGCGATACTGGATACCGTCGTATAAACGCCCCAGTACGCGGGCGGTATCCTTTATTGATTCTTTATGCCCAATCTGGCTGCCATTTGGGCCGAGATAGGTCACGCAGGCGCCCTGATCGAAGGCGGCGACCTCGAAAGAGCAGCGGGTGCGGGTAGAGTCTTTTTCGAAAATAAGCGCGATATTTTTACCTTTCAGGCGCTGTACCTCTTTGCCCTGTTTTTTCTCTTTTTTCAGGCGTGCGGCAAGGGAGAGCAACTGGTTTATCTGGTCTGGCGTAAAATCCAGCAGTTTCAGAAAATGTTGTTTAAACAGGTTCATGAGGTCCTCTCACTGAATGTATATATGAATTAAAATTCAATTTATAAGTATGAATATTCATTTACAACCCTGTATTGAATCTTTTTCTCTGGAAGGTGGAGACAATCACAGGCCTGTGTGAAAATAAGGAGTATCTGCCGCAGACTGAGGATATAGCAATGGCAAACCCGGAATTACTGGAAGAGCAGCGTGAAGAAACCCGCCTGATTATTGAAGAGCTACTTGATGACGGCAGCGATCCAGACGCGCTGTACACCATCGAACACCACTTTTCAGCAGATGATTTTGAAACCCTGGAAAAGCTGGCCGTGGAAGTTTTCAGGCTGGGTTATGAAGTTACCGATGCAGAGGAGCTGGAAGTAGAAGAAGGCGATACCGTAATTTGCTGCGATGCGCTGAGCGAATGCGCCCTTAATGCCGATCTTATTGACGCGCAGGTTGAGCAACTTATGAACGTGGCGGAAAAGTACGGTGTTGAATACGATGGGTGGGGCACTTATTTTGAAGACGGCGAAGAGGATGAAGAGGGGGATGAACTCGACGGCGTTGATAATGACGACAACGGCGTTCGTCACTAAGCGTTAAACCGCGTTAATGTGCGGCGGCGCTAGCCGCCGCAGACAGGGAAAGAAACATGACCCAACAGGATACTCTTGCTCCCGTTCTGCGTTTTTTGCACTGTGCCACCCCTCAGGCCTGGATTGACTGCGCCAGGCGGCCGGAAAACCTGCCGTTGCTGCTTACCGATCACATGATTTGCGAGCTGAAAGCCGCCCAGACGGCGTTACTACTGATTCGTAAATATGTGGCTGACAAACGCGGCGGCGAAGCGCTGCTGGCATGGCTTTCGCCCTATGAAGCCTTTACCTTTCGCAACGGGCCGGAACCAGACATTGCCGCGCTAAATAAACGCATTGGTAAAAGCGTCATGCCGCACACGGACGATCCGTGGGGGCAGGCGTTAATTGAACGTATGGTGCTGTTGATAAAAGAAGAGCTGCACCACTTTTTACAAGTGCGCGAAGTCATGATTGCCCGCAATATTCCCTATGTAAAAATTACCGCCAGCCGCTACGCGCGGGGGCTGTTGCGGGAGGTTCGAACTTATGAGCCAGCCGCGCTGGTGGATAAGCTTATTTGCGGCGCTTATATCGAAGCCCGGTCCTGCGAGCGGTTTGCCGCGCTGGCGCCGTATCTTGACGAACCGCTGGAGAAGTTTTACCTCTCGCTGTTGCGTTCCGAGGCGCGTCATTATCAGGATTATTTGTTGCTTGCCCGGCAGGTTTCATCGGAAGTTATCGAACCGCGTATACGCGCTATCGGCGAGGCTGAAGCCAGGCTTATTCTCGCGCCTGATAGTGAGTTTCGCTTCCACAGCGGCATACCGGCATAACGTATTCTTAAAGTTAAACATCGTGAAATAGCAAGCCTCGCTTCGTTTAAGTTTAAGTCGTAATGTCAGTAGGCTCACTGCTGCCTGCGCCCTCGTCTGGTTCACCGTAGCGCGGGGTTTGCCGGGCAGGAAAAGCCGGCTGCCGGCGTTTATCGCCGCCTTTGTGAAAAGCGGCTACGCCTCAAGCGTCTTAATCATCCGCACTTCACAGTCAACGTGACCGGTGTTGCCGAGTGGGGCGCGCACTGGCGTGAAGCCAAGCCGCTGATAGAGCGCGATCGCCTGTTTAAGGGACGCGGTGGTTTCAAGGTAGCAGTGGCGAAAGCCATGCTCACGGGCAAATTCCATCGCCATTAACGCCAGTTTTCTGGCCTGCCCTTGGCCGCGCGCCTGCGGCAGAAAATACATTTTTTGTAATTCGCAGATATCGGGTTCGCTGCCCAATAGCGGCGCGATACCGCCGCCGCCCACGACATTTCCCTCCTGTTCCACAACCCAGTAGGCGTGGCGCGGCTGGCTGTAGGTTTCATAAAGCCTGTCAAGATTAGGGTCCGCTACGGCGTAGCCCTTATCGGCGGTCAGGCCAAATTCCGCAGAAACCTGGCGAATCAGCCGGGCAATGGCTGCGTTATCTTCCATATGTAGCCGACGTAGGGATAAGGTTGTTTCAATCATAAGTAATGAAGCTGCAAAATATGTTATAAGGCACTTGTAATACCATTCCCTATCCTGTGACGCAATAACTCGCTGCCCGCCGTTTTTATGTGTGAACACGCAAGGGCGCGTGGCCTCAGGTATGATGATATGTAAAAAGGTAATATTCATGGAAGACAGGATATCCGGTGCGATAGATTCGCATACGCTGCGGTTTTCAGGGCGCGGCGCGGAGTATTTTCCCATCTGGCTGGTTAACGTTGTGTGTACTGTGCTGACCTGCGGGCTGTTTTACCCCTGGGCGGTCGTGCGCACGCGTCAATATTTTTATCGACACAGCGCGCTGGCAGGCTATCGTTTTGACTATCATGCCAGCGGTAGCATGCTGTTTCCCGGCTGGTTAATGTTAATGGGCTTTGCTGTGCTGCTGTGGGTGGCGAGCATGGCAGGCTGGCTGGTCGTTTTACCCGTGGCGTTGGCGGTGATTGCAGGGCCTCTTCTGTTAATTCGTGGTTATCGTTTTCAGCTACAGATGACGTCGCTCAATGGCACGCGTTTTAATCATTACGCCCCTGACGCTCTGGCCTGGAGGATGCTGGCAGGCATTCCGCTGTTATGCGCTGTCATTATTGCCTTATTTATTGGTCTGGCCGCTGCGAAATATATGCAGGTTTACACATCAAGCGCGCTGATTTACGGGTTGCTGTTTTGGCCGATATTACTCGTACCGCTGGTTCTGACGGCTGTTTATGGCATCTATCGGGTTCAGCGCCTGTTATTGCTGTTTTCACAGCTTCGCTATGGGGAGATGGCTTTTAGCTGTAGCCTGAGCAGAGTAAAGCTGGGGGGGATATTTATCGTCGCCGTCCTCGCCGCAGGCGTTTTATATATTATGCCTGAGTTAGCGCTGGCTGAATTCATGTATAACAGGGATAACGTGGGGGAGGAAGAAAAGGTCGCTCTGATGATTGTTACAGGGCCGCTTGCGCTGTACCTGGCGCTGTCAGTCGGTTATGGCTGGCTGTGGGCGATGACAAGACGACATGTTTATCACTCGCTGAGCCTGCAGGGCGCGATGCATTTCGCTTCTCACGCGCGGGCGGGCAGGCTGATATGGATTATTTTCAGCAATATGTTGTTGTGTGGTTTAACGTCGGGGCTTTTCTGGCCGTGGGCAAAAGTGCGTCTGGCGCGCTATTTGCAGGCAAATACCGTTGTGAACGGCGAGCTCAGCGGGTTGATGGCATTACAAAATCACGGCGAGCAGCCTGATTGCGCGCTTGCGTCGCGCCTGTCGCGCGGGTTATCGCTTCTGTCATTTTCGCTTTAAAGCGTAGGCCGGGCTTGATAACAAAGAGGGCAAAACCCCCGTTTTGCCCTCTTTGAGGCCGCTGACAACCCCCATCCTGTCGCAGACAGGATGGATGAAACACATTAAAAAATAATAAAAATCAATGCATTGATTTTAGCCTGCTTATCACAAAGAAGGAGAAACCCCGTTTTTTCCTTCTTTGACAACAAACTGAAAGAGGGCAAAAGCCTCGTTTTGCCCTCTTTGTAGCGAATGGCCTGAAACCAGCCGGTTGAATTTCCTGATGATCTTTATGATCTTTCCAGGCGCTTCAGGCCGACAGGCGTCGGCCTTTTTACCGTAATAGCGACCGGCCTTAAAGCGCCGCGATAGTCGCCTGCTGTTCAATCAGTTTTGCTTTGGCATCGTGGCAGCCCTGCAGGCGTTCGCGCTCTTTCGCCACGACCTCCTGCGGCGCGCGGGCCACAAAACCTTCGTTGCTAAGTTTGCTTTCGATTTTGCCGATCTCCATTTCAACTTTGCCGATTTCTTTGGCCAGGCGCTCCAGCTCGGCAGCTTTATCGACCAGGCCCGCCATCGGGATCAGTAGTTCAGCGCCGTCAACAAGCTTCGTCACGGAAACCGGGCCTTTATCAGCGGCGGGCAGCACGGTGATGCTTTCCAGGCGCGCCAGCGTTTGCAGAAAGCTCTGGTTAGCGCTCACGCGGCGCTGAACATCGAGGCTTGCGCCGCGCAGCAGCAGGGCGAGCGGTTTGCCCGGAGAAATGTTCATTTCGGCGCGGATGTTACGCACGGCAACGATCGCCTGCTTTAGCCACTCGGTATCCACCGTAGCGGCGTTATCCTCCTGCGCGCTGTCATACGTCGGGAACGGTTGCAGCATGATGGTATCGGCGCTAATGCCTTTTATTGCCTTCACGCGCTGCCAGATGGTTTCAGTGATAAACGGAATGATCGGGTGCGCCAGGCGCAGCAGCGCTTCCAGCACCGTCACCAGCGTATTGCGGGTGCCGCGCAATTCGCTTTCGCTGCCGCCGTTCATCACCGGCTTGGTCAGCTCCAGATACCAGTCGCAGAACTGGTTCCAGGTAAACTCATACAGGATGCCGGCTGCGATATCAAAGCGGTAGTTATCCAGCGCCTCGCGGTATGCCTTCACGGTGCGGTTGAATTCCGCCAGGATCCAGCGGTCCGCCAGCGATAGCGTCATCTCGCCGCCGCCAAATCCGCAGTCCTGCTCTTCGGTATTCATCAGCACGAAACGGCTGGCGTTCCACAGCTTGTTACAGAAGTTACGGTAGCCTTCAAGGCGCTTCATGTCCCAGTTGATATCGCGACCGGTAGAGGCCAGCGCCGCCAGCGTAAAGCGCAGGGCGTCGGTGCCGTGCGCCTCAATGCCGTGTGGGAACTGCTTCTCGGTGCGCTTGCGTATCTTCTGCGCAAGCTGCGGCTGCATCATGTTGCCGGTGCGTTTTTCCAGCAGGTCGGCGAGCGAAATACCGTCTACCATGTCCAGGGGGTCGATGACATTGCCTTTGGACTTGGACATCTTCTGGCCTTCGTCGTCGCGAATCAGGCCGGTCATATAGACTGTTTTAAACGGGACCTGCGGCTTACCGTCTTCATCTTTAATAAAGTGCATGGTCATCATGATCATGCGTGCAATCCAGAAGAAGATAATATCGAAACCGCTGACCAGTACGCTGGTGGGATGGAACGTTTTCAGCGCCTCGGTGTTTTCCGGCCAGCCGAGCGTGGAGAACGTCCACAGCGCGGAGGAGAACCAGGTATCCAGCACATCTTCATCCTGGCGTAAGGCAACGTGCGCCGGAATGTTGTTCTCGTTACGCACTTCGTCTTCGCTACGCCCGACAAATACATGGCCTTCGTCGTCGTACCACGCCGGGATGCGGTGCCCCCACCACAGTTGGCGGGAGATACACCAGTCCTGAATGTCGCGCATCCAGGAGAAGTACATATTTTCGTACTGCTTCGGCACGAACTGAATATCGCCGTTTTCCACCGCTTCGATTGCAGGTTTCGCCAGCGGCGCTACGCGTACATACCACTGGTCGGTCAGCATAGGCTCAATAACAACGCCGCCGCGATCGCCGTAAGGCACGGTCAGATCGTGTGGTTTCACTTCTTCGAGCGCGCCCAGCGCATCAATGGCAGCCACGATCGCTTTACGGGCGGCGAAGCGCTCCATACCGCGAAACTGCGCTGGGATCTCATCGCTATAAACGTTGCTTTCGACGCCGTTGGAATCAAATACTTCTGATTTATCGCGAATATCGCCGTCGAAAGTCAGGATATTGATCATCGGCAACTGGTGGCGTTTGCCCACTTCATAGTCGTTGAAGTCGTGTGCCGGCGTGATTTTTACACAGCCGGTGCCCTTTTCCATATCGGCGTGTTCATCGCCGACGATGGGAATACGGCGGTTGATGAGCGGCAGGATCACAAATTTACCGATCAGATTTTTGTAGCGCGGATCGTCCGGGTTAACGGCAACGCCGGTATCGCCCAGCAGCGTTTCCGGGCGGGTCGTCGCCACGATCAGGTAATCTTTGCCGTCAGCGGTTTTTGCGCCGTCGGCCAGCGGATAGCGAATATGCCACATCGAACCTTTTGATTCGCGATTTTCCACCTCCAGATCGGAGATAGCGGTACGCAGCTTCGGATCCCAGTTAACCAGGCGCTTGCCGCGGTATATCAGGTTTTCTTTATGCAGGCGAACAAACACCTCTTTTACCGCGTTGGAGAGGCCTTCATCCATTGTGAAGCGCTCGCGCTCCCAGTCCACGGAGTTGCCGAGGCGGCGCATCTGGCGGGTAATCGTGCCGCCGGATTGCGCTTTCCACTGCCAGATTTTATCGATAAAGGCGTCGCGGCCGTAGTCGTGGCGGGTTTTACCTTCTTCGGCGGCGATTTTACGCTCCACAACCATTTGCGTGGCGATGCCCGCATGGTCGGTCCCTGCCTGCCAGAGCGTGTTTTTGCCCTGCATGCGCTGGTAGCGAATCATGGTGTCCATGATGGTCTGCTGGAAGGCGTGGCCCATATGCAGGCTGCCGGTAACGTTCGGCGGCGGGATCATAATGCAGAAGCTGTCCTGGGTGGTATCGCCGTTGGGTTTGAAGTAGCCCTGCTGTTCCCAGTGCTCGTAGAGCGGCTGCTCGATATCTTGTGGGTTATATGTTTTTTCCATTTTTGCTATTCGTTACGGGGCCGCCCAGGTGGCCGTGGTCAGATGAAAACCGGCGATGCGATAGGCTTTGTAGCGTTCGCGCGCCAGTGGTTTCCGGGATTCGTCACAGGGGACGAAGTCTATCACTTCATGAAAAGCGGTAGCAAAATCCGCAAACTGCGGCAGCAGGCTAATCAGAAGATCGCGCGAGCTACTGCCGCGCCTGCCAGGCCAGGCCAGTTCGACCGGCGCGCCGGCGCGCGGCCCTTCGCCTGCCAGATTATGCGGCACAAAGCTGTGTGGATCCCGCGCCCATAGCGCTTCGTCGAGCCGGATGGCCTGCTGCTCGTCTTCACAGGCTATCAGAATGCGCTTGCTGTTACGCCAGTGTACTGCGGCAAGGGCGCACGTCAGTTGCTCTTCGGCGCTAAGGCCGTCTGTGACGGTATCGTTGTCCAGAAGGTAGAACGTAGCGTTTTTCATGGCCTGAATGCTTTTCATGCGATAGCGGCAGGAAGCCGCAGGAAAACGCAAACATTAGCATAAAACGACGACGCTTTCGCGTCGGCGNGGAAGCCGCAGGAAAACGCAAACATTAGCATAAAACGACGACGCTTTCGCGTCGGCGTTTGAGACTGCTGACAAACCCCATCCTGTCGCAGACAGGATAGGTGAAACACAATAAAAAATAGGGGAAATCAAAGCATTGATTTTCGACTGCTTACCACAAAGAAGGAAAAACCCCGTTTTTTCCTTCTTTGTCAACAATCTTAAACGACGACGCTTTCGCGTCGCCGTTTAAGAGGAGCCCCATCTGCGCGAATTATTCCTCGCCGCTCATCCCCGCGCGGTTGAGCAGGAACTGCGACAGCAGCGCGACCGGTCGGCCTGTAGCCCCTTTGGCTTTACCGGAGCGCCAGGCGGTGCCGGCAATATCAAGGTGCGCCCATATATACCGGCGGGTAAACCGCGCCAGGAAACAGCCGGCAGTAATCGCGCCGCCGGGCCGCCCGCCGATATTAGCCATATCCGCGAAGTTGGATTCAAGCTGATCCTGGAACTCATCGCCAAGCGGCAGACGCCAGGCGCGGTCGCCGGATTGCTCAGAAGCGCTGATAAGCTCATGCGCCAGAGGGTTGTGGTTTGCCATCAGGCCGGTAAGGTGGTGGCCGAGCGCAATAACGCAGGCGCCGGTAAGGGTGGCGACATCGATAACCACATCGGGATCGAAACGTTCAACATAGGTCAGCACGTCGCACAGCACCAGACGGCCTTCGGCATCGGTATTGAGCACTTCCACCGTCTGGCCGGACATGGTAGTCAGTACATCGCCAGGCCGATAGGCGCGCCCGCCGGGCATGTTTTCGCAGCCGGCCAGCACGCCGATTACGTTCAGCGGTAGTTGCAGTTCGGCAACCATACGCATTACGCCATACACCGCAGCCGCGCCGCACATATCATATTTCATTTCATCCATTTCCGCGGCAGGCTTGATGGAAATGCCGCCGGAGTCGAACGTCAGCCCTTTACCCACCAGCACAATCGGTCTCGCCTGCGGGTCGCTGCTACCGCGGTATTCAATCACCGACATCAGTGATTCATTCTGCGAGCCGTGCCCTACCGCCAGATAGGCGTTCATGCCCAGCTCTTTCATTTGCTGCTCGCCGATAACGCGCGTGACGGTGTTCTGGCTGTAAGCATCCGCCAACTGGCGCGCCTGTGAGGCAAGGTAGGCGGCGTTGCAAATATTAGGCGGCATATTGCCCAGATCTTTTGCGGCGCGAATCCCTGCGGCGATGGCCAGACCATGCTGAATAGCACGCTCCCCGCAGGTTAGCTCCCGGCGAGTGGGGACATTGAACACCATTTTACGCAGCGGGCGACGGGGTTCGGCGCGGTTGGTCTTCAGTTGATCGAAACTGTAAAGCGTCTCTTTGGCGGTTTCCACAGCCTGACGCACCTTCCAGTAAGTGTTGCGGCCTTTAACGTGCAGCTCGGTCAGAAAGCACACGGCTTCCATCGATCCGGTGTCGTTAAGCGTATTGATCGTTTTTTGTATGACCTGCTTATACTGTCGCTCGTCCAACTCACGCTCTTTGCCGCATCCAATCAGCAGAATACGCTCGGAGAGAACGTTCGGCACGTGGTGAAGCAGCAGAGTCTGGCCCGCTTTTCCTTCCAGTTCGCCGCGGCGCAGCAAAGCGCTGATATAGCCGTCACTGATTTTATCGAGTTGTTCAGCAATCGGGGACAGGCGACGCGGTTCAAAAACCCCTACAACGATGCAGGCGCTGCGCTGTTTTTCCGGGCTACCGCTCTTTACACTGAACTCCATGCACTACGCTCCTGAAACTTAAAGACAACAATGACGGCTGCGATTAGAATTGGCAGCTCGGTAAACTCTTGTCCGCCCAAGCGCGGACTTCGTGTTAATCTTACGCATACTGTTTTACGGGTTTCGGCCTGTTTATTAACGTTCGACCGATGCGCAACGCCGCTCAATAGCGTAATCTTAGCGGCGTTTTCGACGTCTCAAGAGAATAAATGACGTTTAAGCGTTGAAACAAGTGATTTTCCTGCAAAAAGACTCGTTTTCACAGGCGTATTTAATGTGATAATCATAAAATATCTTGTCCGGGAGACGCTCAAAAGCCAACTGGCGATTCTTTTCATCCTGTTGCTCATCTTCTTTTGCCAGAAGTTGGTCAGGATACTGGGAGCGGCGGTTGACGGAGAGATACCCACTAATCTGGTTCTGTCGTTGCTGGGCCTCGGCGTGCCGGAAATGGCGCAACTGATTTTGCCGCTCAGCCTGTTTCTCGGCCTGCTGATGACGTTCGGCAAGTTGTATACTGAAAGCGAGATAACCGTAATGCATGCCTGCGGCCTCAGTCGCGCGGTGCTGATTAAGGCGGCGATGATCCTGGCGTTGTTCACCGGCCTGATGGCTTTGGTCAACGTGATGTGGGCCAGCCCGTGGTCGGCGCGGCATCAGGACGAAGTGCTGGCGGAAGCCAAAGCGAACCCTGGCATGGCAGCGCTGGCGCAGGGGCAGTTTCGCCAGTCGACGGACGGCAACTCCGTGTTGTTTATCGAAAGCGTGGACGGCAGCCATTTTAACGATGTTTTCCTTGCTCAACTGCGCCCGAAAGGCAATGCCCGGCCGTCGGTCGTCGTGGCGGATTCAGGTCAGATTTCGGTGCGCAAAGACGGCTCCCAGATTGTTACGCTCAACAAGGGGACGCGCTTTGAAGGCACCGCGCTGCTGCGCGATTTCCGCATTACTGATTTCCAGGATTACCAGGCCGTTGTCGGCCATCAGGCGGTATCGCTCGATCCGAATGACACCGATCAGATGGAACTTCCCGCACTGTGGGCGTTTTCTGCAACCAACAACCATGCCAGGGCGGAATTGCACTGGCGCATTACGCTGGTATTTGCCGTGGCGGTGATGGCGCTGATGGTGGTGCCGCTTAGCGTAGTGAACCCGCGTCAGGGCCGTGTGCTGTCGATGCTGCCCGCTATGCTGCTGTATCTTATTTTCTTCCTGCTGCAAACGTCGCTGAAGTCTAACGGCAGCAAGGGCAAGCTGGATCCGGTGCTGTGGATGTGGGCTGTTAACCTGTCTTATCTGGCGTTGGCCGTGTTGCTCAACGCCTGGGATACGGTGCCGATGCGTAAGCTTCGCGCGCGCTTTGGGCCGGGAGGGACCGTATAATGTTTGGTTTTGGCGTACTCGATCGCTATATCGGGAAGACCATTTTCAATACCATCATGATGACGCTGTTCATGCTGGTGTCGTTGTCGGGCATTATTAAGTTCGTCGATGAGCTGAAAAAGGCCGGAAAAGGCGCTTATACGGCGCTGGGCGCGGGAACCTATACGTTGCTTAGCGTGCCGAAAGATATCCAGATTTTCTTTCCGATGGCGGCTTTGCTTGGTGCGTTGCTGGGGCTTGGGATGTTAGCTCAGCGTAGCGAACTGGTTGTGATGCAGGCTGCGGGCTTTACCCGTATGCAGGTGGCAGGTTCGGTTATGAAAACCGCGATCCCGCTGGTTTTGCTGACGATGGCGATTGGGGAGTGGGTGGCGCCGGCGGGTGAACAGATGGCGCGTAACTACCGCGCGCAAATGATCTCCAACGGCTCGTTGTTGTCCACCCAGCAGGGGCTGTGGGCGAAAGACGGGCAAAATTTTATCTATATCGAACGGGTAAAAGCGGATAATGAGCTGGCCGGGATCAGTATTTATAGCTTCACGCCGCAGCGTCGGCTTGAAACGGTGCGCTATGCGGCATCGGCAAAGTTCGATCCCCAGAAAAAAGAGTGGAAACTGTCGCAGGTCGATGAATCCGATCTGCGCGACAGCAAGCAGATTACCGGCAGGCAAACTGTTAGCGGTATCTGGAAGACCAACCTGACGCCTGATAAGCTCGGCGTAGTGGCGCTCGATCCGGACGCGCTTTCTATCAGCGGTCTGCATAATTACGTGAAATATCTCAAGTCGAGCGGTCAGGATGCGGGCCGTTATCAGCTCAATATGTGGAGTAAAATCTTTCAGCCGATGTCGGTCGCAGTCATGATGCTGATGGCGCTGTCGTTTATTTTCGGGCCGCTGCGCAGCGTGCCGATGGGCGTGCGGGTAGTAACGGGAATTAGCTTCGGCTTTCTGTTCTATGTGTTGGACAGGATCTTTGGGCCGCTAAGCCTGGTGTACAACATTCCGCCGCTGCTGGGGGCCATTCTGCCGAGCGCCAGCTTCCTGTTAATCAGCCTTTGGCTGCTGACGAAGCGTGCATAAATCGAAACTGAACGGTTCAAAAAACGCATACTGACGGTGCGCCTGAACATATCATCGCCGGCCCCAGGGCCGGCTTTTAATTTTGCAGCACGAGGCTTAAGTTCGCATATTACGTAATGCCTTACGCAGCAGCCGCCAGGAACTCCACACCCCAAGCGCGCGTTTGCCCCAGCGCATCAGGAAGCGCGGATGACGAACGCTCCAGATAGCCGCCAGACTACTGCTGGCAATAGCCCAGGTACGGACATTGAGCAACCGTTTCCAGCCGCGATCCAGCGGTGAGGTAACATATTCCCAGTCCCGACAGCCTGCGCTGAGATCGAGGCGCTGTTGCTGGATTTGGCTTAGCAGATCCGCAGTACGGCGCGCGCGTTCTTTACTGCTATTCACCGTTGTTCTCCAGCAAATCGCGATCGTTTTTTAGTTCGCGACGCGTGTGGCGCAGCAGTGAAATACGCCGCGCTTTGCGTAGCGTCCAGACGCCCAGTATCAGCGCAAGAATTAATAGCGTTGCCGTGGTGCCGAGCATGACCGTCAGGCGGTACTGGGGATCGACGGCCCAGATAATCAACACCATCAGGCTCATCAGCCCGAACGCGGTGAAAATCATGGTCAACCCCAACATCAGCATGATTTGAAGGAGGTTTGCTTTTTCTTCCTCCAGCTCCACCACCGCCAGACGCAGGCGGGTTTCCACCATCTGAATAAGAATAGTGAGGATGCGTTGTCCGATACCCAGCACGCTTTTACCGGGGCCTTCGTGTTGGCGGTATTCAGCCATAGCTTATCGACGCGCCAGCAGAACGCCCAGAACGACGCCTACCGCAGCGCCGATGCCGATACCGGTCCACGGGTTATCGTGTACATATTCATCAGCGCGCGCGGCGGCCTCACGGGTCTGGCGCGCGAGGGCGTCGCCGGTTTCACTCAGGCGCTGGCGGCTGTCTTTAAGCGCGCGCTGTGCTTTTGTCCGCAATTTTTCCATTTCTTCTTTGGATTTATCGCCAGAATTGCTGAGCACTTCCTCCAGCGTATCGGCCAGTGATTTCAGTTCGTCACGTAAAGCATCGGTATCTTTTGCCATTGTTATTTCTCCTGCTAAGTTATGGTCCCTGCGTTAGCCAGACGTGCTTCTAACGCTTCTGTTTCTGGTTCGGCCTGCGCCCGTTTGGGCGGGGTGCGTATGGATACGTTTGCTTTGGTCTTCAGGCGCGCTTTTCGGCTGACGCACGCTCACGCCGTAGATGACGCCGGGAAACGTCCTTCGTTTTACAGCCCGTTAATCCTGTAGCATCGATTATTGCGCTCAGCATAATGGCGCGGAAGTTTACTGGTCCGTGTTTGCCGCAGGCGAAAAACGTCGTTGCCGGTGTAGCTTAGCGTTTCATTAACGAAAACGCTCCTGCCCTGTTGTGCAAAAGTGCTTGCGGCATTGCGGCCAGGATGACGTTGTTAAAGCATAGCTGATTCGGCTAAAAACCCAAAAGCGGCTGAAAAAATTCAGAAAAATAGAATGCTAACCGAGACGATGACGATCGTGGCGCAGACGGGAAAGCAGAGAAAGGGCGGCGTTGTCTTCTTCCTGTTGGGCAATGATGTAGCCCTGGGGCAGAGTGCGGTTGAGCACTTCGCGCGCGGCATCGCTTTGGGCGCTGGAGTCGAACCTGATAATAAGGCCGTTGCCCTGCGGCGTAATGCTTTTGAACGGTATGCCGTTGGCATCAAGATGGTGCCAGACGTAGAAGCCGTCTGGCGAGCTGACGCCCGCCCGCGTAGCGCGAATTTCCAGCGTTGATTCCGGGTGCTGCAAGGCTGACCACAACAGCAGCGCAGCCAGCGCCAGCAGCGCCGTTAAAATCACATTACGCAGAAAATGCGGAAGTCGCATGATGGTTCTTACCCCCGGCTCGCGTGTTTCTTTTTCCAGAGCATGACCAGCGATCCCACCAGCCCGAAAACCAACAGACAGATCGGCAGCAGCATTAGCCCAGCCATCAGTTCGCCTTCATACTTAAGGAATACCGGCGTCTTGCCCAGTACATAGCCCAGCGTAGTCAGAATTAAAATCCACAGCAGGCCGCTCATCCAGTTAAAAAACTGAAAACGCGCATTGCTCAAACCAGAGATACCGGCAATGGTAGGGAGCAGCGTGCGCACAAATGCGATAAAACGGGCAATTAACAGCGCGGACAGACCGTGCTTATGAAATAGATGATGCGCTCTCTGATGATAGTGGGCCGGCAGATGTGAAAGCCATTTTTGCACAGTCCGGGTATTACCTAACCAGCGTCCCTGAACGTAACTTAACCAGCATCCCAGGCTTGCCGCAGCGGTCAGTAAAATGACGGTGAGTGGAAAACCCAGCGCGCCTTTGGCAATCAGCACGCCAACCAGCACCAGTAGGCTGTCGCCCGGCAGGAAAGCGGCTGGCAGCAGGCCATTTTCAAGGAACAGGATCATGAACAGCACAAAATACAGCATCCCTATCATCGAGGGATTGGCAAGTGTTTCGAAATCCTGGCTCCACAGAGCGCTAAGCAGTTGCGTCAAAAGTTCCATTCATTTTTCCTGGGCACATCGGGTAAAACCAACCGCAGGGAGCGGCGAAACAGGGGTACATTCGGTTGCCGTTGTCTTTGTTGAACGGATGTACTGACAAGTAAGCTGTCATACGCTGACGCCCAAAGCGTGGGGGATAAATCCAACGCCCGGAGCGAAGAGCGCGGCAGTAGCGCATCTAATTGTAACAAAGCTCTACGGCATGCGTCACAATAATTGTGGCCGCTGTAAGGATTTTGCTTGCGCGCGGCATATGTGGCGAGGCTATTTACACACAATGACACTATACAAGATTTTACTGACTCACCCGGCGGGGCGCTCTTTTCCTTGCTGCGCATGGCGCTCAGTGTAACTATCGGTTTTTTGTGCGAAAAGGACGCGGCTAAATAAAACTCTGCCTGGCGCGCGCCTGCGCCTGAAGCGTAATGAGCCTGAAGACATTCGGCCGTGCCGCCCGAAAGTCGGCAAATTTAGCGATATTGCTTTTAATCAACGGTTGCCACAGAGAAAAACAGGCTGTGGCCTTACGCCAGTAAGATATGGCTCGATAAAAAGCGCGACTGGCCCGGAAAATGTAGGGAGCTGTAAGACTGATGACAAACCCATCCTGTCGTAGACAGGATGGATGACATGCAATAAAAAATTTCGCCTGCTTACCACAAAGAAGGAAAAACCCCGTTTTTTCCTTCCCGGGCAATAATCTGCTGTCATATGCGGTTGCGGCTGCTCCACGGGCGCAGACGGTGAGCAAGGCGGACAGGTAACTTCTTTATCGTGACGTCTCTGTAAGCAATCTTTTGATTTATCTTATTTTTGTGGGGGCTACTGCTGACGTTTGTCGACAGCGTCAGCCAAAGACGCAGGCGCAGCGTTAATGCTTGCAGGCTTCGCCCGAAGGCGAAGCCTGTAACGTCAACTGCGGACTGGATTTTTTGCCAGCCGCGCTTCTTCGCCCTGGCAGACAGCGGCGGTAAATAACACATCAGTAGAGGAGTTGAGCGCTGTTTCGCACGCGTCCTGCAAGACCCCGATGATGAAACCTACCGCAACAACTTGCATAGCGATTGAGTTCGGGATGCCGAACATGCTGCACGCCAGCGGAATAAGCAGCAGAGAACCGCCAGCCACGCCGGATGCGCCACAGGCGCACAGCGCAGCCACCATGCTTAACAGAAGCGCGGTCGGCATATCTACGGGGATGCTCAGCGTATGGACCGCCGCCAGCGTCAGCACGGTAATGGTGATGGCGGCTCCCGCCATGTTAATGGTCGCGCCAAGCGGGATGGAGACAGAGTAAGTGTCAGGATCCAGCTTCAGCTTCTCGCACATGTTCATGTTAACCGGAATATTTGCAGCGGAGCTGCGGGTGAAGAAAGCGGTAACGCCGCTTTCACGCAGGCACATCAGCACCAGCGGATATGGGTTGCGTCGAATCTTCCACCACACCAGTAAGGGGTTTATTAGCAGAGCAACGACCAGCATACAGCCGATAAGCACCACCAACAGTTGTGCATAGCTAAGCAAGGTTTTAAAGCCGGTTTCGGCAAGCGTGGAAGAAACCAGGCCGAAGATCCCCACGGGCGCAAAGCGGATCACCAGCTTCACAAGGAATGTTACCGCCCCGGAGAAGTCGTTTACCAGACCTTTAGTGGAATCGCCGGCGTGGCGTAACGCAAAGCCCAGGCCGACGGCCCAAACCAGAATGCCGATATAGTTAGCGTTTATCAGCGCCTGGAAGGGGTTTGCGACCGTGCTCATTAACAGCCCCTTGAGCACTTCCACGATACCCGATGGCGGCGAGACATCGGTTGCGCCGGCTGCCAGGATGAGTTTGGACGGGAAAAGAAAGCTAAACAGTACGGCGGTCAGCGCGGCGGAAAACGTACCGATAAGATACAGAGTCAGTATCGGCCGGATATTCGTTTTTTGCCCCTGGCGATGGTTAGCGATAGATGCCATTACCAGCATCAGCACCAGTACAGGCGCTACAGCCTTCAGCGCGCCGACAAACAGCGTGCCGAGCAGACCTACGGCAATGGCCGCCTCTTTTGATGCCAGCGCAAGCAGAATACCCAGCGCCAGGCCTACGAGGATTTGTTTTACCAGACTGCCTTGCGCAAGGCGCGAAAGCAGTCGGTTGGGAGTATGTTGCTGTGTTGTCATTCCTTATTCCTGTCATTCCGTTATTTGTAGCGGCGTTGCTGCCTGCCGCTTTGGTTTATAACTTATGTTTGTAGATGTAAGAAAACGTGTTTGCCCATTCGAGTATAAAGAAATGCGCGGCGGCGAAAAGATGTAATACCGCTATTTGCGCTAAAAAACAGCTTGTTTAACCTTTTTTTTACTGTTGCCGGGTAATTGTTTGTTATTTCCCCTGCGGCTCTGACCTGAAGCGACAGGGATATAAACAAGAAAAACAAAAAGCTAAATTAGGCGCTTCTCCACACGAAGAGGGCGAAAGCCTCCACAGGTTGTTGTCAAAGAAGGAAAAAACGGGGTTTTTCCTTCTTTGGGATAAGCAGGCGAAAATCAATACTTTGATTTTCCTTATCTTTTTATTGTATTTCACCCATCCTGTTTGCGACAGGATAGGGTTTGTCAGCAGTCTCAGGGGGGCGAAAGCCCCCACTGGCGTTAGCGAATAGCTTTTTTGGCGTCGTTGCGCTTGTTGACCCACGCATTGATAAGCAGCGTCAGCACCAGAATGCCGCCTACTACGCTGAGCGAAACAGCGATGGGGATGTGGTAAAACTTAACTATCAGCATTTTGATACCGATAAATACCAGTATCACGGACAGGCCATACTTCAGCATGGAGAAACGTTCTGCAACGCCTGCGAGCAGGAAATACATCGCGCGAAGGCCGAGAATGGCGAACAAATTGGAAGTCAGCACAATAAACGGATCGGTGGTGACCGCGAAAATAGCGGGGATACTGTCAACGGCGAAGATAACATCGCTCAGCTCTACCAGAATCAACACCAGCAGCAGCGGTGTGGCGAACAGTAAACCATTTTTACGCACGAAGAAGCGCTCGTCCTCAATGCTGTCCGTCATGCGCAAATGGTTGCGAATCCAGCGCACCATGGGTTTGTCGCCAATGCCGGACTCATCGTCTTTCGCCAGCGCCATCTTAATACCGGTAAACAGCAGGAAGGCGCCGAATACATACAGTAGCCATTCGAACTGAGAAATCAGCCAGCTACCGGCAAAAATCATAATGGTGCGCAGCACAATCGCGCCCAGCACACCGTATACCAGCACCCGGCGTTGTAACGATGCAGGCACGGCAAAGTAGCTAAACAGCATCAGCCAGACGAAGACGTTATCAACCGCAAGGGCTTTTTCAATAAGATAGCCGGTGAGAAAGGCCAGCGCCTGCGGATCGGCAACGGCGCGCCCCTGGGTTGTGGAGAGATACCACCAGAAGGCGGCATTAAACAACAGCGACAGCGTTACCCACACCAGCGACCACGCGGCGGCCTGTTTCATTGACATAGCGTGGCTGCCGCGTCGTCCCTGAAGAAAGAGATCGATAGCCAGCATAATGACCACGACAACGGCAAATCCACCCCACAGCAGGGGAGTACCGACAGTATTCATAAGCAAATTCCTGTAAAAACAAAAACGGCCAACGCGGAAGGCGCCAGCCGTTTTTGCTGTGCTGCAAGCATACCTCGCCTCCCGGCAAGGTCTCACTTACAACACGGACGCAGTTTCTGCCCATATTGCCTGGCGACCGGAAGCATGCGCTTCGTAATGACGATCGGCCAGCAGATGAAGTTACTCCCCTTTGCCGTAACAAAATATGTCAGGCGCTGCGGACGGTCAAGGCCGCGCTGTCGTTATTTTGCCAAATTTACGTAAGCGGGGCCGGCGCAATAGCGTCTGCCGGGAAAATCACGCCGGTCTGGCGGCGAATGTCAGTCAACAGTTTTGCCGTGATGCGGCTTACCGACAGGCCCGGATGATCCACCTCGTTGTTTTCCACCAGACGCGCAAAAACCTCGGCTTCATACAGCATAGTATTAATATGCTGGGGCTGAGTCAGATCCTGCGCCGCCGCGCCGCGTGGCAGAAAGGTAACGCGCTGGCATTCGGAAAACTTTTCGATAACCAGCGCCCCCGCCTCGCCCTGAATTTCGCTTGCCAACGCGCAATCGCTGACTTTGAAGTGTATCAGCGTAACGTCGAAATCACCGTAGCTCAGTATGACCGTACCGTGCGCATCCACGCCGCCAGGCAAAAGGCCTGCGCTCGCCTGAACGCGATGCCCTTCTCCCCACAGCGCCGCCGCTGAGGCAGGGCAGTAAAAGCCAATATCCATCATGGAGCCGTTGGAAAACCGCGGGTTGAACGTATTGGGGTTTTCACCGTTGAGATAGCGCGAAGAATACTGGCAGTAATTGAATAGCGCTTTGCGCAGTTTGCCCACTTTCGACAGCGCCTGTTGTAGCGTAAGGAAGTCAGGCAAACAGGCGGAGTTAAAAGCTTCGAACAGGTCAACCCCATGCACCTGCGTAATGGCGCGCTCGGCTTCATACAGACTCGAGGCCAGCGGCTTTTCGCAAGATGTGTTTTTTATGGCGCAGAAACAGGCTGGTTTGGGCAAAATGCAGTGAATTCGGTACTGCGTCAACGCTATCTCAACCGGTGAGCGAGGTGAACGGGCGCTCTACAGGATAGTCGCGGGCAAAAGCCTGCGCCTGCTCAGCGGCGCGCGAGTAGACGGCGGTCAGGCGAAATTTGCCGCTTTCATGGCGGCATCAATGAACTGGCAGGTGATCCGGTTCGTGCCGACAACAGCGAAACGTATCATAACAGGGGGCGTTCTCCATACGGGATAGCGACTTAAACAAAAGCCGGTTTGCCGCGCGGCAGCCCGCGCGGCGGTAATTATCAGGCAACGCGATTGCGTACGCTGCCGGCAAACCAGCCGGACAGATTATCACTGAGACCGGCCATTAAATTTTTGACGCTGCGCCGGCTGGCCCAGCCTACATGCGGCGTCATGATAAGGTGTGGTATATCCTGCGCCAGAAGCGGCGTTGGCGAGCGCGGCGGTTCTTCCGCCAGCACGTCGAGCGCGGCGCCGCCGAGCTGCCCGCGTCTGAGCGCGTCGGCCAGCGCCGCGTCGTC
The DNA here is from genome assembly GCF_016632365.1 of Tenebrionibacter intestinalis. Taxonomy (GTDB): domain Bacteria; phylum Pseudomonadota; class Gammaproteobacteria; order Enterobacterales; family Enterobacteriaceae; genus Tenebrionibacter; species Tenebrionibacter intestinalis. The sequence goes on along the minus strand of NZ_JAEPBH010000022.1, from coordinate 40,456 downwards.
AACCAGGCCGCCGCGCGCGGTGTTGATGAGCAGGGCGCCCGGTTTCATTTTACCGAACACATCGGCGTTAAAAAGCTGGTTTGTTTGGGCAGACAGCGGGCAGTGCAGCGTCAGGATATCGCTTTGCGCAAGCACATCATCAAACGGCAGATAGCCGTCACGCGCCTTTTTAGCGTCCTGTCGCTCGGCAAACAGCACTGTCATACCCAGCGCGCTGGCTTTGCGCGCTACGGCGCGGCCAATATCTCCCTTGCCGATAATGCCAAGCGTTGCGCCTTCAATATCTTCAATGGGGCTGCCGTGAATGCAGAAATGCGGCGCGCTGCGCCATTCGGTCATCGCGCGCTGGTGATATTCCAGCAGGTGGCGGCGTAAAGCGAAAATATAGCCGATGGCGGCTTCCGCCACGCTCACCGTCGAATAGCCCGGCACGTTGCTAACGGCAATACCGAGCTTGCGGCAACAGGCCACGTCCACGCAGTCATAGCCGGTGGCAGCCACGCAGATATAACGCAACTGGGGCAGATTTCGCAGCACGTCTGCGGTGAGTTTGACTTTATTCGTGATAGCGATTTGCGCGCCCTGGAGCGCATCGGCGACTTCACCGGCGGGCGTATCGCCGCGCCAGATCCATTCGTCGCATTCGTTGGGTGGGGTGAGGGAAGAAGGGAGGGTATCGCCGTCAAGCGTCACTATTTTCATTGTGCGTCCTTCGTTGTCGGTCAGACCCACTACTACACCATAAAACCTGGGGCGCGCAAAAGAGGCGGTTTCGCCTGCGCTCAGCGCCCGATGCTGCAACCACAGGCGGGTATCGAACTCCACCTGATGGTAAGCGGGTTCCATATGGCAGCAAAACGGGTAAAACGCTTATGTTGTGCTCCTTTACTTTAAGCTGTGCCAGCTTATGTATCACGAGCGTCCGCAGGAACGCTTCAGGCGTATTGTGAAATACCCTGGTTTTGCCTTCAGGCGGCTGTCCCGGACCCGGGAAATGGCGGTATGCAGTCCCAGCGTATGCTTCATTACCTTGATTTTATGGTTATCTAACTTTATTAAGCGGCGGCGCGCTACGCATATAGCGGTTTTTGAGCGCCTGCGTACAGGCCCACAGCGCGCAGTCGCAGGCGATAGCGTTTTTCCAGCATCGCGCCGGGCTTGCGTTGTTCGATAAGCGTTCGAACCTGCGCCAGCAGCGTTTCCGGCTAAGTAAGTGTGGGCACCGCAGCCTGAAAAAAAGGTTTACTGTTGCGCGTAATTAAGGGATAAAACGCGCGAATTTTAGCACCCCGGAGAGTCAATGAGCCAGTTTGAAACAGGTGGACGCACGCTGAAGTTGCAGCGTTTTCCCGTCACCGATGACGCATCGCCGCTGCAGGCGTGGGACGCGGCGGATGAATACCTGCTTTCGCAGGTGGAGGATACGCGTGGGCTGACGCTCATTTTTAATGATACCTTTGGCGCGCTTGCCTGCGCGCTGGCAGAACGCCAGCCGGTCAGCGTGAGTGATTCCTGTATGGCCCGACAGGCGACGCTCAGTAACCTGAGTTTGAACGGGTTAGCTCAATCGCAGGTGACGCTGCTTGACAGCATGGCGCCGCTGCCGGCCTCGCCGGCGCTGGTGTTGATAAAAATCCCTAAGCAACAGGCGCTGCTGGAGCAACAGTTACGCGATTTGCGTAAAGTGGCCACGCCGCAAACGCGTATTATCGCAGGTGCGAAAGCGCGCGATATTCACAACTCAACGCTGGCGCTTTTTGAGCGCATCCTTGGGCCGACAACCACAACGCTTGCCTGGAAAAAGGCGCGCCTGATTAACTGCGCCTTCAGCAACCCGCCGCTGGAAGATATGCCGCAGACGCAGTGCTGGCCTCTTGACGGTACGGCCTGGACAATCCATAACCACGCTAACGTTTTCTCCCGCACAGGTCTGGATATCGGCGCGCGCTTCTTTATGCAGCATCTGCCGCAAAACCAGGAAGGCGAGCTGGTGGATCTTGGCTGCGGCAACGGGGTTATCGGTATGATGCTGTTGGCGCAAAATCCGCAGGCGCAGGTGGCGTTTATCGATGAGTCTGTCATGGCGGTGGCCTCCAGCCGGCTGAATGTGGAGCTTAATCTGCCGCAGGATGTGGCACGCTGTCGTTTTGAGGTGAATCACTCGCTTACCGGCGATGCGTTCGATCGCTATGACGCCGTGCTGTGTAATCCGCCATTCCACCAGCAGCATGCCATTACCGATAATATTGCCTGGCAAATGTTTCACGATGCGCGCCGTAGCCTGAAATATGGCGGCGAGTTGCGCATTGTCGGCAATCGTCATCTCGACTATTACCGTAAGCTGAGGAAGATTTTCGGTAACTGCGAAACGGTGGCGTCTGACAACAAGTTTGTGGTGTTGCGGGCCGTGAAAACGCGCAAAAAGTGGTAAAAAAGCGGATATCCTGAAGCCCGCCGGATTACGCCAGCGGCGGGGGGCTGAATAAATCTATGGACGGAATAATATCGAAGTTAATTCTTCTGGCGGCGTGAGGCCCGTTGTCGCGAAAGCCGCTCAACCACAGGCTGGCAATACGCGGCGCACTTTTTGCGGCGCGTATGCGCTATATCTCCAGCGCAAGGCGGGTGCCTTGCGCAATCGCCCGGCGCGCATCCAGCTCCAGCGCGACGTCGCAACCGCCGATAAGGTGGACAGGGCGCGTATCGTCGAGCGCATCCGCCAGCGCGCGCGCGGGCTCTTGCCCGGCGCAGATCACCACGTTGTCTACTGCAAGCGTCTGTGTTTCGCCGTTGATGCTTATGTGCAGGCCTGCATCGTCGATTTTTAAATACGTTACGCCGCCGTGCATTTTTACGCCGCGCGCCAGCAGCGTTGCGCGGTGGATCCAGCCGGTGGTTTTACCTAACCCTTCGCCGGGCCTGCCGTTTCTGCGTTGTAACATCACAATATCGCGCGGGCTGCGCGGCGAACGCGCCCCGCCGGGCAGCAGGCCGCCCCGATGTTTAAGCGTTCTGTCAATGCCCCACTCTGCGCAGAAGGCGGCAATATCCTGGCTGGCGGCCGATTCGGGCTGGCTTAGAAACATTGCAGTATCAAAACCGATGCCGCCGCAGCCGATTATCGCCACGCGCTGGCCGACCGGTTTTTTATCGCGTAGCACGTCCAGATAGCTCAATACACTTGAGTGCGTTATGCCTTTGATAACGGGAATACGTGGCGTAATGCCGCAAGCCAGGATTATCTCATCAAATGCCGCCAGTTTCGCAGGTGTCGCCGTTGTGTTAAGGCGCAGTATCGCTTTGTGTTTTACCAGCAAAGTACGGTAGTAGCGCAGCGTTTCGTTAAACTCTTCCTTACCCGGGATCTGGCGGGCCAGAGTGAATTGACCGCCGATGTCGGCGTTTGCGTCGAACAGCGTAACGCGGTGGCCGCGCTGTAGCGCTGTAAGGGTAAACGCCAGCCCAGCCGGGCCAGCGCCCACAACGGCAAGGTTTTTGCGTGTGCCGGGCGGCCTGAGCGGCATTAAGGTTTCATGGCAGGCAAAGGGGTTAACCAGGCAGGAGGCGATCTTGCCTGCGAAAATGCGATCGAGACATGCCTGATTACAGCCGATGCAGGTATTAATTTCGGCCTCCCGCCCTGCAAGGGCCTTACTGAGCAAGGCGGCATCCGCAAGAAACGGGCGCGCCATCGATACCATATCGGCGTCGCCTGCGGTGAGAATCGCTTCTGCCACGCCCGGATCGTTAATGCGGTTGGTGGTAATCAGCGGTAGGTTCACATGGCCTTTGAGCCTGCGCGTAGCCCAGGTGAATGCGCCGCGCGGCACCGGCGTTGCGATGGTGGGAATACGTGCTTCATGCCAGCCTATGCCGGTATTAATCATCGTTGCGCCCGCCGCTTCCACGGCTTTTGCCAGCGCCAGCGTTTCATCAAAGCTGGAGCCGCCTTCCACCAAATCCAGCAATGACAGGCGGTAGATAATAATAAATTCGCCGCCTGCGCTTTCACGCGCTGCGCGCACCGCTTCCACAGCAAAGCGCATGCGTTTTTCAGCGCTGCCGCCCCAGTTATCTTCACGCTGATTGGTGCGTACTGCGAGAAACTGATTAATCAGGTAGCCTTCGGAACCCATAATTTCTACGCCGTCGTAACCGGCCTCCCGCGCCAGGGCCGCACAGCGGGCAAAATCGCTGATAAGCGCCCTAATTTCGCTTTCATTGAGCGCGCGTGGCGCAAAGCGGTTAATCGGCGCGCGCAGCGCTGACGGCGCTACAAGCTCTGGTTGATAGCTGTAGCGGCCCGTATGCAGGATCTGGAGCGCTATTTTTCCTCCAGCCAGGTGAACGGCTTCAGTTAACGGGCGATGATGCGCCAGTTGTTCAGGCTGGTTTAACACAGCGCCGCCCGCTACGGCTACGCCGCTGGCGCACGGAGCAATGCCGCCGGTAATGATTAGCGCCACGCCGTGGCGAGCGCGCTCGGCATAGAAAGCGGCCAGGCGGGCTACGCCGTCAGGATGTTCTTCCAGGCCCGTGTGCATGGAACCCATCAGAACGCGATTTTTCAGGCAGGTGAATCCCAGATCGAGTGGAGCAAAGAGCGATGGGTAGCGCATAGCGTCTTCCGAATAATTGTTCTGTATAAGTGGTCGGATGAGTTTACTGTAGCCGCAAGCGCCGTTTCTGGCATGGCCTGCATAGAAGTTTGTGACGGGATTCACGCGTCAACGTCTGCGTATACGCAGACGCTAAGACTGCTGACAAACCCCATCCTGTCGCAGACAGGATGGATGAAACACAATAAAAAATACGGAAAATCAATGCATTGATTTTCGCCTGCTTATCACAAAGAAGGAAAAACCCCGTTTTTTCCTTCTTTGTCAACAAACTGAACGTCTGCGTATACGCTGCGGGCCGTGCGAGGTGCCGCCGGGCGTTAGCTGGTAAGTATTAGTCCAGTTGCGCCAGCTTTAGCGCGGCATGGTCAATAATTGCGATAATTTTTTTAATCTGCGCATTGTCGATATCTTCCCGGTTAGCCTTAAGATCCAGCACCGCTTTGAAGTTATCCAGCGCGCGTTTCATTTGCGGATTTTTGCGCAACTGTAGCCCAACGGCGCGCGCTTTCATACGCTGGCGAATATGCGCCAGGTGCGCCATGCTGGCTTCCAGCCAGCGTCTGCCCTTATCCGTTATTGCCAGCCGTTTGCGCGCGCCTTCGCCTTCTTCGCTGACGGCTATCATGCCGTGTGCCTGTAGCATATCCAGCGCCGGGTAAATGACCCCGGGGCTTGGCGTATAAAGGCCGCCGGTTTGCTCTTCTATTGCTTTAATCAGTTCATAGCCGTGACTGCCGCCTTTTGACAAAATGTCCAGCACCACCAGGCGCAGTTCGCCGTGGCCAAAGAAACGCGGGCGTTTGCCGTGGCGCTCCTCGCCGCGCTCGTTTTCAGAGAAGGCGTGATCTTTGTCATGCGGGTTGCCGGTATCGTCATGGCGGGTAAAAAAACCGTGTGGGCGATGGTGTCTGTTTTGCATTAGCCTGCCTCTTTTTTAGATATATCTATTTATAACTGAGATCGGCATTTTAGCAATACGCAATATCGCCATTAAAAATGGGGTCATGAAAACAATGTGTTGTTAGCTGACTACATTTTTGGCGATTTTTCGCGCAAAAAAAGCGCTTGCGTTAAATGTAATTAAAAATCATTATCAATAATCTGCCTTTTTAGATATATCTGTTAGCGGCAGGCGTATGTTAAGCGTGTGTAATAAGCGGATAACGCTCAACTGGCCCTGAAGGGCGGCAATAGCGAGTAGAATAAAGGTGAATGAGATGACAGGTCAGAAAGAAAAATATCCGCGCCGCGTGCGTAACGCGCTGCGCTTTCGTACCCTGAGCGTGTTACAAAGCGTGCGGGTTGCGCCGGGTTTTCAGCGCGTTATTGTTGGCGGCCCGGCGCTGGAGGGGTTTAGTTCCGCAGGCTTTGACGATCACATTAAACTCTTTTTTCCGGACGATCCGGCAAGTTTTCAGCCTCCACAGGCAACAGACGAAGGCATTGTCTGGCAGAGCGATGAACGGCCGCCTTCGCGCGACTATACGCCGCTTTATGATGCCGGGCGTCACGAACTGGCGATCGATTTTTATCTTCACGATGACGGCGTCGCCAGCAACTGGGCACAGCGGGCGCGTCCTGGCGATAAGCTGTTTATCGGCGGCCCGCGCGGATCGCTTATTGTGCCTGAACAGTATGGCTGGCAGCTTTACGTATGCGATGAAACAGGCATGCCGGCGCTGCGCCGCAGGCTTGAAGCGCTGAGCGTATCAGGCCATGCAGCGCAGATAACCGCCATTGTTGCCGTGGCCGATGCAGCCAGCAAGGCGTATCTGGCCCATCTGTCCGGCTTTAATATTGAATGGGTAGTTGGCGGCGATGAGCAGGCCATCGCCCGCCGCCTGAGCCGCCTGACGGTGCCGCGGCAGGATTACTTTTTGTGGATTACCGGCGAAGGCAAAGCGGTTAAACGGCTGAGCGCGCGGTTTGAAACGCCTGCGATTGACCCGCAGCTTCTGCGCGCCGTCGCTTACTGGCATGCGAAGGGGTGAATGCCCGGCGGGCGCGGCGGCGCGGCCGGTCGTACACGCAGGCGATGCGTGGAAAAGTTGGGCCGTGCGTCAGTTTTCGTAAGTTAACCGGTATGCGGACGTTTCGTTAAACTGCTGCGCGAAGAACTCCAGCAGCAGGCGCATCTTTTCCGGCATAAAGCGGCGCTGCGGGTAAACGGCATACACGTTGTGCAGCGGCAGGTGATAATCCGGGAGCAGCGGCACCAGCCGCCCGTCTGCCAGCGCCGGGCCGATAATAAATTTTGGCATCTGGCAAATACCCATGCCAGCCAGCAGCGCTTCGTAAAGCACTTCGCTGTTATTGACCTGATAGTTGCCGCGTGGAATAAAGCGTTCCAGCCCGCCAGGGCCGGTAAAGCTCCATGCCGCGCCGCCGCGAAAATAGGAGTAAAACAGGCAATTGTGGTGCTGTAAATCTTCCAGCGTTTTCGGTTCGCCGTGCTGGCGCAGGTAATCAGGCGAGGCGCACAGCACGCTGCTGCATGGCGATAACGGACGAGCAATAAGCGAAGAGTCGCTGAGCTGGCCGATGCGTATGCCCATATCAAACCCTTCTCCGACCAGATCGACCATGCGGTCATCCATCGACATATGAACTTCTATCTGCGGATTTTCCTGTAAAAATTTCGGCATCAGCGGCGCTATGTGCAAACGGCCGAAGACCATTGGCACCGAGATTCTCAACAGCCCCTGCGCCCGGTCCTGCATACGTGAAATGGCGTCTTCGCCCTCTTTTGCCAACTGGCTGGCGGCACGTACATATTCGTAGTACTTCACCCCGGCTTCGGTCAGGCTGAGTTTGCGCGTGGTGCGGTTTAGCAGGCGGATGCCCAGATCGTCTTCAAACTGGCTGATGCGTTTACTGACGGCGGATTTGGTAATGGACAGTTTTTTGGCAGCGGCGGAAAAACTGCCTGTTTCAACAACCGCGATAAAGAACGGTATAGTTGCGAAATTATCCATTATTTTGTCAACGCCTCGTAAACAATCTGTTTCTTCCAACCCTGGTTATACCCCATTTGCCTTTTCTTTAGAATAGTAACCCTAACGTAAAGGAGTTATAGGCTATGCGTATCCATAGCAGCATTCTACTGTTGGCAGTGGGCGCTGGCGTGCTGTTAACGGCCATGATCACAACCAACAGCTACCTCGCCATGTGGAGTTCGCCGCTGATTGCGTCCTGGTTTGCCCACGGTTCCGGCGCCGTCGTTGCCTGGCTACTGTTATTGGTGAACCGGCGGCCGACGCAGGCGGGCGTCAGGCCTGCCTTTGTGAAGAAGGCGCCGCTTTGGAGCTACCTTGGCGGTATTCCCGGCGCGTTAACTGTGCTGCTGGCGGCTATTGCGGTTAACAGCCCGCTGGCGTTGGCAGGATCGCTGGGGCTGATGCTGACCGGACAAATTCTTTTTGGCCTGGTTTCCGATCTTCGCGGCTGGTTTGGCGTTATCAAATGCCGCTTTACGTTACTGGATCTGTTTTCCGTCGCCCTGATTTTATGCGGCAGCGCCCTCCTTATTATGTACAGATAATTTTATGCTTATATATATCGCTATCGCGCTGCTTAACGGCGTATGCATTAGCCTGAGTCGGTCGGTAAACGGGCGGCTGGGTATGGCGCGCAGCGCCTTCTACGCTTCGCTCTGGAACCACATCGTGGGTTTTTTATTTTTAACCGTCGTCATTTTTGCGATGAATGACGGTTTTTCTGGTTTTCACTTTAACGCGCCGTGGTACGCCTATGTAGGCGGAGCGCTGGGCGCGCTGTTTGTCACCATCAATAGCTACATACTTCCTCGTACAGGATCCACACAGGCCGCTATGCTCATTATCAGCGGGCAAATGATTTCTGGCGTGGCTATCGACCAGCTTCTTCATTCCACAGGCAGTCTCTGGATGAAATTTGCAGGCGTCACGCTAATTATCGCGGGTATTTGGGTATCCAAACTTTCGGCATTGAGAAAGGCCAGAGCGACGATACAACCAAATCCCGCGCCGCTGGCGGTGAAAAAGATTTAGGGGAGCCGGTTTTGGCCGAGTCGTTATGTGTCGTTAGTCTCAATATGCGCCAGTGGCGCATTGCAGGCAGGGTGAAATGAATAAAGTAGAAGGATTAAAGACCGTCTTCAGAAGCTCAAAAATGGAATTTCTGCCGGGCGTTTACGATGAACAATCTGCTGCGTTAGCGGAGCATGAAGGTTTTAAGGGCGTCTGGATTTCTGTTGCAGAGCAGGTCCCGTGTATTAACAGCGAGCTGGCGTGGCGCAATGTGCTAAAACGCGTTGGCGCGCTGTGCGGCATGCTGACAATTCCCACTTTGCTGGATATAGGCAGAGGATACGGCGATCTGGTCATTACGGTTCAACAACTGCGGCGGCTTGGCGTCGCCGGGGTGTGTATCGAAGACGGGGCAGAATCCGATCTGCCGTGGGCTTCGGATACAATAAATGAGAACTGCCGGCAGATACGGGCGGCGAAGGCGGCGGCGGGTAACGATATTCTCCTTATTGCCCGCTGTGGCGCGCTGGCGAGCGGCAAAGGGATGCAGGCGGCGCTCGACCGCTGCGACGCGCTGCAAAAAGCGGGTGTGGATGCGGTATTGCTGCATTCTCAGAAAGCGCACGGGCTGGAAATTGCGGAATTTATGTATCGCTGGCGTCACAATGTGCCGGTCATCATTGTCTCAAGCCAGTACTCCAGCGTGCCGCTACAGGTTTTGATAACGCAGGCGTTTCCGTTGTGATACGCGCAACAAAAACCCTGGATGCCGGTTACGGCGGCGCGCAAACGTCGGACTGGTTACATGCTGATGGCGGCTTTGGGCAGAATTTTCCAGCGATGGAGCGCCTTGCTGCGCATAGCCTGCGATGAGGCCGGCAATTTACGGCTTTTCATATTGAGGCGGGCTTCAGGAAAAAAACGTTCGTTACGATTCGCGTAAGCGTCAGGCTGTAATCAGGAATTTTCTATTCCGGCATACCGTAGAACAGTTTTCTTCTTCAGGTGAGAAGTTATGTCAGTAACGAATTCTGGCATTGCGGGTGAGATGCTGGCCCAGCAGAGTATCGTTGTGCGCAACCCGTGGAATAACGAAGTGATTACCGAGCTTGCCACTGACGGCCGCAAGCGCGTGCTTGAAAAGCTGGATGCCGCCTGGGCGTTTCGGCCCCGGTTAACGCCCGAAGCGCGACGGGAGATCCTAAGCCGCGCCCGTCAACTGCTGATACAGCGTAAACTGGATATAGCCCGGCTTATTAGCGCCGAATCGGGGCTAAGTTTGCACGATAGCGTATATAAAGTGGATAACGCCTGCGCGCTTTTGAACCACAGCATGCTGGTGGCGCTGTTCGGGCAGGAGGCGGCGCTTTGTGATGGCGTTCTTCCCGTAAATAGTTCGCTGGCGCGCCATTTCTGTGGCGCGTTGTGCGGCGTGGCGGCCGTGGTGACCTCTTTTCACCATCCGTTAAGCCGGGTGTTGTATAGTGCGGCGCTGGCTATTGCGACCAATAACCGCATTGTTGTGAAACCCTCCTCAAAAACCCCCCTCAGCGCTCGTGCGCTGCGTATGCTGCTGCTGGAAGCGGGCATGCCTGAACCTGTGTTCACCCTGGTTAACTGCGCCGATGCGCTGTTTATTGAAGTGGCGGCTGCACATTACGGCGTTGATTTCATCTCTTTTACCGGTATGGAAACGCAGGCGCGTGAAATGGCCTGCCATGCGCCTGCCGGGCGGCTGGTTATGGAGACAGGGGTCAGCGATGCCTTAATTGTTTGCGCTGATGTTGATTTACAGGCGACGGCGGCGCTGGCGGCGCGCGGCGCGTTTTTTTGTTCAGGGCGGCGCTTTGGCGCTGTGAAGCGGCTTTGGGTCGATAAGCGTTGCCATGATGAATTTGTGCGCTGCCTGGCCAAAGAGGCGCGCGCGTGGCGCGTCGGCGATCCTCTGGATCCGCAGGTAAGGCTTGGAACGATGATAGACGCCGTGAGCGCGGCCGAAACGGAGCAGCGTATCGCTCTTTCTCTGGCGTTGGGAGCAACCTGCGTTAGCGGCAATGAGCGTTGCGGCGCATCGCTGTCGGCAACGGTATTGACGCGCATTACGCCGGATATGCCGGTTATTACCGGCGAAACGTCCGGCCCGGTCGTTTCCGTTATGGCGTTTACTCATGTGGAGGAGGCTATTGAGCAAGTTAACGGCGCAAAACAGAAGCTTAATGCATCATTCATCACAGGCGATAAGGCATTACCTGTCCGCGATCCCGACGCAATGGCTGAAAATAATCTTAAAAAGCGATTTCCTGGCAGAGAACATTGCCGATAAATGCGTTAAATAATCCTCTTCGGCCATTAATAATATTCGCAGGCTGCATAAATGAAAATTTATGCAGCTTTTTTTTGGGATGAAATAGAAGCTAAAGGCATGAATTAATTTGTGGTTACCTGTAGTTTCTATGATTTTACTTAAATCTTTTTCTTTTATTACTTATATTAATTGTAAATTTGTCTCCATTATATGCCTGTATGATTTTTTGTTGTGCTTTTCATAACAACAGGTTAAGTAATATTGTTTACCGCCCGGAAACTATTATTTTCCATATTGGCGGCTGTTAAAACTATTTCAATCCTTTAACATTCCCTGCGAATTAATTCATAACCCACTGTGATTAAAGGGAATAAAGTGCCGCATATTAATATGAAACATTTTCCGTCATTAACGGATAGTCAGCGCGATCGTCTCTCTGAATTATTTGTTGAGGCTATTGTGAATGTCGTTAAATGTCCGCGAAGCGCTATTTCTGTTGCGTTCAAACCTGTTGCGCCAGAAATATGGATGACGGATGTTTATGAAAAAGAAATTCTGGGTGAAAACGCGTTTATACACACGTTTCCAGATTATAACGCCACTAATGAAACGGTATGAAAATGAGTAAATATACAAACACAGAGTTATTACAATATAGCGAAGAGGTGCTTGATGCGCTCAATTCCGGCAAACCGGTTGTTGCGCTGGAATCAACGGTGATAGCGCATGGTTTGCCTTACCCGGAAAATGTCGCTACGGCCATGAAAATTGAGCAAGCCGTGCGTAATGAAGGCGCTGTGCCTGCCACTGTGGGCATTGAGAACGGCAAATTCGTAATTGGCATGACCGAACAGGATATCGATCGCTTTGCGTCGGTGAAGGGAATTCCTAAAACTACCAGCCGTGATATTCCGGTTATCCTGGCGCGTCGCGGCATGGGGGCGACAACTGTCGCGTCATCAATTGTGGCGGCAGACCAGGCGGGCGTGGCATTTTTCGCTTCAGCGGGAATTGGCGGCGTACACCGCGGCGCGCAAAAGAGCATGGATATTTCTGCCGACCTGATTCAGTTTACACGCTCAAAAGTGGCGGTAGTGTGCGCGGGGGCGAAGAGCATACTCGACCTGGGGTTGACGCTGGAATACCTGGAAACGCAGTGTGTGCCGTTGATAGCCTGGCAGTCCGACGATTTTCCGGCGTTTTATTGTGAGAGCAGCGGCTACCGCAGCCCGCATCGTATGGATGATGCGCTGGAAGTCGCAAGCGCCATTGAACATCACTGGCGCCTTGGCAACAACAGCGCTGTGCTCATTACCGCGCCAATTGATAAAGAAAACGCCATCGATCGCGATGAAGTGGAGGAGATTATTCAGGCCGCCGCCAGGCAGGCGGAGCGTGAGGGCATTCGCGGGCCGGGCGCAACGCCGTATTTGATGCGCGCCGTAGCGCAAGCGACGCAAGGCCGCACGGTAAAAGCCAACATGTCGGTGCTTATCAGCAACGCGGCGGTAGGCGCGCGCCTGGCGGTCGCCCACGCTGAATTTCTCAGGAGCGGGGGCTGAAATGGCGAAGTTACTGGCGATTTTCGATCTTGACGGCACGCTGGTGGATACGCCGTCCGGTATTGTGCGCGCCTTTGGCAGCGTGCTGCGTGATAACGCGCTGGATGCGGTGGATGAAACGGCGATTCGCCATACCATCGGTCTGCCGCTGGAGGTGGCGTTTACCCGCCTGATGGGGATGGCGAAAGAGGATCCGCGTATTCCGGCGCTGGTGTCGGCCTACCAGCAAGCCTTTCGCGAGCAGGTGCTGCCGATTGCGCCGCAGTTGGTCTTTGCGGGGGTGATTGATGGGCTGGAAAAACTGCGCGCCAGCGGCGTAACGCTGGCTGTCGCCACCAGTAAAGTCTCAAAGAGCGCGTTTGCGCTACTGGATGCGGCGGGGCTGCTGCATTACTTCGCTAAAGTGCTTGGCGCCGATGACGTAGCTAACCCCAAGCCGCACCCGGAGATGGCGCTGACGCTGATGGCGGCGTTTCAAACGCCCGCATCGTCGACCTGTATGGTTGGCGATACCACGCATGATTTGCAGATGGCGCGCCAGGCAGGCATCCACGGCCTGGGCGTCACCTGGGGCGTACACGGGCGCGAGCAGCTTGAGCAGATAGCGCCGCTGCATATCGCCACGCAATTTGATCAGACCGTTGAGACAATTTTGTCTTTACAGCCTCAACCTCTGTTGTCTGCCTGAACATGATTCAAACCCGGCGAATGCCGCCAGGCATTCGCCTTTATCCGGAGTAAACATACTATGACATCTTTTATCTCTTCCCCGGAGAGGACGGTTGACGCCTGTCAAAACCGCCTCGCCCGCATTGACGCGCTGCTCGCAGATGCCTCGCATCATATTGAATTTAATGGCCATTTAACCAATCACAACAAGCATGCCGTGGTGGCGCTGGCGGGCCTTAACGCCAGCGCGGAGCGCATTGAGGCGTATTACCGGCAATACGCGCATGAAACTACGTACGGTTTCGGGCTTGAGCCAAAGCGCCCCTCACGCGTTGCGGTGACGCAGGCAAACTGCCTTTCGCTACGGGGGCAGCGCACCAGCTTTTCCAGTCTGTGCGAATTTTTTGACGCCGCCATCGCGCGCGATGGCCTTGATGCCGTGCTGGCCCGGTGGATGCCGGAACTGCTGCCCGGCTGGGCCGGAGCATTTACTCACGCCACCATTCATCTTGGCTGGGGGCTGGATTACGGGCACCCGCGCATGATAACCGAAGGGTTGGCTTATATGGTGTTTTCCTGGGTGTCCTGCCATCCGCAGCGTCAGCATGATAGCGAACGGGTTGCGGGCGCTAACGCAATCGAATCGCTGATTGCCGTAGTGAAAATGCTGGAGCAGGATCCGGCCGCGTTTCAGGCATGGGCCGCGCAAATACAGCGCGGCGATATTGCGCCGGAAAAGGCGCAGTGCCATCCGGAGCTTAAGCGTTCCGGCCTGCAATACCGTGTTGCTATGGCGCTGGCGCAGGGGCACCCGCTGATGGATGCGACGCCGGGCTGGCTGCTGAACGCTTCGCTGGATGATGTCTGGCTGGGGCTGCACTACTGCGCGGCCATTATCTACCTGGCGCGCCCTGGCGATTTTGTGAATCTGCACCTCATTACCTCGCTGCACGCGATGGAAGAAATTGCCTCTCGTTTGCCAAAGGCGCAGCGCCGCAGCGTGGCCCGCTGTTTCTGGCAAGGCATGCTGGGCATTTTGTTTTCCAGCGGCGATGTGCCAGACAGCGCGACGCTCGCAAATCTCCATGCGCGCTGGCGCGCGGCTGTGGATAACGCCGATGCGCCCGCCGTTCGCGCGCACTGGGAAGAGACTATCCAGGCGGCGATTGCCGAAGCTGAAGAGCACAACCCGAAGCTGGTCTACGTGGCGCAAAAACTATGGCGACGAACCGGCTACCGGTCGGTGTATCGCGCTGCCGCCAGCTTTTTTACCACTACGCCGGCGCTGCCGCCGAGCTTTGACGAAATGGACGCCGATAGCGGCATATAACCCACTCACTATGACTCACTTTTTTATTTATCAGGCTATTAACAGGTAGGAACCAGGTAATGATCATGTCTCCTTCTTATAAGGATTATCAGCAAGTGATTGACGATGTTAATCAGACGGACGCGCCGTTTGCGAAATGCGGCAGCGTGGTTGAGCTTTTATGTAAACAGGTAGCCCTGGCGCCCGATGCGCCGGCGGTGGTTTTTGGCCCGCATATCCTGAGCCGCCAACAGCTATGGCGTCAGGCGCAGGCCGTGGCCGCCTGCCTTGGCCGGTTGTCCGCCGACCGCGACGGTTGCGTGGGGTTGTTTGTAGAGCCTTCGCTTGCGCTGATGTATGGGGCCTGGGGTATTTTGCTGTCCGGCAACGGCTATCTGCCGCTCTCCCCTGAATACCCTGAAGATCGCCTGCGATACATGCTTGAAGACAGCAAAACGCAGATTATTTTTACTCAGGACCATTTGCGCGAGCGCCTGGCGGAACTGGCGCCGCCGTCGGTGCGTATTGTCTGTGAGCGCGATATCGCGCCGTTTATCGGCCAGCGCGTGGACGCCAGCGTTCGTTCAGACAGCCTTGCTTACGTTATTTACACCTCCGGCAGCACCGGCAAGCCGAAAGGCGTGTTAATTGAGCACCAGAGCGTGGTCAACCAGATGAACTGGCTGGCTTGTGAATACCGGCTTGGCGAGAATACGCGCATCTTACAAAAAACGCCGATGAGCTTTGACGCCGCGCAGTGGGAAATGCTGGCGCCGTGCTGTGGCGCTACCGTGGTAATGGGGGAGGCGGGAATATATAAAGATCCCTCGCGCCTGATTGCCGCCATTCGCCGCCACAGGGTGACTGCGCTACAGTGTGTGCCCACGCTGCTTCAGGCCATCCTTGACGATGACGATGTGCTGCACTGCGACAGCCTGACGCAAATCTTCAGCGGCGGCGAAGCGCTGCATAAACGGCTGGCGAATTTGTGTCTGGAAACGCTGCCGTCCTGTCAGTTGATCAATCTCTACGGGCCTACGGAGTGTACTATCAACAGCTCTGCCTGGACTGTGACGCCGCAGAGGCTGGCGCAGGAGCCGGATATTGTTTCCATTGGGCGGCCGGTGTTTAACACCCGCTATTACCTTCTCGACGAGGCCCGTCGTCCGGTCGCGCCCGGCGAGACAGGCGAACTGTATATTGGCGGCGCAGGCCTTGCGCGCGGCTATCTGCATCGCCCGGAGTTGACCGCAGAGCGCTTTATCGCCAATCCTTTCGAGCCTGACAACCCGCAGGCCCGCCTTTACCGAACCGGCGATCTGGCGCGCTGGGGCGAACAGGGCCAGGTGTTTTACGCAGGACGCGCGGATAACCAGGTGAAGCTGCGCGGCTACCGCATTGAGCTTGACGAGATCCGCTCTGCTATCGAGACCCACCTGTGGGTGCGCCACGCGGCGGTGATGGTGAAAAACGATCCGCACACCGGCTATCAGAACCTGGTTGCCTTTGTTGAACTTAACGAAAAAGAAGCGGCGTTGATGGATCAGGGCAGGGCAGACAGCCACCATCAGACGAAAGCAAATAAAGCGCAGGTGTATATGCAGTTGTCCAGCCCCGGCTGTCGCGACGTTTTACCCGGCGAGCGCGTTATCGCTCTGCCCGGCGCGCAGGATACCGCCCGGCAACGTGCTATGGCCTTTGGCCGTAAAACCTACCGCCATTATGAAGGCGGCGCTGTGTCAGCGCAGGATTTGTTGAACCTGCTGGCGCAACGCCCGCCGCGCGGCGAACCGCGCGCGCTGGCCTCGCTGACGCAGGAAACGCTGGGCGAGCTGCTGCGCTATTTCGGCTGTTTTACCAGCGATGAGCGCATTTTGCCGAAATATATCTGGGCTTCTCCCGGCGCGCTGTACGCCACCCAGCTCTATCTGGAGCTAAATGGCGTGGCGGGCATTGATAGCGGTATTTACTACTATCATCCGCTCAGGCACCAGTTGGTGCGGTGTGCCGATGCGCCAGCGCGCGGCGAACCCTATTTCTGCTGCCATTTCATCGGGAAAAAATCGGCTATTGAGCCTATTTATAAAAATAACATTCAGGAGGTGTTGAATGTCGAAGCCGGCCATATGCAGGGCGCGATGGACGCCGTGCTGCCCGGTTTTGGGCTTGCTATCGCAGCCCGGGAACATCGCCCGGAAATGAAAGCGCTGCCGGGCGTGGCGCAGGAGGATTATTACCTTACCAGTTGCCGTATTGACAGCTATTGCGAATGTGAAGCGCTGCCGGTTGATGTGCTGGTCCAGGCGATGCCTGGCAAAATCGCCGATCTTCCGGCCGGGACATATCGCTATCGGGACGGTGTTTTTAAGCCGCTGAGTAAATCGTTTATTGAGAAAAAACACGTTATCGCCATTAACCAGAAGGTGTATGAGGATGCGTCTTTTGGCATCGCGCTGCTCAGCCAGGGGCGCCGGAGCTGGCAGGAGTACGTCACGCTGGGCCGCCAGATGCAGCGCCTGCAAAGTAACGGGCTGCTGCTGGGGCTGATGTCTTCCGGGTACAGTTCAGAAAGCGGCAACGATTTGCCGACGGCGCGCGTGCTGTACAGGCTGTTGGGTGAAGATTGCGGCGCGTCTTACTTCTGTATCGGCGGACGTATTTCCCAGGCGCAAAAGCGCAGCGAAGGTATGAAAGAGGATAGCGTGCATATAAAGGGCCCGGCGGAAATCCTGCGTGACGATCTCGAAACATTCCTGCCTGCTTATATGCTGCCCAACAAAATACAGGTGCTGGATAAATTACCTCAGACCGCTAACGGTAAAATCGATCTGAACCGGCTGGCGGCAACGGAGATTGAGCTTGCGCGTAAGCATATCGTGGCGCCGCGCGATGAGACTGAAAGCCTTATCGCCCATATCTGGCAGGAGAAGCTTAAACGCCCGCAGTGCTCGGTTGACGATAACTTCTTTGAAGTAGGCGGCAACTCCCTGATCGCCGTGGCGCTGATCGCGGCAATCAATAAGAAACTGAACTGCCGCCTGCCGGTGCAGGCTATTTTCACCGCGCCGACTATCGAGAAGCTGGCGCAGCAGGTGCGTGAACTTGCCGGGAGCGGCGCGACGCGCCTGATACCGCTGCAACAGCGCGGACGTCAGTTGCCTGTTTTTTGCTGGCCGGGGTTGGGCGGCTATTGTATGAACCTGCGTACAATGGCGGTATCGCTGACGCCCGCCCGTCCGTTCTTTGGCATCCAGGCCAGCGGCATTAACGCAGGCGAGCAGATTTACGGCACGATAAAAGAGATGGCGGCGCGCGATATCGCGCTTATCAGGCAGCAGCAGGCGCACGGGCCTTACACGCTCTGGGGCTATTCGTTTGGCGCGCGGGTGGCGTTTGAAGCCGCGTGGCAACTGGAACAGGCGGGTGAACAGGTTCAGTCGCTGGTTCTTATCGCGCCGGGCGCGCCAAAGGTGCGCCAGCAGCAGGCGCAACTGCATTCGAGCGAGGCGAGCTACGATAATCCCGCTTATCTGACGATTCTGTTTTCGGTGTTTATGGGCAGTATTCACCACCCGCTGCTTGCGCGCTGTCTGGATGAAGCGCAGGATCGCGAGCTGTTTATCGACTTTATCGCTCGCCACCATCAGGCGCTGGGGCGTGATCAGATTGCGCGCATTACCGATATCGTTAGCCAGACGTTTGAATTCACCTACAGCTTTAATGAACTAAACCAGCGCCAGATTCAGGTGCCGGTTACGGTAATTAAGGCGCAGGGCGATGATTACGCGTTTATTGAAGGCAGCGCTCGCTTCTGCGCGCAGCCGCCGAGGGTGGAAACGCTACAGGCCGACCATTATCAGTTGCTAAAAGAAGGGCATATTGATGAGCTAATGGCCGCGCTGGCGAAGGCTGAAGCCGTAGAAGAGGAGGCAGACGCGGCGTTCTGACGAAAAAGAAATGCGAACCGGCGGCGCAGGCCGCCGGTTTTGTCTGGCCGGGAGCGAGGCGTGGTTTCACTTCCCGGCGTATACCCCCGTTCACAATATTTCGTTGGCGGTTTCTTTAACTTCGCCCGCGTTTGCGAGGGCTGATGATTGACGATAAAAATGCGCTCCGGCAGCGTGAAGTTACGTAACCTGAGTGCGAAAGCGGCCCGCTTTCGGCCCTGGCTCGCAGAATATAGTTAAGCAAGCGCCCGTCCTGCGCCTGCCGGCGCTGGCCGACCAGCAGGATATTATGAGTCATAAAATTGGCATGTTTTTAATTGTTCGCCATTGTCTCTGTTTGTGTTTTTAATTGCCTATAATCAATTGGTTATTAAGTTATTTTTGTTTCTGATTGGTTCTCTCATTTCCCCATTGTACTATCCTTACCTGACCCATTACCTGACCCGAAATGGGCATCGGGTCAGGTAACGCTTATTCTCATAAAGGTAAACTCATGGCCGCTAATCTTACCGAGACTGCTATACGTGGATTGAAGACAAAAAGCACGGCGTACTACGTGTGGAGCAACAGTGCTCAACGTGGTACCGGCAGGCTTGGCGTTAAGGTTCAGCCTTCAGGCAGCAAGGTTTTTTATTTCCGTTACTACGTTGATAAAGGGAAAAAAGAGAAGTTCATCCAATTGGGCATCTGGCCTGAGATGAAACTGGTGAAGGCCAATGAGCTGGCGAAAAAGTATGGTGCCTGGCTTGTTGAAGGAAAAGAGCCCCAGCAAGAGCTTGAGCAACAGCGCCTGGCCGAACAGCACATCATGCAGATCCATCGTTCTCAAGGATCATTTGAAGAACTGGTGCATGGCTACGTTAACAAGATGAAGCTCGACAATAAGCGGACGTGGGCTGATGTATTGAAGCGCATGGAAAGAGAGTGCTACTCGGTTATTCCTCGTGATACCAAAGCGAAGGACGTGACGTCTCTGCAGATCAAAACCATTCTCTCAGGCATTATCCAGCGTGATGCGGTGGTCCATGCGAACCGAATTCGTTCCTACCTGATGGCGGCATTTAACTACGGTCTGAAGGCTGATAACGATCCGATGAATACCAGCGTGGGTATTACGTTCGGCCTTGAAGTTAACCCGGTATCGGCCATACCGAAGCAGTCTTCGGCGGAAAAAGTGGGTGATACATGGTTAACGTTGGAAGAGCTGCATGTTGTCATAGAGCAATTCGCAGAGGCAACCAACGTTGGGCCGCTGATGCAGCATTTAATCCGCTTCTGCGTTTATGCTGGTGGGCAACGTCCTTTCGAAATGATTGCCAGCCAGTGGAGCGCGATTGACTGGCAGCAAAAGACGTTACTAGTCATTGCCGATGTATCGAAAAACAAACGTGAACATCTGATCCCGCTGACTGAATCGGCATTGAGTGAATTAGCCTCAGTGAAAGAACTGACTAAGGAAAGCAACAGTCCCTATATCTTCCCACTCTCGACCAATGGAGATCGACCGGTACGTACTGATAGTCTGGCGCGTTCCATCATGTATTTCCGGGCTTTTAATCCTGAGTTTAAAGTTTTCACAGCGCGAGATTTACGTCGGACCTGTAAGACTCTGATGGGGGAGGCGGGGATCAGCAAAGAGATCCGCGACCGTATTCAGAATCATGCTCTGAATGATGTCAGCTCGAAACACTATGACCGTTATGATTACCTGACTGAAAAGCGCAGGGCGCTTGAGATCTGGGAAGACCGAGTTAATAACTATCAACGGCAGCAGGAAAACAACGTTGTGAACTTGTTTGGGCGGAGGTAAAAGCTTGTCAAAATATGAGCTTAATTCTGCAGAGGAACGCTATCAGCCGGGCTCTGGAGACTTAGTGCTGGCTAATAAGCTGGGATTTATTGATGAACAGGAAATGGAGGCGCTGGAGTCTGGCTTGCTGCTGATGCTGTATGAGCAGCTATTTATTGAGGGCCAGCCGCCTGAGGCGCTGGCTTTTGAGCACATCAGCAGGTGGCATCGCCAATGGCTGGGGAATGTGTACGACTGGGCGGGGAGGCTGCGTAATGCCAACCTAACTAAGGATGGCTTTCAGTTTGCGGCTGCCGACAGGATTCCGCTGCTGCTTGATGGCTTCGAGAAGCAGTTTCTTTCTCGGTCTGGTGAACTCAAATCCCTGGCTCGTCTGGAGCTGGTAAGTTATCTGGCTGAATGCCATGTGGAGTTTATTTTGATCCACCCATTCAGAGAAGGTAACGGGCGTCTGTCGCGGCTACTTTGCGATGTGCTGTCGGTTCTGGCAGGGAAGGGCTTACTTGATTACAGCCTGTGGGATGAGCACAAGGCGTTTTACTTCAAGGCAATACAGGCGGGTGTCTCAGGGAACTACAGCCCTATGATGCAACTGGTGAGCGACATCTTGCCAGATTAACGGGCGAGGCCAACGGCTTTTGCCTGTGCCTGATTTTGTTTGAGTTGCTGCTCAATTTTTTGCACAGAGACACCAGTTTCGATCGCGGTTGAGCTGGCGACGGCACGGTAGATTTGAGTCCTGGTGATCTGAGTATGTGATGTTTTTTTTGTCATGTGAGATCCCTTTTTACTGCACTGATTCTAGTTCGGAAGGAGAATGCTAGCAAGGTTATCATTAATAGATAGAAGGGCGGCGTATGCTTGTCTTGCCCAAAATTCTGGTTCTTTATTCTCCATTCGCTGCAGAAGGCAAAGAGTTTTCTAGTCATCTGAATTTTTCGACTGTTGCGTGATTCTTGAATTGTCACCATATGATACACGTCTATTTTTTTAGATTAATTTATACAGTTTGTGATTTAATTCACATTAATGAATTTGTTTTTTTGATTCTAAAAACGATGTATTTTTATGTTTCTCTTAATAGAAATCATGTATGATAAACGTAATAGTTAAAAGCGCTATCTTTATTATATAATTAGTGGGGGGATGTTTGTTTACTTTAGATAACAAAAATAATAATGCAGTCGAGACTGGCATTTTCCTTTCAATCACTGACATATGTGAACGGGAAAATATATCTATTACGAAAGTTATAAGCGATTGGTTGAATTTTTCGAGGAAGCTATTTGTGAAATTAGATGCTGTTCCATGTTGCTTGAAAAGAACATTCGAAGGGGATGACAATTCGGAAATAGAAAATATTACTTCAGGTTCTGATGAGTACCAAAGCGTTTTTGGTTCAACGGCTTACAGGGTCTTTATTCCTCTAAATCCACAAGAATGTGAAATTGAAAAAAATAAAGATCAAAATGAAATTGTTTCATCTTATATTTCTTACCAAGGTCTGGCATATGGCTTTTGGGAAGTAAAACCAACTAAAATAACTCGTTTTGCAAATGAAGGGTATCATATTGCAAATGGAACCTCACGTAATGCTATTATTAATACTCCCGGAGCAGTAATTATTAATGGCAATGTAAGTGATCATATTTTATTTTTTAATCATTCTTTTGTGATTTTCAAAGAAGACTTCTTTGTTGGACCTAACATTGAAGCTGTTTTAGATGAGTCTTTATTTACCGAAGGTACAGTTGAGATTTCACCTCAAAATATAAAGTCAGTAGTTCCCGGAGCAGAAAGTAACGTTGATCAAAATGTGAACGCTAAAGAAATTGTTAAAGGGGCTAAAGAAAGGGTATCTAAGGCAGAACGGGATGCTATATTTATAATGTTAAGTAAACACTATAAAAGTAAAAATGGTAAACTTGAGGCTGCACCAATCGCGAATATGTTGAATTCGGATGCCAAGGATATATTACCTGGACGAGAATTCAGCCCGGAAACTATTCGCCGCTGGTTGAAATCAATTCAATGATACTTCAAGTAATTTATTTTTTTATGGCAAATATAAAAACTTGTTAGCATTATTCATGAGTTCTAATATTTATCATTCTCAGCAATCTATGGTGGGAAAGTTATAATAACTTTTTTTGTTGACTAATCCTTAATTATGCAAAGCTAATATAGAGTATAGCCATAAATGGAAAAGTTAATATTGAGAAAAATGTATTTATGAGATTTTTTCATTATTGTGAGTTGCATGATTAATACATATCTCTTAATGAATATCCCTTTTAACCTTTTCAATATTTATGTTTCAGGTTTTACTAAAAACGTA
Organism: Tenebrionibacter intestinalis; assembly: GCF_016632365.1. Lineage (GTDB taxonomy): Bacteria > Pseudomonadota > Gammaproteobacteria > Enterobacterales > Enterobacteriaceae > Tenebrionibacter > Tenebrionibacter intestinalis. The sequence goes on along the minus strand of NZ_JAEPBH010000022.1, from coordinate 17,887 downwards.
ATGACGCAAAGGAAAAACGGTAAACACATCGAATATTCTATTTAAGAAGCCTCAAATGTATCTTAAAGCTCCCACATTAAGCCACCGTAAAAACCACATCAAGCCACTGTAAGCACCACAATAAGCAATGTGCACCTTAATAAGCCGTCAACTTCTTTTATATTAACGCCTGCTTGAGCCATGCTGCATCCATCGAAACAAAGGAGGCAGTATGAAAGCAAAATTCAACAGTCCAACATCAGAAGAACGCTTACAGGTATTACGCAACAATGGCGAACCTCATGATCGCCTTGTACGTGAAAAAGAGCGTCAGCACATTACATCTGTATCCCGTTCAACGGCCTGGAAACTAGAGCAAGTCGGTCAGTTTCCACTGCGTAAGTCTATTGGTCTGAAATCCTGCGGGTGGCTGTTAAGTGACCTGCTGTATTGGATCAGTGAGCGTTAACATCAGGTGTTTTTTGCATTTATTTTTTGGATGACCCGAGTTCATCCTGCTATTTCTACTATTAATAGCGGAATAGCAATATGAGTGAAATCGTTTTAAACGTTAACTGAATGAGAGGTATCTATGCTGTGTGGTCGTCCTTTTCCTGTACATGTGTTCCCACAGATCATCAGAAATGCAGTTTACGAAGTAGAACAGCATACGCAGGCTCCTCAGGCTTTGATTGCCGCATCAGTACTAGGTCTTGCCTGCCAGAACCGGATTGATGTGTGCAGACTGAATAATCTGCGCAGCCCGGTATCGCTTTTTTTACTGACACTGGCGGAATCGGGTGAACGCAAAAGTACGGTGGACAAACTGCTAATGAAGCCATTGTATCAGCTGGAAGATGAATGGTTTGAAAAATATACCCAGGATCTGATTATCTGGCGGAATGAGGAAACGGCTTTTAATGTTGAAAAGAAAGCCTTGATGTCAAAACTGAAGTCAGAGATTTCCCGTAACAAAGAACATTCCACAACGAATGAACGACTGAAAGCGCTGTTGGCAACATACCCGAAAGCACCGGTCAGGTTCAGACAGATATTCAATGATGCCACACCTGCGGCGATAAAAGACTATCTCAGTGGGCGCTGGCGGTCTATCGGGCTTATGTCTGATGAAGCTGGCACCATTTTTAACGGCTATGCGCTGAATGAACTGCCTTTCATCAATAAAATGTGGGATGGCGCAATGTTTCCCGTGGAAAGAAAAAGCGAACCAGATAAATTAATCAAAGATGCCAGAATGACGCTGGCACTGATGGTCCAGCCTGATGTGCTTAAAAAAGGATATCTGGAACGAAAAGGCGATACAGCGAAAGGGATCGGATTCTTCGCACGGTGCTTGATGTGTCAGCCTGGTTCAACACAGGGCTACCGGCAAATTACCAGCCCGGTTGTCTCAAGCGAGCATCTACCGGTATTTCATCTACGACTGATGGGGATCGTTAACGAGAGTATTACCAGAAATGATGAAAATGAACGTCAGTGTCTGTACTTCTCCCCTGAGGCTGAAAAACGCTGGCTCGAATTTTATAATAAAGTTGAGTCGGAAATGGGGATTCTTGGAGCGCTGTCTAATTTTAAAGATTATGCCTCTAAAATGGCTGAAAATATGGCAAGAATTGCGGCATTATTGCATTACTTTAATGGTGATGAAGGTGATATATCTCTTCTTACTACGGAGGCTGCTGTGGAGATCAGTGCCTGGTATGTTGATGAGTATATTCGACTTGTTTCTAATCCCCCGAGATTTACACTGGTTAATTCAGAAGCGGATGAACTTTACTTCTGGATTAAAGAGTATTGCTGTCGGTGCTTTGTACCCTACATCAGGAAAAACACTATACTGCAATATGGACCCAGTAGGTTTCGAAATCGTAATAAACTGAATGAGTTGTTAGGTGTACTATATTCTAAAAAAAGGATACTCGCTGCTAAAAAAGGAAAAACAGTATTTATAGCACCCGCTAATATCGAATTTAATATTTATAGTTAAATTAATTGCAGAGTGGATTGGTAAAGCATTGGTGTTACGCAATGTAATTTTTTTGATGAATTTAGTGTTGGATAGGTAATATATTTCTATCATCTTTAATATTATATATACCCTACAATCAAGTAATGCTTGTATCTATTTAAATCATTAAAATTAAATGGTGTTGTAGGAATATACATAAGGATTTAATCTATGAATTCATACCCAGGATCGCATGGTGAGCATGTACTCGCCTATAAAAAGCATATTGAACGAGTCGTCAATGATGCTGTAAGTGAATTCCCTAGAACAATGGCATTACGTATTGATGCCCATTATCCCCCTATTTTAGATAGAGGAGATACAGTTTGCTGTTTCCCAAATCTGGAGCCTGGAGCGATATCCCGTTTCCGTAATGCGTTAAATGCAATGCTGGAGGCCAATGCGAAAGCCAGAGCAGCTAACGGCAAGAGAATATATCCAAACCGTGTTCGTCATGTTTGGGTTCGGGAATTCTCAGAAGAAGGTAAATGCCACTTCCATCTTAGTCTTTTTTTTAATAAAGATGCCTATTATCACTTGGGAGATTATGAAACCGAAAGTAATCTACGAATGATGATTGTAAGAGCATGGTATAGCGCACTGGGATTGGAACTGGATGATTATCCGGGATTAGTTCACTATCCTGAAAATTGTCGCTATATCTTAGATGTGAATGACTTTAACTTTGGTGATGTACATAATAAACTGCTGAACCGTCTCGACTATCTAGCAAAACTCGATACAAAAGTATTTGGTGATGGTGACCGCAATTTTGGATGTAGCCGGGGATAGTTTGTTTTTTACAGGACAGGCCTTTTTTATGGAGGAAAGGCCTGATTTGTTTGTATTCAAGTAACGGTAACTTTTTAATGCTTGGAACCCCTTCCCGTTAGGCGTGCTACCGTACCACCGACCCGCAAGCGTCATAATGGGTCTGACCGCATACAAAGGCTTAAACTACACAATCAGATCGCGTTAAGGTGCCGCGATCTGATTGTGTAGTTTATCACGGACTTATTCGAACCTACGGCAGTCATTTAATAGCATAAGGCCAGCCGTTGACCACAATGCGGCCATCGTCGCTGATCCGCCATTCCATGGCGCGGTCTGGCAGGGTTGAGCCTTCTATCGACTCGCTGTACCTGTTGGTTAAATAGTGAAACTGCTGGTTCGTAGAACCGACCCAGTTACGTGTCCGATCGGGGCTGGATGACTGATAGGGGCCATCAACTATCACGTCCGTCCATTTCAGCAATGCCTGCGTGCCGTGCAGATTGAGTTCATTTAGTTCACCCATCGTGTAGCCAGTGAATACCATCACCGAAAGCCCGGCGTATGAGACACCTTCTGCCACTGCTGCCAACCCTTGCGCCTGTAGGAAAGGTTCTCCTCCCAAAAAGGTTACCCCTTCTAGCCCCCATTCTTCATGGGCTGCGAGCAAACGATCAATCATAGTATTCGCGTGAATAATTTCACGCTCAATGATTTTCAGGTAGCCGGGATTGCAGCACCCGACACAGCGTTTGTCGCAGCCCTGAACCCATAGAGCAGCGCGTTTTCCCGGCCCTTCAACCTCGGTGCAGGGGAGCCATGAAGCCAGATTCAGCCAGTTCATAGGATGACTTACTCCAAATCGAAGTCAAAATTGGGTTTGGTCCCCCCCTGAACAACCTTTATTGCACGACCCAGGGAGTGCTCAGGTGAACCAACCTCTTCAAACAGGAATCGGGACAACGGATCAAACAGACAGCGGATTAAAACATTGAGCACACCGCGCCCGCCGCTGCTGCGATCAACCATCTTAACGATCGATCTAAGCGCTTTCGTCTCATCCTCGAAGTGCATTCCCGTTATGCCCCATTTCTCGTTAAGGCGATAGCGGAGCGGTTCCAGTTTCGATCGTGCGATATCAATCAGGAAATTTTCATCGGTCATAAAGTTAAACGGGATAATATTTCCCTCACCGATACGCCCAAGCAATTCTGGCCGATTCAATTCACTGACAAAATGATTACGTACTTCCTCAATAAAAGCCCCTTTGACATCCGGATTGTCCACCGCGATTTGCGCCGCCCCAATGTTTGACGTAAAGACTATAACGGTATCAGAAAATTGAACCGTATCGCCCTTACCGTCAGTCAACCTTCCGTCTTCCAGAATTTGCAGGAATTTGTCGAGTATTCGGGGATGTGCTTTTTCAATTTCATCAAACAGCAACAAAGAGAATGGCCGTTTTTTTACCGCGTTGGTTAATTGGCCACCCTCTTCGTAACCCACGTAGCCAGGAGGTGCACCAACCAGTCGCTGGTCGGCGTGTTCATGGTTGAACTCCGACATATCGAAGCGCTGGCAAGCCTCATCGTCGCCAAACAAAAACTGGGCGAGGGCTTTTGCCAGCTCCGTTTTCCCCACACCGGTTGGGCCGACAAAGAATAAAACGCCTTTTGGGGTTCTTTGTTTGCTGGAATGCTGTAAACCGGATAAGCCGGTATACGCGCGGATCAGGATTTGGTTAACGACTGCCAGCGCCTGATCTTGTCCTTTCACGCGCACCTTCAACGTTTCGATCGCTTTGCTCAGTTTGTCGCGGTTCAGCTCTTCCCACGGGCTTTTTTTCTCACCATAGCGGTACATGCTGACCAGCGATTCGGCGCTCATTTTTTGCGGAAGTTGTCGGGATAGTTTCGCAATATTGTGAATATCACGCAGCGTAAGCCCTTCCAGCGAATCCACAAGATCCGCAAGCACCCGGCTCTTATTCAGTATTGGGGTGTTAAGGATGAGGACGTTATTAAGACTCAGCACGGCGTTTTCCCGCTTGGTGCGGGACGGAAGCGGCACATTGATTTCTTTGAACAGCGGGTTATGCAGGTATAACGACGGCGGCAATACCGATAAGCCCTGACACAAAAAAACCATCAACGTTTGCGGTTTATCGATATCCGCAGCGTTGAGCGCTAGCTGCGCGTCACGCGCGGCTTTACCCATCATCAGTAGCAAGCCCCGTTCCGCTTCACTCAGCGCGTTGGCTTGCCCAAACAACAGGTGAGACCAGTCCAGCACGAAGGCAATACGATCGGGGCCAGAAGACTTCATCAGCCGGGCGACGACTGTCAGAAAGTCTTGTGGATTCACCTCTAATACATGGCTAGTTTGTGTGGCCCTTGCTGTCGGCAACGGCGTGCCCATATCATATTCGTCGCCTTCTGCTGGTGAGGAAGCGGGCGTCGCGGCGCTCATCAGATCGGTCCATTCCCGGGCATTGACACCAGATACGCCAGAGACACGATCCCAGCGGATAACATGCCGGTAACCGCGCTCTTTGAGTAGGGCATCGATGGTTTCCGGTATGCTTCTCCACTGGTCTGTAGCGGATTCGTCGTAGACCACATCGACAATGTTGCCGTGCAGGATGATCCCTCGCCGGATCCCGCATTCGCGGCGGAAATTTTCTTGCCAGGATTGTTGTCCGGAGCTCATTTATTTCTCCCTTGTCATGCCGGGTTGTGGTCTGGCGTCGCTGTCCTTGTCGTCCGGGTTTTCCCAAACGACCCGTTCTGTGGACAACTGAATGCCATAAATGGATTGCAGTCGTGGAAGGACCGTATCGATATCTTTTTTACATGCAGAACCCTGGTAATGGTCAAACTTGTAATTCAGTTTTCCGCTAAGCTCTATTTTAAATTCCGCTTGTGCGCCCGCAGGTCTCATCGCGCGGATAACCACTTCGTTGCTGTCATCTTTGTTCACCAGACGCGGTTTTTCCATTACAAACCCAGCGTCCTCAAGCGAACGATAAACCGCCTGCACGACTTCACGGCGGCAGCTTTCATCCACCACCGCTGTATCGAGTTCGCTAGTGACTTCAACCATTCTCCGGGAGAGTTCTTCTGGCGACAGCGAGCTTGCCGTATCAAGAGTTGCGGCCAATGCTGCTGCGTGTTCGGGAGCCTGACGGCTCGCTGCGGCAATCTGCTCACGGCATAATTGCAGCGAATCCTCGGTTGTACTGGCCACCGCCGTTTGATACTCCTGCGCTCTTCTTTCCTGAGAACGCTGTTCGTATTCGTGCTTAATGTTGCCTAATTCAGCCCGCAGTTGTTCAACTGTGGTGTGGTGATTGGCGTCGAGGAGATGACGACGAAGTTCCGCCAGCGCTTTGAAGGCTAATTGCCTGGCCAGCGGATCGTCCCAGTTTGTCAGTTCGTTCTGCCAGACGGTTTCCACTTCTTCGCGGGCTTTGGTTTCTTGCTCAACCCTTTGCCGAACGGCTTCCCGCGCCTCTTCCTGGGCAACGTGCTCCGCCACACGCTCTGCTTCAACAACAGCCTGGCGCATTGCTCTGGCGTGTCTGGGTAACGCATGTACCTGCTGGCCTAGGGCAATACTCCGATCGCGCGCGTTGGCCGGATCGGAATCAACTAGCCATGTCAGAGTCTCCAGTTCGCGTTGCAGTGCGGAAAATTCAGCCTGCACATACTTGCTGATCCCTTGGTTTTGTACGTCATTCAAGATGTTGCGATAGCGGTCGAGATACACCCGCGTTGTCTCGCTGACCCGCTGGTTAAAAAGCTCCTGACGCCGCTGACGCTCAATCTGGTAGCGTGCCTGCTCATGTCTGCTCATTTCACTATTCCTCCCATATTGCGCGGCCTGGTCTTGCCGCGCGACATATCTTTATATTCGCTGGGCAGAATCGCCGTAATGTTTTCAGCGCGTGCTATATTGCGGAAACTCTTATCAGCGGTCACCAGGATGACATCGCTGAGCCGCAGGTATAGCGCCACCGACAGGATGCGATTATCGGACGTCGGTTCAAGGTCAGCAGGTAGAAGCTCCATAACTTCGGATTCGTAACGAACGATTTTGTTTACCTGTTCCAGCGTCCGAATCGCCTCCCGTGCTTGTCGGGCTTTGTTGGGGTTGTCTGATGTTTTGAGATGATCCAGCTCCTGATGAACGCGCCTGGCAATGACTGGCGTGTCATTCTGCTGCAAACGCGAGGGCAGATTGGGGTACTCTATTAATGCGCTGGTATCAAAGATGACAAACCGTTTGCCGGGCGCTTCGGGATGGGCGAGCTTTTGCGTTGCCAGTTCTCGCCAGGCCTGAACTTGCGTATCGAATGCATCGATACGCGAAAAGGAGGCGGACGTTACGGCCGCACGTAATGTACCGAGTCCTGTAACAGCGTTCTGCCACTGTGTCACGCTTGTCAGTGCCGATGTTTTCACGCTTTTAAGGCTTAAATTGCCCATAGCGGCATCCGTCAGGGATTTCACACCCACGTTGCGTAACACGTCTTGCTGCGCATTTCTGAGTGTTGTTAGCGACTGGGCAAGGGCATGAGGCTCATGCAAAGTGAGCGGCGCATCCGTTAATACCTCTGCCAGCCATATTTGCAGCAACGTGCTGCTGAAAAGGGAATTAGGCAGAACCCATGTCGGGCCAACAGCCTTACGCAGTTGTTCGAGCGAGGCCACATCAGTAAGCGGACTGCAGTGATCCAGCAAGAGCGCGGAAAAATCACTGCTATGGTCAGGCACCAACTGATTCAGAACGGTGAGGTAATAGATCGCTTCTTCAGGTTGGATCGGGGTTTGCAAACGTGTCACTCCGGCCATCAGCGCTTTAAGCGCGTTAAGCCAGTATGGTTGCCACTGTGCACGCGAGTGGGGGGTAAACCTCTCCAGCGCCGCCGCGAATTCGCTCGCGTCGGCAAGCCATTCCGCAACAGGACGTACCTCATTTCTGGATTGCCAGTGCGTAATCGTCTCCTGCGGAGTAAGCCAAAGCGAAGTGAGGGCGTGCGCTATGGCACTGTGCGTGGCATTCAGACCGGATTGTAATTCCGCTTGTAGTCGTTGCCAGATTTCGGCACTGATGGTGCTGTCCGCAGTGAGGCTGAGCGCGGCACGCTGCGCTTGCCCTCGCCAAAAGACGTTGCCCCATCCGGAAAAATGCGCCTGCGGTGCGCCGTCCTTTTTCAGGATACGCAGAGTAGCCAGTCCTGCAGGTAAACCTTCAGGCACTGTCATTTCAAGCCACAGACTTCCCTTTTTGCTGTCAAGCTGGCGGATTTCAGGTTCGGCGTTCCTGAGCAGAATTGTCATGCCCAGTATGGAACTCTTCTTACTGTGCAGCAGGATTAGATTTTCACCGAAATAGTTATCTTTTTCTGCATCATTTGTGATGACGTGCAGCAGGGTGGCGGAAGGATCAGTTGTGCTGTCTGCTGCGCGACTTAATGGCGCTATTTCTGTTGCATGGCGAATACTCTCATCGCTGAGTCTGGGCCAGTTTGCCGCAGGTTCGCTCGTCATGATCGGCTGCAAAATGTGCTGCCACACGATATCTGCAGCGGCCATTTGCAGCCATTGTTCAAAGTTGGCAGAGCCGGGCGCTTTAACGGAAAGGACGCCGGACCCGTCACACTCAACGGTGATTTGGTGCTGCTCCCACACTACGCCAACTACGCTGGACTGAACGGAGTGAATCTCTGTATTCGCTGTTTTCCACGGATGGCGCTCTTTTTCTAACTCTTGTCGTATCCACGCGGAACAGTCCTGCGGTTCAAGCACGTCCTTGCTGATAAATACTGTGCTGGTGGGCGTGCCAGGCAGATTGCTGGCGCGCAATGGCTGAACGGTATTTGATAAAGGTAAAAACAGGTGCTGGACCTTGGTTTGTTGCTGGCGCCCAGGTAACCGTTCGCGAGCAAGAAAGTTGAGCCCCTCAGGGGTTAACGATATGTCGGCCAGACGAAGCGACATATAGTTCTCTGATGCCGGGCAGGCCAGCACCCCAAGGTAAATCAGATCCTCGACGCAAGGGCCGACCAGCGCGCTGGCCGATGTGACTCCCAGTTGCTGCTCGAAAATCTGCACCAGCGTCAATTGCGCAATTTCCGGCGTTTTCCGGTAGCTTTTACACAGTCTCATCAGCATACGCTCAAAGACCGTGGGGGTTCGTATGGTCTGGTAGATCACCTGCGTTTCAATTTTGTACTGCGGTACACTGACAGCAAAAGATCCTAACTTCATCACTTATTCCCTCTGTGACGCATGCCGGATGACGGTGGAGAGTTACGCTTACTCTGCGGTGTATTTCGCATCAGGCGACTCGCCGGAATCAACTGAGCATTTCTGTCCAGTTGATCCAAAATGTCTTTATAGACCGTGCGGGTTGTTACACCCTCGCTGTCCATATGTGGAAGCGTGACGTCATAGGACTCGTACATATTTCGTGCGCCAAACACAATCAGTAGCTCTTGCGCGCGTGAGAAGGCGACGTTGATAAATTCGTAACGCGCGACGTTGGCGCGGCTGGAGCGGCGTCTTACCTTCCCGCCATGGCTTTGGGTATCCACGCCATCATTGCGCACGAGGCTGACGAGAATGGTAGGTTTCTCCTTGCCCTGATAGCGGATAACGGTATTGATCTCGACATCCAGGCAGTCAAAACGTCCGTTAGGTTTAACCTCGCGGATGGCCTCGCGAATCAACCGACATTGACGGGCATAGAAAGAGACGACACCCACTTGGTAGCGTTTTTGCGCTGAATAGCCAAGGCTGGCGCACTGTTTATCAATCTGTAACAGCGTGTGAGCAATAAGCTGTGCTTCCAGCCAGTTGCTGCGCGCGGGTTTACCGCTGGCGTCCACATCTTCTTTATGAAGTTGGCCTTGCAGGTCACGGGATGTATCCACCCACAGCACATGGTCGCCCTCAGTTACCGCTTTTTCTTCCCGTGGGATGGTTGAAGGCGAGCGCTGGATATCTTTGACGACCCGCTCTCCGGCACTATTTCGTGCAGGCTCCACGATGGTGTTGCCGTCGGTATCGACCAGCACCAGACCGTGGTTTCTGTCGTAATTGGGGAACTCCAGCCCACAGCTCAGGCGGCGTTCATAGAAATGGTTTACCATCGCCATGATTTGTGGGTGCATTCGAAACTGTATTTCCAGACGCGCTTTGATCGCATCATCAGCCGTTTCGAAGTGGGATTTGAATAATGATGCCGTCACCATTTTTTCAAACCGCTGAAGATTATGCCGGGTCAGCGATGTTCGGGTATTCTGCCCGTCTTCGTCCGCTTCATCGACGGCATCGCTAAAGGTTTGCGCATCGGTGCCTTCCTGAAACAGCGGCGGTAATTGCCGGTGATCGCCCACCAAGATTGAACGGCGCGCGCGCATCAACGGCAGTAACATCTCCAGCGGCGTTGCTTTGCTGACTTCATCGATAATGGCGACATCAAAACTGACCTGGCCCGATTCTTCTAATGTTTGTTCACGCTCGTTACAGGTAATCGCAACCAGGTTGCATTCAGCCACAAACGTTTCTTTAAAGTGATGCCAATCGTTTTGGTGCGAAACCTGACGGCGTAGATCGTTGCTCCAGTCCTGCAACAACGGCTCCCAGACCTCCTGAACCGCCTGCTGTTCCGCAAGGCGCGACGTCAGCGTACCGATCGTTTCTTCGCAGGACGCCATCTCTTGCGCAAAGCGCACGCTTATCTCCGCAGAGGGTGAATCAGGCAACGTTGCCAGCGAGACACGCCGGGCCAACCACTCCGCCTGCTGGCTAATGCAGTCTTCCAGAGCCTGGCGAATCTGTGGCTCCCGCTGTTGCTGATGGGCGGTTTCTTGCTCGCGTTGACGCCACTCAGATTCATCAATATCCGGCACGTGAGAAAGCGCAATAAGTTCGTCAGTCTGAGCCAGAAGTTGTGCTGATTCCCGTTCAATCACGGTGCTGCTCGCCACCAAGGCGGCAACTCGTGCCGCCAGTTTCTTACCCGTCAGCTCCGCGTTTTCAATCGGCTGACACCAGGATTCCGGGTCAAGGAACATTTTGCCGTACAGCTCCGGATTTAAGCCACCGGCAGAACTGTCGCGAAGCTGTTTAATCTCCTGTCGTTTGGCTTTCCATACCGGAAGCAGACTTTCATCGTCGTCAAGTTTATCGGCAAGTGCTCGCTCTTCGGCCTCCAATTCGGCAAGGTGAATGGCCCTATCCGGGCTTTGTAGTGCAGACGGCCCTGTGGCCCGCAAGCGGGCCACATCATTTTCCAGATTGGTGCGGTGCGCCCACAACCTGTGCCAGAATCGCAACAGCCCAGACAGCATCTGGGGTTGTTGCGACGGTACGGCGGTCCAGTCGGCAACGGAGACGGGAAGTTTCACCTGCGCGCTGGCAAGATCGAACAAAGCAGATGCTAGAGTGGAGGTGGCGGGTTCCGGTAGCGGGCAACGCTCAGGGATCGTTTCCTCGTTCTGTTCGAGGAATGCCTTCAGCGCCAGTAACCGGGTTTGCCGCTGTTTCGCATCTGCGTGTTTTTGCCCCTGCTCCTGCAATTTCCGCCACGCCAGAGTTCTGTTTTGTTCTGCCTTCTTTAGCGCATGTTCATGCGCGGTAAGCGCCTGCCCGGCGTGTTCTGCGTCACGGCGTAAAAACTCCGCCTGATTAAGCCACGATTGCAGTTGGTTGAGCTGATCTTTTGTCTCACGCCAGGGCGTCAGAAAGCGTTTCTCTACATCCTCAGCCAGCGAGGTGTAGTAGCGGGATAAGGAGGTTTCCTGTACGAACGCTTTGCCCTCGCCGGAAATTTTGCTCAAATCACGTGCGAGACGAATAACCCGCAAATCCGGGTGTTTGCCCAGACGTTCCAGCGCGTTATCGACCGCCGTATGCGCCTGGCTAGCCAGCAGAACCCGCTCCCCTTTACGCGCCAGTTGCATTATGGCTTCTGCAATCACCGTTGTTTTCCCCGTGCCAGGCGGTCCCTGAATCAGGCAGAGATCCGGCGCCGTGAGGATTTTGTTGACGGCCTCTTGCTGGAAAATGTTCAGATCCTCGCGAAACCAATCGGTGATGGGTTCGAACGTGGTGGGGCTTTTGGCTTGCCGCGCATCAAAGAGATAGGATGAGAGATAAGGGGCGTAACCACCCTGATCTTGCAGGCGTTTGAGTGCCTGCTCGTGACGGCGGATCAAGGCTAAATCGCCCGCCGCCGACACCGAAAGAAAGCCTTTTTCAGGGATCCTGGCCAGTAAACTGTCGCGGGCGCTTTCATGATCTTCTGCCGTCGAAAGTTGATTCTGGTCATCTTCTGACAGGCTGACAAACACATCGACAAGACACGGTACGGGCCACGGACAACCCTGGGGGATGCTCCTGTTTGGCGCAAGCGTTGGCCTGACCTCCGGTTGCCCGAGTTCAATCCCTTTTGGTGTACGTTTGGCGCTGTCTTTATCACTGATTCGAAACAGCCACTCATCTTCAGAAACTGCAGGATCGAACGCCACTACATCCTGGCGCGACAAGGCACGCAGCACGTCACGGATATATTGTTCGCTTTCACCAACGACCTGGAAAACCAATTTGTCTTCCTGCCATCCACGTTTTGTAAAATGCAATCCACGGGTTTTTTCGGAAACCAGCTTGCGTTTCCATTCCAGAAACTCGCGCCAGTCAACCAGTTTACTTCGTGTGTTGGCGGAGATTGGCGGTAGCTCGTGGGCTAACTCCCGGCTCAGCGCATTATCGGTTCTTTTGATTCGAGGCTGTAGGGCGGGGTTATCCTGATAAACCACCACGGGAAGCCTTTTTTCATAGACCTGTGCAGGCGCATCTGCAACCTCGAAAATATCCTGAATCTTGAAAAAAGGCGCACCGGTTTTCCAGAAACCTTTTGCAACCAGTGAGCAAACTGGCGGGAACGGCCAAGGTTGTCCCGGACCGAGCACAGGACGAAAGGCTAAATCTAAATTCTCTTCCGGCCGCTCATCAATGCTGAGGTTGGAGATGAGGTACTCCATCGGCATGCCGTGAGGAAACAAAAGATTGAGGGTATTTTCAATTTTATCTCCGTCACGCAGCAGCGCTTTAAAATCTGGATGTCGCCGCGCCAGGTTGTCGATTGTTCGTATGAGGTTATTGCGGTTTTTATCGTCAACCCAAATGTAAAGATTGGACATAATTTAAGGTATCCACATCCGATAGTATTCAGAATGAAAGACGCATCCATGTCATGGATGGGAAACAGGAAAATCCATTATTAGGCTACTTAGTGATGAATTCAACCATTGGTTCAGGTTGATGCCGAATTGATTTATAAGCATTCTTTCTGATGCTACGATTCAGTTAGGATCGGAACTTACTCTCTTAAAATCCTTGACACTTGCTTAAAATACAGCTAAGTGGGTATTTTGTGAACAATAGAGTGTGCAATTGCTTTGTTAAAATAAAGGCAGAATATTATATATGGAATTACATGGTCATTTGCTTTATGTGGATATCACCCAGATCTGTGGCATCGGCTGTGCGTTCTGCATGTATGCGGATAAGCACGCAACTGGTAAGAGTATGGTGCTGTCAATACAGGCACGTGACAACCTGTCGGCGCTCATTAATGATCCGGCCGTAAAACGTATTTCCGTGAGTGGCGAGGGCGAACCGCTCAATAACATTAATACCTTTTACGAATTACTGGCGTTGTCCCGCGGGGGCAACAGCTTTGAGTTTATTACCAGCGGTTTTTTTCGCCATGAGAAGCTGGAGAAGATCTTTGATGAGATCAATCGCCTTGTCTCCGCCAATGGTGATACCTGTAATATTCGCCTCAGTTCCGACAGTCATCACATTGAAAAAGTAAAATGGCGAGCACATGGATTTAGCCTGGACTATGTTCAGCGCAAAAAACCGTCATCGATCAGCTTTTCATTTCGCTCAATCGATACCGATCGTGCCTTCACGCGCGAATATCTGGTGAATGAACTGGCCTCATGGGGAATTAACGCCAGCATAAAACCTGTCAGTGTACTGGAAGACAAATTATTGATAGGTTCGGACACGTTTAACATCGACTACAAAAACCTAGTACATCCGGCAAGAGATACGCCGGAAGGTTATCTGGATTTGCAGGGATATATTGCCGCGATCGAGTCCAAAGTCGATAAACCTTTTACCTTTGGCAGCCTGAACCATGCGCCCCTGCCCAATGGCATGGACGTGACAATTAAACCCAATGGCGATGTGTTTCTGTACGGTATTGAGACCGAGCGTGTTGCGAATATCCATTCTGATGTGATCGACTGGCATCATCTGGCGAGCCATGTGTGGGAAAATCCCTTGTCGCGCGCGTTATATACCCAGCCGTTAACCGAACTGCTGGCGCGGCTGGAAAACACTCCGCAGCTTCGTGCGATCATCGCGACAGCCAATAATCCTTACTGGCTGGTTAAAGAGATGGCGAAGCATTCCGGGTTGCTTGAACAATGGAAGGCCGCATGATTGATTCGCACTGCCACTCGTTCTACTCGAAACATGCTGTAGGCACCATCGACGAACTTGTTTGTGCGTCGATTGCTGCGGGTGTGACAGTACTCACCATCACCGATCATGCTCCGTTCCCGGTGGATGCGCAGAACCGTTTACTGGAAGCGGAACTGGAGCGCTATTTCGCCGATATTGATAAGGCGCAGCAGACTTATAAAGGCGAGATCACGCTGCTACGCGGTCTGGAACTCGATTATATGCCGGGAACTGAGCGTTATAACCGGCAATTACTTGCACACTATCCGATGGATTTTGTCATCGGTTCAATTCACTACGTCACTGTTGCCGATAAGGCGATGGTGAAGGTCTGGGAACTGCCCCGGTTAGCTGCAGCCTCCTTTCTGGACAAATACTTTGCTCAGCTTGAAGCATTGCTGGAAAGCCAGTTGTTTGATGCGGTTGGGCACGCTGATACGCTGCTGCGCGCAATCCCAGAGGATGTGTTTTTGCGTCGCTTTGAACCGCTGATTACGCCGCTCGTACGCAGCGGTATCGCATATGAGCTGAATGCTTCGGGTCTGCGTAAATCCAGCCTTGATCCGACGACGGGTAAAGAGGTGACTGGAAGATGGTCCTATCCCTCCCGCGCTTTGCTGGAAAAATTACTGGAGAACAATGTTCCATTAACCATCGGATCCGATGCCCATGATCCGCGCGATGCCGGAGCGGGGATCGCTGAACTGTTGGCGGCACTCAGGCCATTAGGGCTTCAATCCCTCTGCTATTATCAGCAGCGTCAACGCATTGATGTTTTGCTTAATGACCTTCAATTTCACGCTGCGCTAGCATCTCGCTAAGGATCTTCACCATGAATGGACTAAAAACTCCGCATTCACTTGCGTGGAACACGTTGCACAACGAACCGCTCGCAACCCAGTTGGCAATGTTTCGCCAGGCCAGTGCACAGATCAATGCGCAGGATGTTAAATCCGGTTTTCGCGCGTTCGCGACCGATTTGCTGGCGCGCGGTTTGATCGACATGTCCGATTACGTCGCTATTTTTGGTGGTAAGGCGCTGCATTATCTGACGCCGAATGCGACTGGATCATTTTTCGATATGCGCACCGGTGCTGACGCTACAACATTGGCGGGCATTTATAGCCGTGCGAAATATGGCGGAGTGAGCGAGATACACTATCTGGCACGGTGCGTTATCGACTATCTTGCCGCAGAACTGGATGACGCCTCCTCTTCATGGTCAGGGTTGTTTTGCAAGGCCAAAGAGGAGGGAGAGAGTGTTGTGATGATGACCACGGGCTGGCGTAATGTGCCTTCCACGGCCAATGTGCTCTACGATATCGTGGTTGAGGAAATTAATCTCACGTTGGCGCATAAAGGATTGCCCACCATTATCAACGTTAAACTGCCCAGGATTGCGCCGCCGTGTGAAAATTACGCTAGCCTTAGTCAGGCCGAGCGCGATCGGGTCAATCTTGTGCAGGATCATGTGATTCCAGCGGAGAATTTTTACCGCTGGAGCGGCGTGCATGTCATTTTCGGAGATGACGTGCTGGTGACTGGGGCAACGGCGGACAAAGTGTTGTATGAATCGCTGTGTAACGGCGCCCGGTCATTTCGTGCCATTTACCCAGTCGCACTAGATCCCCGGGTGGCATTAACTGATGCGTCGGTGGAGGATCGGCTAAACAGCGTGAGCGTAAAGCAGCATTTGGATGAAAACATCGCGCAACTGCTCTCTGCTCCGGGCTATCAGCCCATTCTGCGTGCGTTGCGTCTGTTATTTGGCGAAGACAACCGGGATAGTTTACCGGCTTTCCTGCCAAATGTGCCGGTGCTGACCTGGCTTAATCTGTATAAATCAGCGTTAAATAATGAGTTTTTGGCTCAGCCTGCATGCGCGCCATCACTGGTGATGCTCAGAACATATCTGATGCAAAATGGGCTGTTGTGTGCGAAAGGTAAGGTGCTGGTGAAATGATGTCCGACACTACCCATTACGTTAGTTACTGGGAAAACGCACCGGGTCAGACCATGCCGGCTTATGTTGCCCTGGCACTGGTTTCTATGCGCAGAGCTCTAGGCGATCGTTTTCTTCTGCTTACGCCGCGAACGGTAAGCGAGCACATCGATGCTGACATCATGAATAAAGCTTGGGCTTTTGAACCGCTGAGCTTTACGCTGGCGAACGGCATTGAAGCTATTGTGGCGAAGAGCGATTTCATTCGCATGGCGTTTGTACATCGCTGGGGCGGGGCATGGTTGGATGCGGATACGTTGCTGTTTAGAGATCCGAGTGTTGAGTTATTTCCGACAGGGCTGAGCCATAAATTGCACTGGCATAGCGAGTGTATTTTCGCGTCCCTGCCGGGAAACCCCATACTTGCGCAAGCCTTAGCTATTGGGCTTGAGAGCGAGAATCACGCTTGGGGTAATCCTGGGAGAATCAAAAATATCATTGCCCAGGCTGCCGATGCTGCCATCCCGATTGGCGGGGAGGTCATCGATCCCGGATACCGCCCTCTTTACAACTTTGCTGGTTGCGAGGTGATGCGTCGCACCGATATTGCCGTCGGGGCATTTTTGATTAACGACGTGGCCATTCTCAAACTTTACAACACCTATTTCCGGCGTACAGAAGCCCGGAGAGAAACTGTGGCTGAATTCCTGGCGGGTGGCTCGCTGCTGGCAAAACTGTTTTTGCATATTGAGGCGAATGCGGATTACTGGGTTGATGAAAGTGACAAATTGATAGCTTCTGTTGCCTGAGTACCGCTTTCGCCCAGTACGATAGCCTCAGCGGGTAAGTGGAGTCGACAGTGCGTGGCGCCATTGAGGTTAATGCGCGGCGCGATTGCTTCGTGAATGGTCGGCGTCCGGCGGTGTGGCGAGCTGTGGGCAATGTACAGCCATGCGGGGATGCGTTCAGTTAAATGGCTGAATTCAAGTTCAATGCGCAGTAGATCGAATATCTCGGTAGTGCGTCCACTGGGAGTCCAGGCCAGCGGCGCGGTACGGTGATCGGGCCGCACGACTGCGACAGGAATGCTGAATTCAAGGTTGATCGTCCCGGCATAACAGCCTGCAACTTCAGGAAATTTTTCACAGATTAAGGGCAGTTGCCGCGCCAGCGTGCCCGTCGCTACCCCTAGCCCAGGGATGATTCTGGCGTTAAGCGACATGCTGTTTTTCGCTTCTGCTGGCAGTGTTAAGAGAGTCTGCAATGCGTTCATTAATGACGTTAGCGAAAAAACATCCATATTTTTTTTGCCCGTACGACGGAGTGTGTCTGGATGTTGCTCGCTGTAGATCACTTGTGTAAAAGGTGAACGAGGCGGCAACCATGGGTTGTGTTGATCTGCAATCAACGGGTAGATCGCCACCAGCTTCGCTTTCAGGCCAACAGCCATATGCACAATGGCAGTATCCACACTAACAACTGCCCGCGCGCGGCGAATATAGCCTGCAACCTTTTCGGGCGTTAGCCCGTCGTGCAAGACTGCCACATTATCGCGTGAAACTGCGTTTTCCAGATGCTGTGTATTAGACGTCAACTAGTTTTGCCGACTGGCGCCAACTA
>NZ_JAEPBH010000211.1 GCF_016632365.1 Tenebrionibacter intestinalis | reverse complement strand
TTGCCCCCAACTTAAGGGCAACTTACGCTGCATTTACCCCAACTTGCCTGGTGTTTACCCCAACTTGCGTTCGCCGCCCTCGTTATCGTCCACGTTCAGCAGCCCGCACAGGTGGCTGTCCTCGCCGCTGCCGCCGTCCCACAGCAGCTCATAGCGCAGCAGGTGGCCGCGACTGCCGCCGTGCGTCAGCAGGTATTCCAGTTCGGTGAGCCGCAGACAGTGC
>NZ_JAEPBH010000210.1 GCF_016632365.1 Tenebrionibacter intestinalis | reverse complement strand
TGTTAAAGGACTGAAATCATTACCCGCCGGACGTGCCCGCCGCTGGCCGTTTGAGCATATCTGCACACTGTTACGTGAGCTGGTAAAACATTCACCCGGCGACTTTGGCTACCAGCGTTCACGCTGGAGTACAGAACTGCTGACAATAAAAATCAATGAGATAACCGGATGTCAGTTACATGCCGGAACCGTGCGCCGTTGGTTGCCGTCTGCGGGACTTGTATGGCGCAGGGCTGCGCCAACTCTGCGTATCCGTGACCCGCATAAAGATGAAAAGATGGCAGCAATCCATAAAGCTCT
>NZ_JAEPBH010000021.1 GCF_016632365.1 Tenebrionibacter intestinalis | reverse complement strand
CGAAATCAATGCCCCCTTCTAAGAAGGGGGATTTTTACTCTGCTGGTTTTTCGGTTTTACCGGCCAACATTGCCAGAAACGCATAGCGTTTTTGCAAGTCAGCGGCAGCCTCTTTCCAGAGCTGTCCGGCCACTTCCGGTTGCTGCGCGTTCAGGCGGCGAAAGCGCTGTTCTTTAAGCAGCGTTTCGGCCAGCGTATCCGATGGCGGACGGGAATCCAGAGACAGCGGCAGCTTACCCGCATCGGCGCGACGTGGATCGAAACGATACAGCGGCCAGAAGCCGGTGGCGGTAAGCTGGCGCATCTGATCGTGGCTAAGCGCCAGATCATAACCGTGCTCTACGCACGGGCTGTAGGCGATAATCAGCGAAGGGCCGGGATAGGCCTCCGCTTCCTGAATCGCTTTCACCGCCTGGTTAAGCTGTGCGCCCAGCGCAATTTGCGCGACATAGACGTGGCCGTACATCATTATGTTTACGCCAAGATCTTTACGCGCCTTACGCTTGCCCTGTTCGGCAAATTTCATAACGGCGCCGAGCGGTGTCGCTTTTGACGCCTGACCGCCGGTGTTGGCGTAGCATTGGGTATCCAGCACCAGAACATTAATGTTTTCGTTCAGACTCAGTACGTGGTCAAGCCCGCCGTAGCCAATGTCGTAAGCCCAGCCGTCGCCGCCGATAAGCCAGATAGATTTTTCAACCAGCGCGTCGGCGTCGCGCGCCAACTGTTGCGCTTGCGGTCGGTCAATGTCGGCCAGCGCGTTGCGCAATTGAGCAACCTGAGCGCGTCGCTGCGTGACGGTCGCCTGCGTGCGCAACTGTGCCAGCAGCCCGGCAGGCAGCTCGTCTGCCAGTTCAGTTAGCAAGCGATGCACGCGCGCGGCGTGCTGGTTGGCTGTCAGGCGAAAGCCCAGCCCAAACTCCGCGTTGTCTTCAAAAAGCGAGTTCGCCCAGGCCGGGCCGCGACCATGTTCGTCGGTCGTCCACGGCGTAGAGGGCAGGTTACCGCCGTAAATTGACGAGCAACCGGTCGCGTTCGCCACCATCATGCGATCGCCATAAAGCTGCGTCAGCAGCTTAATATAGGGCGTTTCACCACAGCCGGAGCAGGCGCCGGAGTATTCAAACAGCGGTGAGATCAACTGCGAAGTGCGTATATCAATGCGCTCAAGCGAATCGCGGTCTCTTTGCGGTAGCCCAAGAAAGAAGTCGTAGTGCGCTTTTTCTTCCTCAACATGCTCCAGGCGCGACATCATATTGATGGCCTTGATATCCGGATTTTGTCTGTCTTTGGCCGGACAGACTTCCACACATAAATTACAGCCCGTGCAGTCTTCCGGCGCGACCTGAAGTATATATTTCTGGCCGCGCATATCGCGTGATTTTACCTCCAGCGAAGCAAGCGATGCGGGGGCGTTTTCCATATCCTGCGGCTGTACGACTTTAGCGCGAATAGCGGCGTGCGGGCAGGCGGCCACGCAGTGATTGCACTGGGTACACAGATCCGGCTTCCAGATGGGGATCTCGTCGGCAATATTGCGCTTCTCCCAGCGCGTGGTGCCTACCGGCCAGGTGCCGTCCGGCGGCAGCGCGGAGACGGGCAGCGCATCGCCAAGGCCCGCCAGCATGGCGGCCGTCACGGTTTTTACAAATTCCGGCGCGCTGTCAGATACCACGGGCGGGCGAGTATGACTTGTACTGCAAACCTCGCCGAGCGGCACTTCATGGAGTAATTCGCGCGCCAGCGCCAGCGCCTGCCAGTTGCGCTCCACCAGCGCCTGTCCCTTGCTGCTGTAGCTGCGGGCTGCGGCATTTTGTAATTCCTTAAGCGCGCTGTCGCCAGGCAGGATGTTGCTAAGCTGGAAAAAGGCCATCTGCATTACGGTGTTAATACGCGCGCCCAACTGACATTCCCGGGCGATCTTCGTCGCGTTTATCACCCAGAGCCTTGCCCGGCGGGCGCGTAATTCGGCCTGCATCTCCTGCGGCAGCCGTTCCCATACGTCGTCAGGATCGTAGGGCGTGTTGAGCAGGAAAATACCGCCCGGCTTCAGGCGTTCGGCCATCGGGTATTTGTCGGTGAACTGGAGCTGGTGGCAGGCAACAATATCGGCCTGCTTGATCAGATAGGCGGACTGAATAGGCTGCTCGCTTACGCGCAAGTGTGATACGGTCAGGCCGCCCGCTTTTTTTGAGTCATAAACGAAATAACCCTGAGCATACCAGGGGGTGGCGTTACCGATGATTTTAATGTTGTTTTTGGTTGCCGAGACGGTGCCGTCGCTGCCAAGACCGTAAAACAGGGCTTCAAGCTTCGCCCGTGCAGGCAGCGTATTGGGCTGAAGCGGCAGCGAAAGGTTCGTGACATCGTCGTAAATGCCGACGGTAAAACGCGGCTTTGGTTTTTCCGCCTGAAGCTCGGCAAACACCGCAAAGACGCATTCCGGGCCAAACTCTTTTGATGACAGACCGTAGCGGCCGCCGATCGTGCGCGGCATTATTTCACGTTCGCCGTTGCTAACGGCTTCTGCGAGCGCGGCCATCACGTCAAGATGCAGTGGCTCGGCCAGCGCCCCCGGCTCCTTGGTTCGGTCGAGCACGGCGATAGCGCGCGTGCTTTGCGAAAGCGCGTCCAGCAGATGGCGGGCGGAGAAGGGGCGATAGAGACGTACTTTCAGCACGCCCACTTTTTCGCCGCGGGTTAACAATTCATCCACTACTTCTTCACAGGTGCCAATCGCGGAGCCCATCAGAATAATCACGCGCTCGGCCTGCGGATGGCCGTAATACTCAAACGGTTTGTACTGGCGGCCAGTGGCGGCGGCGAAGTCGTTCATGGCCTGTTCAACGTGATCGTATACTGCGTTGTACCAGGGGTTTGTGGCCTCGCGGGACTGGAAGTAGGTATCCGGGTTTGCAGAGGTGCCGCGAATAACAGGATGTTCCGGGTTGAGCGCGCGTTCACGGTGAGCGTCGATGGCCGCCTGCGGCATTAATTTACGCAGCGTATCATCGCAAAGCGGGGCGATTTTATTGATTTCGTGCGAGGTGCGAAAACCATCAAAAAAGTGGATAAACGGGACACGGCTATTGAGCGTCGCCATTTGAGAAATTAACGCGAAATCCTGGGCTTCCTGCACGCTGGCGGCGCACAGCATGGCGCAACCGGTTTGGCGTACCGCCATAACGTCGGAGTGATCGCCAAAGATTGACAGCGCATGGGTGGCGACCGTGCGCGCAGCAACGTGCAAAACGAAGGGCATAAGCTGCCCTGCGAGCTTATAGAGCGTCGGGATCATCAAAAGCAGACCCTGCGACGAAGTATAAGAGGTGGAGAGGGCGCCGCTGTGTAACGCGCCGTGCACGGTGGCGATGGCGCCGCCTTCAGACTGCATCTCCACGACCTGCGGCACGTCGCCCCAAATATTTTTCACCCCATTGACGGACCAGGCATCCGACTGCTCGGCCATAGCGGAACTGGGGGTAATGGGATAGATGGCGATGACTTCGCTGGTACGAAACGCCACAGAAGCTACCGCAGCATTACCGTCGAGTGTGATCATAAAAAACGCCCCTTGCATTGCTCACAAGAAAGCTTCTGCGCCGAGGCAGAAGCCGCGCTGTATGCTTTTAATTGTAGAGGACGATTCTGACAGAAAACGGGGAGCGATATTTTTCTGTTTGTGTCCTGGCGTACGGCGCGCCTGTAGGTGACGTTGTCACAAAAACGCCTTGTCTTATCGTCGCTGAAATAAAAATAGCTTCGGCATAACAAAAAATGACGGTTTATTGCTCGACGTCCGGCGCTGCGCTGCCTATCATTCATTCGTTTTGTGTCACGGGCAATGAGGGGGAAATAAACGATGCGTAAAGGATTTCTGACGGGCGCGGTCGTCGTTATGTTAAGCGCCTGCAGTAGTGAGCCGCCCCAGCAGGCAACCGCGGCTCATGTTACGCCGGGAATGCGTGTAGCGATGACTGACAGAGGGCAGGCGAACTGTTCAATGATTGGCGGCACGCTGTCGATAGCGCGCCAGTTGGATGGCTCGGTAAAGGGAATGTGCGCATTGCCGAACGGCAAACGCTGTAGCGAAAGCGCGCTTGCCTCCGGGCGTTGCGGGAATTACTGAACGAGATCAGCCAGGGTATAAACCAGCGTATTATCAGCGTCTTTCAGCGTTAATTGTTTGTCGCTGAGGCTAATCCGCGCTCCGTTGTTGAGCATTGTGCCAATTATCTTATCCAGGGCGTTGAGCTGTGGTTCGGCGCACATCATGCGGGTAGAGGCCATGCCGTCCACTTTTAGTATGTCGCCCGTTAATTTACCCTGGCCCATAAAGCGATTGCACATTGCGCCTGATACGTGCAGGTTCTCGCCAAAGCTGATTTCCGGCTGGCGCGCGGGCTGGTTTAACTCGCCCAGCGGGCTGCCGTTGACGCTCTGCAACACGTAGCGGTGATGCTGTAGCCGCTCGGCGCCGATCTGCGCATTATTCATTGTTCCTGTACAGCCGCTTATTGCGGCGGCGGCTAGCATCAGGGCGGCAAATTTTTTCATTGTTTCTCCATACGCGTTAGCAAATTAATTCCATTCGCTTTAATAAAAAGTATGACAGCGCTGTAACCCGCTGTCTTTGCGGCGCAGTCCGAAAAGGCGCAGGCGCTCCATGCATTATATCAGTTGGTTGGGGCACGTTTCGCCTTTGGCTAACTGACTGAGATTTTGCAAAGTTGTCCGGGATATACTGGTTAGCGCCTCGGCGGTGAGAAAAGCCTGATGGCCGGTGAACAATACGTTGTGGCAGGCGGACAGGCGGCGAAATATGTCATCCTGAATAACGTCGTTGGATTTATCTTCAAAGAATAAATCACGTTCGTTTTCATAAACATCCATGCCGAGGGAGCCAATTTTTTGCGTCTTGAGCGCCTCGATTGCCGCCTGAGAATCAATAAGGCCGCCCCGGCTGGTATTAATAATCATCACGCCTTCTTTCATTTGCGCAAATGCGCCGGCGTTCAGCATGTGATAGTTTTCCTGCGTCAGCGGGCAGTGTAGCGAAATCACGTCTGACTGGGCAAACAGCGTTGGCAAATCAACGTATTCGACGCCCAGATCCAGCGCAACCGCGCTCGGATACGGATCGAACGCCAGCAGGCGCATGCCAAAACCTTTAAGAATGCGCAATGCCGCCACGCCGATTTTACCGGTGCCGATAACACCTGCGGTTTTGCCGTGCATGGTGAAGCCAGTGAGGCCCTCAAGCGAAAAGTTGGCGTCGCGGGTGCGCAGCCAGGCGCGGTGAATACGGCGATTAAGACACATCATCATCCCAATGGCGTGTTCGGCGACCGCTTCCGGCGAATAGGCGGGCACGCGTACAACCTTCAGCCCCAGCGCTTTAGCCGCATCAAGATCGACATTGTTAAAGCCTGCGCAGCGTAGGGCGATAAAACGTACGCCGTGTTTTTTCAATTCTTCGAGCACCGGGCGGCTGGCGTCATCGTTCACGAAAATACATACGCCATCGCAGCCGTGAGCGGTACGGGCCGTTTTTTCCGTTAATAAAAAGTCGAAAAAGTCGAGTTCATGGCCATAATCGCTATTCACGCGCTCCAGATACTTTTTATCGTATTGCTTTGTGCTGTATACGGCTATCTTCATGATATTTCCCTCGCTTATTCTGATAAAACACTATCACCGTTCATTTTGACTTACAATTACCACGCTTGCGGCATAATGCGTCATTGCTCTTAGTGTAGGTCAGGGACGTTTGCGCCCGGCGATTAACTTCAACCGATCAAACAATCGTGGCAAAATTGGCGCTTCTTCCAGCCTGAAACAACGCTGCGTCAGGATATTACCGGCCCATGAAGGGTAAATATAAAGCCGCCGTCGCGCTACTACTGTTGCTGATTTTATTACCACTCACGCTAATGTTGACCGTGGCGCAATGGCTGCCAACGCTGGCGGGCCTCTGGCTGCCGAAAGGGACGCGGATCGCCATAACTTCCGGTCCGCGTCTGATTCATGGCGCGCTGCAACTTCCCGATCTGCGCTATCTTGCAGGTGACTGCGAACTGGCGAAGGTGCAAAACGCCGCGCTTAGCCATCCGAGCCGCTGGTTTTTGCACATTGATACACTCAGGCTTAACCCTGACTGCATCAGCCAGATCCCCGCCAGCGACGCACCGGCGACCGCTCCGCGCACGCTCGCCCAGTGGCAGGCGATGCTGCCGCGTTCGTGGATAAGCGTAGATACCTTGTCGCTTACCTCGTGGCCGCAGTATGCCGGCGCGCTGAGGCTTGACCTTACGCCTGAACGTCAGCGGCTGGATTTTCGCGGTAATGCGCTGAATCTGAACGCCGTTATGAACGGTCAGGCGCTCACGGTTAAACAGCTAAGTATTGATGTGCTGCCCGGACAGGCGCCCGTTACCCTCGCCGGAGATATTACCCTGCCGCTGGTGCCGGGCGGTTTACCGACGCAGGGGCGCGTAAGCGCCAGATTTCATTTACCACAGGCGCCGCGCGTGGCTGATGCCGAGCTTGTCTGGCAGGGCAATAGCGGACAACTGCTGATTTTTTCGCCCGACGATGCTGAGCCGCTGCTCGATGCGCCCTGGACGCTGACGGCAAACCGTATCGCCATTAGCGATAGTCGCTGGCGTTGGCCATATGCCGGGTTTCCCCTGAGCGGACGCCTGAATATTTATGCCGACGACTGGCGAAATGGGCTGGATAACATGCAGCTTCGCGCCCGACTCAGCGTGCTGACCCAGGGCGAAGCAGGTAAAGGAAACGCGGTGCTTTCGTTTGGGCCGGGCAGGCTTAGCCTGACTAACAGCGATATGCCGCTGCGCGTGACCGGCGAGGCGAAGCTGGCGCAGATGATCTTTTATGCTACTTTGCCCGCCACCCTGCATGGGGCGTTAAGCGACCTGAAACTACGTTTTTCTCCCGGCGCGCTGCTGCGTTCGCGCGGGCAGGTCATTGATTCGCTCAGTATTGATGAGGTGCGCTGGCCGCTTGCGGGCGTCAATGTGACGCGACGCGGCGTAGTCGGGCGCCTGCAGGCTATCCTGCGCGCGCATGAAAACGACATGGGGCATTTTACGCTGCACCTTGACGGCCGGGCCCGCCATTTTTTCCCGGATGCCGGTTTATGGACGTGGCGCTACTGGGGCGATGGCGCGTTCACGCCAATGCAGGCGCGCTGGGATGTTAAAGGCAGAGGGGAGTGGCGTGATAATACGATTCGTCTGTTGGCGCTGTCTACCGGCTTTAACCAGCTTCGCTACGCCGGCGTGGCGGTGGACGCGCCGCGTATTGATCTTAGCGTGCCGCTAATATGGCAGCGTGATGAAAAAAGGCCAACCTTTACCGGCGCGCTGACGCTCACGGCGCGGAACACGCGCTTTAGCGGCGCAGGGAGCCTGCCGCCAGCCACGCTGAATGTTTCGTTAAGCGGGCGCGATCCAACGCAGTTTAACTGGCGCGGCGCGTTACGGGCAGGGAAGATTGGCCCGGTTCGCCTTCAGGGGCGCTGGGATGGTGTACGCCTGCGTGGCGAAGCCTGGTGGCCGAAACAGACGTTAACGGTGTTTCAGCCGATGCTTCCTGCGGATTTGAAACTGGCGCTGAAGTCTGGCGCAATGCACGCGCAGGTTGCGTTTTCCGCCGCGCCCGGGCAGGGGCTGGAGGCCGGCGGGCACGGCGTGATCAGGGGAGGCAGCGCCTGGCTGCCGGGTAGCCAGGTTAACGGTGTTGATTTCGTGCTGCCATTTCGCTACGTCGGCGGCGTGTGGCGCTTTGGCACCCACGGCCCGGTGCGACTGCGTATTGATGAAATCCGCAGCCAGACGGTGGCGCGGAATTTCCGTGCCTCGCTTCAGGGCTGGTATCCGTGGAGTGAGGCGCAACCGCTGCTGCTCAGCGATGTCAGCGTGGATGTACTTGGCGGCGTTATCGCCATGCGGCAGTTGCGTATGCCGCAGCGTGACGCGGCGCTGTTGCGGTTGCAAAATCTCTCCTCAAGCGAGCTGATAACGGCGCTTAAACCAAAGCAGTTCACGCTTTCCGGGCGTATCAACGGCGCATTGCCGCTGTGGTTTAATCATCCTGCGTGGATAATAAAAAACGGCTGGTTAACCAACCCCGGCCCGCTGACGCTGCGACTTGATAAGGATATGGTGGATGCTATCGTGCGCGATAATATGGCGGCGGGCGCGGGGATGAACTGGCTGCGCTATGTTGAAATCGCGCATTCATGGACGGATATCAATCTGGATAACCTTGGTCAGTTAACGATGAAATCAAGCCTTGCCGGCACTGCGCGGGTGGAGGGGAAAAGCGGCGATATTAAACTGAATTACTCGCACCAGGAGAACGTGTTTACGCTGTGGCGCAGCCTGCGTTTTGGCGACAATCTACAATCCTGGCTGGAACAGAATATGACTCTGCCTGCGCCATGCGCCGGGCGTGCCTGTAAGGAGCAATAATGAAGCGTCAAGCGGCGGTAGTGCTGGCGGCAGCGGCATTCTGGCTTAGCGGCTGCACGCCGCGTATTGAGGTGGCGGCGCCAAAAGAGCCGGTGACTATCAATATGAACGTAAAAATTGATCATGAAATCCATATTAAAGCAGATAAAGACGTGGAGACGCTGCTTAAAAATCGCAGCGATCTGCTTGATGAGGAGGGACAATAAAAAAGCCGTTAGCGCCGCTGTTGGCCGGTATACCTGGCGTAAGCCATGCATTCCGGGTTGCGCTTGTCGCGCAGCTTGCGAACCAGAAGCTGGCCCTTCGCGCAAAGCCGGGGGGAGGTTGTTCGCGGTATTGTGGTTATGAATAAATTTTGCGCAATGCCGTGTTATTTCTGAGGCGGAAAACGGCGGGCTTTCGGTTTATCAGGAATGCGCGCGCGTCTTTTATGCAAGTCCTGGATATGCGCACCCGGCGAGCGCTACGGCCGGTCTGTTACAGGCGTAGAAAACGGTAAATCGCTTTAACAGCGGCAGGTTAATTAAACTGAAAATCGCAGGCTAATCCTTATATCCGTCTCGCCGGATAAGCTTTTCCCAATACCTGTCCTGAGCGTAGAAACCCACCATTATATGAGCGCGCTATGAAAATTACGCCGATAGTGGACAGGGTTAACAGGCGGCATCTTTCCTGTCTTATGGCATGGCGGCCTGCCTGGCCGATTATTAAAATTATGCGCGATGTTTTTATGAGATATTAATAGGAGTATTAATATTTTTCTTAAATTTTATTATTTAAGAAGAAATACTTTTCCTACTTTACCCAATTTCATCCTTCTGTTCTAATAGTCAGACTACCGGGGTATGTCGGCTTTTCACAGCGTTCCCCTGTTGATTGTAAAAATACCGCGCCAACCGGCCGGCATACTGTTTTGCGTGAATCTGACGCGTGTAATGAGATAATTACGTAACAGCATTTTCCTGCCTGTAGTTTGACTTCAGACGGGTATCAGCTTTGTCGATTTCGTCTGTCGTAACAGGCAGAATTTTCTGACGTAACGGTATCTGAATAAACGTTGCGCCAACGCGTCATTTTGATATCAGGCCTTTTAGCGGGGCGCAGGCTTATAGCCCTGGGGCTATAGCGTTACTAAGCTTTATTAGGACAATAGATATATTGGTATGGATATCGTAAAACATAGATGGGCAACAATACTGTGTGCCGCCCTGTTTTACCCGCAGTTGCTGTGGGCCGGGGAATATAAAGCTGTCTGGGTCGATGCTGAAGGTAAGCATGAAGTGGTCATTGCTACTTCAAGGCAGCAAAATTCGCTCAATATGACAGGTTCAGAGCTGCTCAACGGCAAAGCGCGCTGGCGTTTGCAGGATAAAATAGATAGCTGCCCGGCGCAGAGCGAGGTAAAAGTTTTCCCCGGCGCGTTTGATGTGGCGGATGTTTTTGGTGATAAAAACAATGTCCTTCTCTTTTCATATCGCCTTTCCTGCCTCGGCGAGCTGGAGCCTGGCGTGATTAAATATCTCGCTTTCTATAAAGGCAAACGTTATGAGCTAAAAGGCCTGGAAACGTTACGTATAGCCGATTATGCCTACGGCGGCGAAAAATCGCCTCAGGCCAGCCGCGCGCTCAGGCAGAATAAGAAGCTTTATGATTATATGATGTCAAAATGGAAAAACGCATCGACAACGGTAATTCGCTAGCCGATAGGCCGGAAAAGATAAGGCGTTAACCGTGCTCAGGTTGTCAAACGTCCGGGCTGAATAATTTCGGTCCGAAATACCAGTAATCCTATACAGCGATATTTGGCTGTTAACCTCAAAAGAGGGCGGAACTCCATTTTGCCCTCTTTGTTTGATGCGATCAGGCCGTGACAATCGCATCGATAGCGGCTTTGGCATCGCTTTGCGCTTTACCGGCAATCTCCGGCCCCATCGCCACGCCTTCAGCGAAAACAAAATTAACGTCAGTGATGCCAATAAAACCTAAAAATAGCTTCACGTAGGGCGTTAACAGATCGCCTGGGCCATCCTTATGTATGCCGCCGCGGCTGGAGATGACCAGTGCGCGTTTGCCGGTCACCAGGCCTTCCGGCCCCTTATCGGTATAGCGGAAGGTTACGCCTGCGCGAGCTATCAGGTCAAAATAGGTTTTCAACTGCGTCGGAATAGTAAAATTATACATCGGCGCGTTAATCACGATAATATCGTGCGCCTTCAGTTCGGCAATCAGCGTGTCGGAGAGCGCCAGCGCTTCTTTCTGGCGCGGTGTGAGCTGGGCGTCGGAAGGGCGCATGGCACCGACCAGTTCGCCGTCCAATACCGGTATCGGGTTGGCCGCCAAATCGCGTATGGTAAACTCATCGGCGCTGTGCTTTTCACGCCATTGTTCAATAAAATAGTCAGAAAGTTGGTTGGACTGAGAGTAGCCTGCCAGGATGCTGGATTTAAGTACTAATACTTTACTCATTATGAATTCCTTACGTGGTGTCGCGAGCCTGTGAGTTGCATACAAGCGATGTTATTCACAATTTTGTTACAGTGAAAGCGCAATATATCGAAGCCCCTGTTCGAATTTATTGAACAAGGCAGTTAACGGCGCAATATGGTAAGCTACGTATATTCACTTAATATGATTTCTCCGGCAGCCTTATTGCCCTAAAAAACAGAAACATGGAAACGCAAACGCCTACTTTCTCCAGCCTCATCGCGCGCCTTGACGCGCTTATGCTGAGCGATAAAATTCGCTTTAGCCGTCGTCTGCACGGCGCTAAAAAGGTGAAAAATGCCGACGCCCGACGAGCCATTTTCGCTGAGCTTTCGCAGTCGATTAACGCAGCGGCAGAGAAGGTGCTGCTTCACGAGGCATTGCGCCCGGCGATAACTTTCCCTGAACATCTACCGGTTAGTCAGAAAAAACAGCAGATACTGGAGACGGTGCGCGATAACCAGGTCACTATTATTGCCGGCGAAACCGGTTCGGGTAAAACCACCCAGCTACCCAAAATTTGTATGGCGCTGGGGCGCGGTATAAAAGGGCTAATAGGCCATACGCAGCCGCGCCGCCTGGCCGCGCGTACTGTGGCGAACCGCATTGCTGAAGAGCTGCAAACTGAGCCTGGCGGCTGTGTGGGTTATAAGGTGCGTTTTAACGATCGCATAAGCGACAGCACCCAGGTGAAACTGATGACCGATGGTATTTTGCTGGCGGAAATTCAGCAGGACAGGATGCTGATGCAGTACGATACCATCATCATCGACGAAGCCCACGAACGCAGCCTGAATATCGACTTTCTGCTTGGCTATCTGAAAGAGTTGCTTGCGCGTCGCCCTGACCTGAAGGTGATAATCACCTCGGCGACTATCGATCCGCAGCGTTTTTCGCGCCATTTTAATAATGCGCCGATCGTTGAAGTTTCCGGCCGCACCTGGCCGGTTGAAGTGCGCTATCGCCCCGTTGTGGAAGAGGCGCAGGACGGCGAACGCGATCAGCTTCAGGCGATTTTTGACGCTGTGGACGAACTGGGACGTGAAGGGCCGGGGGATATCCTGATTTTTATGAGCGGCGAGCGTGAAATTCGCGATACCGCAGACGGCCTGATGAAACTTGATCTGCCGCATACTGAAATACTGCCGCTCTATGCGCGTTTGTCAACTAGCGAGCAAAACCGTATATTCCAGCCGCACGGCGGGCGACGCATTGTGCTGGCGACGAACGTGGCTGAAACCTCGCTCACCGTGCCGGGAATTAAATATGTCATTGATCCCGGCACCGCGCGCATTAGCCGCTACAGCTTTCGCACCAAAGTACAGCGCCTGCCGATAGAACCCGTGTCGCAGGCTTCGGCGAATCAGCGCAAAGGACGCTGCGGGCGCGTATCGGAAGGTATCTGTATCCGGCTTTATTCCGAAGAAGACTTTCTGTCGCGCCCGGCATTTACCGACCCGGAAATCTTGCGCACTAACCTGGCGTCGGTCATTTTGCAAATGACCGCGCTTGGTCTTGGCGATATCAGCGCATTCCCTTTTGTTGAAGCTCCCGATCGGCGCAATATTCAGGACGGCGTGCGGCTGCTGGAAGAGTTAGGCGCTATTCGCTCCGGTGAAGAGCGCGGCGGCTACCGCCTGACTGAACAGGGGCGTAGCCTGGCGCGCCTGCCGTTAGATCCAAGGCTGGCGCGAATGGTGCTTGAAGCGCAGGCCCAGGGCTGCGTGCGTGAGGCGATGATTATTACCGCTGCGCTGTCAATACAGGATCCGCGCGAACGCCCGCAGGACAAACAGCAGGCGTCGGATGAGAAACATCGGCGTTTTCACGACAAAGAATCGGACTTTTTCGCCTGGGTAAATCTTTGGAATTATCTCCAGGAACAGCAAAGAGTCTTATCCGGTAACCAGTTTCGCCGCCAGTGTCGCGCCGATTTTTTAAACTGGCTGCGGGTACGTGAATGGCAGGATGTTTATACCCAACTACGCCAGGTAGTGAAAGAACTGGGTATCCCGGTTAACAGTGAACCGGCGGATTACCGCGCCGTGCACTGCGCGCTGCTGACAGGCCTGTTGTCGCATATTGGAATGAAAGACGCCGACAAACAGGAATATACCGGCGCCCGCAACGCCCGTTTTTCACTCTTTCCCGGCTCCGGGTTGTTTAAAAAGCCGCCCAAATGGGTTGTGGTGGCCGAGCTGGTGGAAACCAGCCGCCTGTGGGGCCGTATAGCCGCGCGCATTGAGGCAGAGTGGATCGAACCGCTGGCCCAACACCTGGTTAAGCATTTCTATAGCGAACCGCACTGGGAGCGTGCCCGGGGCGCGGTAATGGCGATGGAAAAAGTGACGCTTTACGGGGTGCCTGTTGTGGCGGCGCGCAAAGTCAACTACAGCCATATTGACCCGGCGCTGTGTCGCGAACTGTTTATCCGCCACGCGCTGGTGGAGGGCGACTGGCAGACCCGTCATGCCTTTTTTAAGGAAAATCAGAAGCTGCGCGCTGAAGTGGAAGACCTGGAACACCGGACGCGCCGCCGCGACATCCTCGTTGACGATGAAACGCTGTTTGAATTTTATGACCAGCGTATTGACCATGACGTGGTTTCAGGCCGTCACTTCGATAGCTGGTGGAAAAAAGTCAGCCGGGAAACGCCGGAGCGGCTCAACTTCAAAAAGAGCATGCTTATCAAGGAAGGCGCGGAAAAGGTTAGCCGCCTCGACTATCCAAACTTCTGGCAGCAGGGCAATCTCAGGCTGCGATTGAGCTATCAGTTTGAACCGGGCGCCGACGCCGATGGCGTTACGCTGCATATTCCTCTGCCGCTGCTTAACCAGGTAGAGGAGAGCGGATTTGAATGGCAGGTGCCGGGTATGCGCCGCGAACTGATTGTGGCGCTGATTAAATCGTTGCCCAAACCGCTGCGTCGTAATTTCGTGCCTGCGCCAAACTACGCTGAGGCGTTTCTGGGCCGGGCCACGCCGCTGGCGATGCCGCTGCTGGAAAGCCTGGAACGCGAACTGCGACGGATGACCGGCGTAAGTGTCGAACGAGACGCCTGGCAGTGGGATGCGGTGCCCGAACATCTGAAAATGACCTTCAGAGTGGTTGATGAGCGCAACAAAACGCTGCGTGAGGGCAAGGACCTGGCGGCGTTAAAGCGCGGGTTGAAGGAAAAAGTGCAGGCTACCCTCTCTGCGGTAGCCGACGACGGTATCGAGCAGCGTGGATTGCATATCTGGAGTTTTGGCACATTGCCGCAAAGCTACGCGCAAAAGCGCGGCGGCTATGAGGTTAAAGCCTGGCCTGCGCTGGTGGATGAAAAAGACAGCGTAGCGATAAGATTGTTCGATAATCCGCAGGAGCAGGCGCACGCTATGTGGCGCGGGCTGCGCCGCCTGCTGTTGTTGAATATCCCCTCGCCGATTAAATACCTGCACGAAAAGCTGCCGAATAAAGCCAAACTGGGGCTGTATTTCAACCCTTACGGCAAAGTGCTTGACCTGATTGACGACTGTATCACCTGCGCTGTGGATAAGCTTATCCATGATGCGGGCGGACCGGTGCGCGATGAGGCAGGGTTTGCGGCGTTGCACGAAAAAGTGCGTGCGGAGCTGAACGATACGGTAGTGGATATCGCAAAGCAGGTAGAGCGTATTCTCAGTACGGTGTTTAGCATTAATAAGCGCCTGAAGGGGCGTGTGGATATGTCTATGGCGCTGGGACTGGCGGATATCAAAAACCAGATGGGGGGACTTGTTTATCGCGGCTTTGTTACCGGCAACGGCTGGCTGCGGCTGGCGGACACCCAGCGCTATTTACAGGCGATTGAAAAGCGCCTTGAGAAAATGGCGGTCGATCCCCATCGCGATCGCGCGCAAATGCTCAGAGTTGAACAGGTGCAGCAGGCGTGGCGCGAGTGGCTGAATAAACTACCGCAGGCGCGCCGCGACGATGAGGATGTACAGGCCGTGCGCTGGATGATAGAAGAGTTGCGCGTAAGTTACTTCGCCCAGCAGCTTGGCACGCCATATCCCATTTCCGACAAGCGCGTGTTGCAGGCGATGGAGCAGATTAACGGCTGAAGCGAGGGAATGTCTGTCTGGTTTGCCGGTTTTTTGTGTATGCGGTGAAGCCGGCGGCCGTCGCGCGGTAGACCTGGCCCTTGCGCGCGTCCGGGCGCGGGCACAGGTAGCGTTTTGAGAAAAGGTGATCACAATGTCGATAACGTTTCCTGTTCTTAACAAAGAGACTCGCCAGGCGATAAATACTCTCGGACGCTGGTTGGCGCAGGATGATGTTTCGCCGGCGCCTTGTGTTGCTGCAGACGTCATTATTCTGGCGGGAAATGCCGTTATTCCCACTATTGATGCGGCCTGTCGGTTGGCGGACGCAAGCGAATTACCGCTGGTGATAAGCGGCGGCATTGGGCATTCCACTCCTTTTCTTTATGCCGCCATTGCGCAACATGAAGCTTACAATATTTTATCTACTACGGGGCGTGCTGAGGCGGCAATCCTTGCGGATATCGCACATCATTTCTGGAACGTACCGAAGACGCGAATTTTTACCGAAACGCGCTCCACTAACTGTGGCGAAAATGCCGGCTTTACGCGTGCGTTGCTGGCCG
This sequence comes from Tenebrionibacter intestinalis, assembly GCF_016632365.1. Lineage (GTDB taxonomy): Bacteria > Pseudomonadota > Gammaproteobacteria > Enterobacterales > Enterobacteriaceae > Tenebrionibacter > Tenebrionibacter intestinalis. Next base: position 56,740 of record NZ_JAEPBH010000021.1, on the reverse strand, counting down.
AAAAGGGGCTTAAACCGCAGCGTGCGATTGTTGCGCAGGATCCCGTCATGCAGCGCCGTACGCTGGCGACCTTTGCCCGCGCCTGGCGCGGGCAGCCGGAGGCGGTGCAGTGGTTGGGATACCCCGGGCGGATCCCGGTAGTCCGGGAGGATAAAAACGCGCTTCATTTTGTGGGTGGAGATGAGGGAATGTGGACGATGGAGCGTTATGTAACTTTGCTGCTGGGCGAGATCCCGCGCCTGCGGGATGATGAAAACGGCTATGGCCCGGCAGGGAAAGATTTTATTGAGCACGTCGCTATCCCTGCCGAAGTAGAACGTGCCTGGACGAGGCTTAGCGCCGCCTCGCAGTCTATTAGCGCGCTGCGCCAGCGCGTTGTGTTGTAAAAAAACAGGCTGACCGTTTGCGTCGGCAACGCCGGATACGGTCATTTCTTCCGCTTTCTTCCCCATTCTCTATCTCGCTTATGTAGCGATATTTCTTGGATTTGATCACAAAATTAGCTTTGCGTTGTTACTTTTTAGCCAGCAATTCATGACTCTTTAACAGGTTATTCACCAAGCGCTTTATTAAATTTCACACAGACGCCAGAAGGGAGTACATGATGACTGAACCTGTAAAGCAACCCATGTATATCAACGGTGAATTTGAAGCCTGGGCAGGAGGCTCGTGGATTGACGTTGTGAATCCGGCAACGGAGGAAATACTTTCACGTATTCCGGATGGCGGCGAGCAGGAGGCTGCGCGCGCCATTGATGCCGCCGAGCGCGCGCAGCCCGCCTGGGAAGCGCTGCCGGCTATTGAGCGCGCCGTATGGCTGCGCAAAATTGCTGCCGGTATTCGTGAGCGTGAGCAGGAAATTGCGGCGCTGATTGTGGCTGAAGGCGGCAAAACACGCCAACTGGCGGCAGTGGAGGTGTCATTCACAGCAGACTATCTCGATTATATGGCCGAATGGGCGCGGCGTTATGAAGGGGAGATCATACAAAGCGATCGCCCCGGTGAAAATATTCTCGTTTTTAAACGTGCGCTTGGCGTAGTGGCCGGTATCCTACCGTGGAATTTCCCCTTTTTCCTGATAGCCCGCAAGATGGCGCCTGCGCTGGTAACAGGCAATACTGTGGTTATCAAACCAAGCGAATTCACGCCTAATAATGCGATTGCTTTTGCGCAGATCGTACATGAGACGGGATTGCCGCGCGGGGTGTTTAACCTGGTATTCGGGCGCGGGGAAACCGTGGGACAGGCGCTCTCTGCAAGCCCTAAAGTGGCGATGGTCAGTATGACCGGCAGCGTGGCGGCTGGGGAGAAGATCATGGCGACGGCGGCGAAAAACATCACCAAAGTCAGCCTTGAGCTGGGCGGCAAAGCGCCTGCTATTGTAATGGCTGATGCCGATCCCGGGCTTGCAGTAAAAGCGATTGTCGATTCCCGCGTGATAAATACCGGCCAGGTATGCAACTGCGCCGAGCGCGTTTACGTTCAGCGCGGTATATACGAAGATTTTGTCGCGCGCCTTACCCGGGCGATGCGTGAGGTGAAATATGGCGACCCGTCGCAGCGTGACGATATAGCGATGGGGCCGCTGATTAACGCCGCCGCCCGAACGCGCGTGGCGCAAAAAGTAGCCCGTGCGGTGGAGCAGGGCGCACGCGTCGTGCTTGGCGGCGAGACGCCGCAGGGGCCGGGTTATTTTTATCCGCCAACGCTTTTGGTGGATGTACAGCAGTCTATGGCGATTATCCATGAAGAGACATTTGGCCCGGTACTGCCAGTCGTGGTTTTTGACACGCTGGATGAGGCGCTGGCGATGGCAAACGACAGCGAATATGGCCTTACGTCGTCAATTTATACCCGTGATTTGAACGTGGCTATGAAGGCAATTAAGGGGCTGAAATTTGGCGAAACGTATATTAACCGTGAAAATTTCGAAGCGATGCAGGGGTTCCATGCAGGCTGGCGTAAGTCCGGTATTGGCGGCGCAGACGGCAAACACGGCCTGAATGAGTTTTTACAAACGCAGGTTGTGTATTTGCAATCGTAACGCAGCGCGCCCATAGCCTCTCGCAGCGAGGCAGGGCGCGCTTATTTTGCCGCGTCTGGCGGTAAATAGCGCTCTGCGTTTCCTGTGTCGTCTGTTGCATGTTGCTGTGAATGTTTTATTCAGCGACTGAGAATATAAGAAATACAATATAGGCGGTGATAAAAATTGTTACCTTGTTAAGGTATCGCTTTGCGCCAGGCCGGTCGCTCACTTATGAGCCGCCAGCAGTTAAGACGAGACTGAAAACGGCGCGTAGCGTAGTTTTTTGCCGTCTGGCGCGTGCTGGTTTTGACATTATTCATACCAACGGAAGAAGACAATGATTAAATCACGTGCTGCTGTTGCATTTGGGCCGGGTAAGCCGCTGGAAATTGTAGAAATTGACGTGGCGGCGCCCCAAAAAGGCGAAGTACTGGTGAAAATTACCCATACCGGCGTGTGCCATACCGACGCGTTCACCCTTTCCGGCGACGATCCTGAAGGCGTATTCCCGGCGGTATTGGGGCATGAAGGCGGTGGGGTAGTTGTAGAAGTCGGCGAGGGCGTGACCAGCCTCAGCCCGGGCGATCGCGTTATTCCGCTATACACCGCTGAATGCGGCGTATGCAAATTCTGCACTTCGGGAAAAACCAATCTTTGCCAGGCGGTACGCGGTACGCAGGGAAAAGGCCTGATGCCGGACGGCACCACGCGTTTTTCTTATAACGGCAAGCCTGTTTATCATTATATGGGGACCAGCACGTTTAGCGAATATACGGTGGTTGCTGAAATTTCACTGGCAAAAATAAATCCCCATGCGCCTCTGGATAAAGTTTGCCTGTTGGGCTGCGGCGTAACCACTGGTATCGGCGCGGTACACAACACGGCAAAAGTGAAGCCTGGCGATAGCGTGGCGGTATTTGGCCTGGGCGGCATTGGCCTTGCGGTGATTCAGGGGGCGGTGCAGGCAAAAGCCGGGCGTATTATCGCAATTGATACCAATGCGGAAAAGTTTGCGCTGGCGCAGGAAATGGGGGCGACCGACTGCGTTAACCCGAAAGATTACGATAAACCGATACAGGATGTTGTTGTCGCTATGACCGACGGCGGCGTGGATTTCAGCTTCGAATGTATCGGCAACGTTGATGTGATGCGCAGCGCGCTTGAGTGCTGCCACAAAGGTTGGGGGGAAAGCATTATCATCGGCGTGGCCGGGGCCGGGCAGGAAATCCGTACCCGTCCGTTCCAGCTAGTCACGGGGCGCGTCTGGCGCGGCAGCGCCTTTGGCGGCGTAAAGGGGCGCAGCCAGTTGCCGGGGATGGTGGAAGACGCAATGGCGGGCAGAATTCATCTTGATCCGTTTATCACCCATCGCCTGCCGCTGGAGAGAATTAACGAGGCGTTTGAGTTGATGCATGAAGGAAAATCCATTCGCACCGTCATCCACTTCGGCGATGCGTAATTAACGGGCCGCCGCTGCTGAGCGGCCTTTTCGCCCGTTGGACAGAGATTCGGGTATCGCCGCTGGCGGTATTGTCAACCCGTCGGGCGTATTCGCTATGGTGTAAGTTTACGTTGTTTCATCAAGCGTCAGCCGTAGCTGCGCCTGCGGCTCCATGAGCAATGTAAAGAGCTTCTGTGCAGACAGCTCATGGAGGTTTATTTGCTCAGCGCCGCGCCAGATATGCATCCCGCGCGTTACGCAAAGGCGCAGCCAGGTCATGATAGCGGCCGTCAGCAGCGAACAAACGTGCTGCGTCTGGCTGCATTCCACCCTGGTCTGCGAGGGCGTACAGAGAGCATTAAGGAAGACATTGATATCCGCAGGCGCGACAAGCGCTTCGATGTCGGGCAATAGCCTGGCGGATACGTCGCTGGAGAGGCAAAGGGTTAACGTAGAATTTGTCATGGGGTTATTTTTGATCAAAATCAAAAATAAGAAAATGAATTTTCCTGGTTTTCGCCGTTGATATCAAAAGACGCCGGCGGGGTAAAACACCACTCCTGTACCGCGCTGTCTGTGAAGGCCGAACCATGAAGAAGGCAACAATCAAGATGTACCGTATTCTGGAATCGGGCATCGAGGCCGAATATTTCAATATTATTCTGGAAAACGTCAAGTTCACAACGGTTGCGCCATACTTGTCGCCACCTTGAAACACTCGAATTGTGTTATGAGGCGATTACCTGGAAGTACACGGAGGGTAATATTAACTATCGTGATTCATGGAACGATCGTTGTTGTGCCTGATGACAAAGAGCATAAGGGGGCAAGCGCTTCCTTTGACACAAACGAGGAGAGAAAATGGTTGACTTAACCGCAGAACAGCGACAACTGGCGAAAATGGTTCATGATTATGCCAGCCGGTTTCCTCTGACAGAAAAATGGCGATGCTCTGTTATTGCAGGGCTGTTATGACTATATGGAAGCCTTTAAACGGGTGATGGACAGCGCTTCAAAAAATCCAGATGGGCTACATTTGCCTGCAATACCCTGGATATTTTCGCTTTGCAAAATGGATGGAAAGGCTGGCACTGGGCATTGCAGATGGAGTCATTGAGGTGGCGAAAGATCACTAAAAACCTCGCGCCGGAAATTTCGACGGTTCCGACGTAGAACCCCATAAGAAACTACTGACGTCATTTTTGCCGCCAAAAAGTAGTCGGGACAAGAAAGCGGTGAGCGCCCCCCGACGGGGAGCGCTTTTCTGGCGAAAACGCCAGAAGCGGCTGGCGTTACTTCACTACCGCCTGTCTGGCGTCTTTGTACACTTCCGCGACGGCTACAAAGTTCGGCCCGTGTTCGCGTGCGGCGATAATTCTGTAATACTGGCCGCCTTTATCATCAGCAAGTTTGGACAGCTTGTTATGAAGATCGCTTGGGGAGGAGACGGTGCCGCCGGAGGTGGAGACGTTCACATTACCCAGCGAAGTCAGTTTGAAATGATCTGCTTCATCTTTAGAGATTTGCGTTGCAGCAAATGCGCTAAAGGAGACAGCAGACATCATAACGCAGGCAATTAAGGCTGTTTTTTTCATCACTGAAGCATCCTTGTTTGATAAACGAAATAGCGGTCACGCGGACCGTCATCAGAAGTGTAGCGCGCATCAGTAAAAAAGCGACATCTGTCCTTAACTAAATTTAATTAGTTGATTTTCAAAATAAAAATTCAAAAAAAACAGATGTTAACCCGTGCGAAGAAGTGACGCGGCCATTCAGGGTACGCCTTTTCGAATGCAGGCCAGCAATAGCGTGGCGCTGTGGGGCATCGGATGCGCTACACGGGTCAGGATGCCGATGGGATCGCCCATACCCGATATTTTAACAGGTAACGTACACAGCATCCCCTGGCGCAAATCTTCTTTTACTGCGCCGGATGGAACAAACCACACATATGGATAATTCAGCGTTAGCTGGCGTGAAAGCGAGGCTGACAGGGTTTCCACACAGGCGGCAGGCAGCTTACAACCCTGGCTTACAAGCAAAGTTTCGGCTATCTGGCGTGGCGCAGTGCCCGCCGGCGGGACAATTACCGGCCATTCCATTACCTGTTTCAGCGTAATGGTAACGTTGAGCAATGGGTGCTCAGGGCGTACAACCAGCTTCAGGGTTTCCCGAAATAGCGGTTCATAGCTAAGTCCGGCCATCAATTCAGGATCGGCCACACGGCCAATGCCCAAATCAATTTCGCCTGTTTTCAACCCTGCCAGCAGCATGGCGTTGCTCATGGCCGCTACCTGTATTGTTACGCCGGGATGACTGGCGTGGAAGGGGCCGATAATGGCGGGCAAAATACCGGGGGCCGCCGTGGGCAGAGCGCCAATACGCACCACATCGGCGCTCTGGTCGCCAGGAGATTTCAATGAAAGCGCGGCATGGTTAAGAGCATCGAGCACTCGTACGGCGTGGGTCAGAAACTGTTCACCCTTTAATGTAAGCTGCGCGCCAAGGCGCCCGCGTTCAAACAGGCGTGTGCCGGTTAGTTGTTCCAGTTCATTAAGTGTCTTAGACAGTGCGGGCTGGCTGAGATGAAGCGTTTCAGCCGCGCGTCCCAGCGTCCCCTGCTGAGCGACAGCGACAAAGGTATGGAGGTGGCGTAAGCGGATACGCTGGCTAAAGAGGGTATTTTTATCCATAGCTAAAGGTAAAAACAGTAGGGGGGGCGAAACAAGGACATTTACTTAATTTTGTTAACCTGTTTGCAAATTAAAATTAACATAAAGGCGATGGCGGCTGAAAAACGCGTTCTGTCCCGGGTGAGCAAAACTGGCTAAGCCTGCATTTTGGAAGGGAGATGTTTTGTCACGTCCTGGCCCGCGCTGGAAAGAAGATCACAAAATGCAAATAATTCTTCTTCGTATCTGCGGGCGGACTACGCTTTCCAGTGACATATTCGGTAAAAAAATGGGATAACTAAACAATCCACTGGAGGCGTAGCACAATGACGAATACCGTCACGGCAGATTACATCCGGGAGATATTTGCTCAGGCGATGTCGGCCATGTATCAGCAAGAAGTTCCTCAATACAGTACTTTGCTGGAGCTGGTGGCGGATGTGAATCTCAGCGTGCTGGAAAATTCTCCGCAGCTTCATCAGCAGTTGGCGAATGCAGGAGAGCTTGCCCGGCTGAACGTGGAGCGCCACGGCGCTATTCGCGTCGGCACTGCGCAGGAACTTGCGATGCTGCGGCGTATTTTTGCCATTATGGGTATGTATCCTGTGGGCTATTACGATCTGTCGCAAGCGGGCGTGCCGGTACATTCCACTGCATTTCGCCCAATTGATGATGCGTCGTTGGCGCGCAATCCGTTCCGGCTGTTTACCTCGCTGTTGCGTCCTGAACTTATTGAAGATGAAAAGCTGCGTCGGCGCGCGCAAAGTATTCTGGCAAAGCGTGACATCTTTACCCCGCGCTGTCGCGAACTGCTGGCGTTGCATGAGCAACGCCAGGGATTTAGCGAGCGGCAGGCGCAGGCGTTCGTTACCGAAGCGCTGGAAACTTTCCGCTGGCATAACCATGCCCTGGTGGATGCCGCCACCTATGAGTCGCTCTCCCGGGCGCACAGGTTGGTTGCCGACGTGGTGTGTTTTCGCGGTTGTCATATCAACCATCTTACGCCACGTACGCTGGATATTGATCGTGTCCAGGCTATGATGCCGGATTGCGGTATTACGCCTAAAGCCGTCATTGAGGGGCCGCCGCGGCGTGAGCGGCCCATTTTGCTACGCCAGACCAGTTTCCAGGCGCTTGAGGAGCGCATCATATTTCATGGCGACAGCCCGGGCGCCCACACCGCCCGCTTTGGCGAAATCGAACAGCGCGGTATGGCGCTAACGCCGAAAGGGCATGCGTTGTACGACAGACTGCTGTTTGAAGCCGGAAGCGGTGTCGATAACTTTAGCCACCAACTGCGCCTACAGGAAGTATTTCGCCCCTTCCCGGACGATGAAAACGAAATCATACGCCAGCAACTGGGTTATTTTCGCTATCGCCTGACGCCTGCGGGCGAGGGTCATCGCCACGCTATTCATCCTGCAAAGGATGTGTGTCGCCTGATAGAGCTCGGCTGGATCGAGGCTCATCCTGTTACCTATGAAGACTTCCTGCCGGTGAGTGCGGCGGGTATTTTTCAGTCCAGTTCCGGCGATCGTACAAAAATGCTGAACGCGGGGCGAGCCAGCCGTGAGCGCTTTGTCGCCGCCCTTGGCTGCCCGCCGCTGGATGCGTTTGCGCTGTATCAGGAGGCGGAAAATCGTAGTAAACGGCGTTGCGGTCTATTGTAAACGCGGTAATCTGCGTGGGTACAAAATTAAGGACGGTTGTATGGAAAACCCACGCTTCCCCATTGTCACGCTTTCTCAGGGCCAGTTGGCCGGTACGCTCGACAACGGTATTGCCGTTTGGCGCGGCATTCCCTATGCTCAACCACCTACCGGAGAAGGGCGCTGGCGCGCGCCGCGGCCGGCTACGCCGTGGGAAGGGGTAAAAATGGCCGATAAATTTGGGCCGTCGCCGTGGCAGGACGCGCAGACGTGTTGTGAGGTCGGCGGCGGCGATCCGGGTGTCTTTTCAGAAGACTGCCTGTACCTCAATGTCTGGGCGCCTGCCGCGCGTAGTACGCCGCTGCCGGTCATGGTTTGGCTGCACGGCGGCGGTTTTACCCTTGGCGCGGGTAGTTTGCCGCCCTATAACGGCGACGCGCTGGCCGCGCGAGGCGTTGTGCTGGTCACGCTCAACTATCGCCTGGGGCATCTTGGTTTCTTCGCGCACCCGGCGCTTACCGGAGAGGATCCGCTCGGTCAGACCTGTAATTTCGGGCTGCTGGATCAGATTGCCGCGCTGGCCTGGGTGCGCGATAACATAGCCCATTTTGGCGGCGATCCCGGCAATGTCACGCTGTTTGGCGAATCTGCCGGCGCGCGTAGCGTACTGTCTTTGCTGGCTTCGCCGCTGGCGGGCGGCCTGTTTCATAAAGCGATTATTCAGAGCGCCTATACGCTCAGCGATGTCAGTCTCGATAAGGCGCTAACGCAGGGCGTCGCCGTGGCGCAGCATTTTGGACTCAGGAACGCCACCGCCGATCGTCTACGCGCGCTTCCGGCGCAAGCGTTTTCTCAGTTGGCTTCGCCGCTGAATATCGGCCCTGCGCCGGTTTGCGGCGATCGGGTATTGCCTGTCCCCATGCTCGACGTCTTCTTTGCCGCACGTCATCATCGGATGCCGGTAATGGTGGGTAGTAACAGCGATGAGGCCAGCGTTATGGCGGTATTTAACGTTAATGCTGAAAAAGAAATTCAGCGTATACGTCGTGAAGACAGGTTTGGTCTGGGGCTTATCAGGTTATTGTATCCCGGCGTGCGTCGCGATGAAGAGCTGGGGCGCCAGGTGTGTCGGGATATGGTCTTTACGACAATGGGTTATGTCGTCATGCAGGCCCAGCAGCGGCTTGGGTTGCCGTGCTGGCGATATTGGTTTGATTATGTCTGCGAGTCTGAATATTCAACCTGTCCCAGCGGCGCCGGGCATGGCGATGAAGTGGTCTATGCATTTGATAACCTACACCGCACGCCGCCCGCCAGCGCCTGTGTCAGCGCACAGGATATTGCGTTTGCCGGCCAGGTGGCGGATTACTGGGTTGCTTTTGCCCGCCATGACATGGCCGCCCCCCCGGTATTGCCAGGCCCGGTTGCCTGGCCTGCAAGCGTACGCGGCGTCGATCGCCTGCTGCGCATTGGCCTTAACCGACGCGCGGGCTTTCGTATCGAAAAACATTTTATGCGCGCCAGAATGGCGCTGTTTAAGCGCGTGATGAAACGCCACGTGAGTCTGGATAAGTGAGTATGTACAAGGATTTTTTCCTGTTTGCGCAGCGCCAGCCCGCTTTCCAGTAAAATATTTACCACACAAGCACATTTTTTATTTGTAGAAATGAATAAACGGCTTGTGTTTATTGTTGTAAAAAATAACTCTGTTGTCTGCGATATACTTCCTGTAAATCGCACTTCCGGATTGAGATTACGCTGATCTGATGAGTTGGCGTTTTTTTATTTATGTTTAATCCTTGAAGGCGCGCCGTTAAGCAACTGGTACACTATCAGCGTGCCGGTATTTATGCTGCCGCCGGGAACTGATTATTCACGACCTGCCTCAACGAAAATAAAAACATAGAGGTTTCAACGTCATTAAGATTAACGATTTTGTATTCCGCTATGCTAATTTATTTTTAAAATATTAACTGGAAATTTTTGTTATATTAAACTCAGTTTGGTTGGGTAATTTCCACCAGGAGAAATTTAAACACATAATGATTAATCTGTTTAAGGTGGTAGGGAAATGATATTTATTTTTTTGACAGGTATAATGCCGGTAAATTTTTAAAGTGAAACTCTCTGTTAAAACGGGAGCGTTGCGGTATGTCTGTATTTTCCAGGCCCACACTATTTTATTCAAACCATGCTGATAATCATTATCTCAGTTATTGCCATACTCCCGTTCGCTTTAACCGGCGTAAAAGTGGTGTAGCCAGGCCGAAGCCTGCCATTTATGAACAACCGAACGCGCTGCGCTATCCGTATCCGTTGCGGCAAACTACACGCCGAAGCGCGCCATTATTTCAGACGGACCTGGTAGCGTGGGCTGATGCCGTTTATGGGTAATGCGCCTGTGCGTGACGGCGGAGTGAATAGCTGGCGTAGCGCTGAAACGTTTGCCGTGCTGGCCGCCATTGCCGCATTGTTTCACGATTTCGGCAAAGCCGGGCGCTGTTTTCAACAATCGCTGGCCGGCACTGGGAAATTTCGTTTTCAGCCCTATCGCCATGAATGGATTTCGCTGCGCCTGTTTGAGGCATTTGCGGGGCAAAAAAGCGATGATGAATGGCTGGCAAAACTGGGGCAATTATCCAGCGCTGATGAGAAACCGCTGCTGGCGAAGCTGGTTAAAGACCATCCGGACAGGCGTATTTGCCCCGTGAGCGGGCAGGCGCTGAACGCCAGCCCGCTGCGCAGCCTGGCGCCGCTTGCGCGCGCCGTTGGCTGGCTTATTCTCTCACATCACCGCCTTCCGCAGGCGCGTACCGGGGAGCCTGATATTGCATACTGTCGCCAGTGGCTGGAAAATCAGCTTAATCCAGACTGGAACTCGTTGAATCACAAGAAGTTTAAAACGCGTAAAATTTTTGAAACTGTCTGGACCTTCCCACAAGGAACGCCGCTGCGCAGCCGTACCTGGCGGCATAAGGCGCAACAGGTCTCAAGGCAGGCGATGAAACTGCAAGTGTTGCGCGGCGCCGGCGAGCAGGGCTGCCTGTTTACTCAGCATATGGCGCGCCTGACCTTAATGCTGGCCGATCACCATTATTCGGCGCAGCCCGCTGCGCCGGCGTGGCGGGATGAAAACTATGTCGTCTGGGCTAACGGCGCTAAAAGCGGGGGATTGCGGACGATGCATCAGCGGCTGGACGAACACCTTTGCGGCGTGGCGCACTATTCGATGCTGATTGGGCGTATGCTGCCGCGCGCAATGGCCCTGTTGCCGGCTATCGGGGAGCAGCCGGGTTTTTGCGAGCGGATCGTTGATAAACGCTACCGCTGGCAGAACAGCGCCTGGGATGTGGCGTTTGCGCTGCGCGCGCGTAGCCGACGGCACGGTTTTTTCGGCATTAACATGGCCTCTACAGGGTGTGGCAAAACCTTCGCCAATGCCCGCATTATGTCTGCGCTGTCAGATCCTCACAGGGGCTGTCGCTTCAGCGTTGCGCTTGGGCTACGCACGCTGACTCTGCAAACTGCCAGCATGCTGGAAAAAAGGCTGGGTTTAAGCCATGACCTGTTAGCGGTGCTGACCGGTTCGACGGCGGCGCGAGAGCTTCATGACCCCCCTTTGCCCGAACCGGATGACGGCAGCGACAGCGCCGACGCGATGCTGGAGGAGAGCGATGATGTACATTTTGCCGGCGTTGTTTGCGCAGGCCCGCTCGGGGAATGGCTGAATAAAGACCCGCGCGTAGCGCGGATGGTATGCGCGCCAGTGCTGGTCACCACGATAGATCACCTGATGCCTGCGGTTGAAGGCGTAAGCGGCGGTAGACAAATTCCGGCTATGTTGCGTCTGTTGAGCAGCGATCTGGTGCTCGACGAACCGGACGATTTCGATCCTGCCGATTTACATGCCCAGTGTCGGCTGGTTCACTGGGCCGGTATGCTGGGCGCTCGGGTGTTGTTGTCATCGGCAACGCTACCCCCGGCGCAGGTAGAAACGCTGTTTAGCGCCTATTGCGAAGGGCGGCGCGCATGGCAGCGTGAATGCGGCGACGCGGGAGTGTCGTTGAATATTTGCTGCGCCTGGTTTGATGAATATGGATCAACGGCCCGGGATGCGGCGAGTGATGAGACTTTTAGTATGGCGCATCGTGAGTTTGCCCTGCTTCGCGCCAGCCGCCTGTCTGAACAAAAGCGCCTGCGGCTGGGAAATATTGTGCCGGTCAGGGCCGCTGCTGCCGGTCGCCGTGGCGCAATTGACGCCGTTGCCGCTGAAGTGCAGCGCCAGATGCTGCGTCTGGATGCAGATCATCATGACCGCCACCAAAGCGGCAAAACCGTCTCGTTGGGGATAGTGCTTCTCGCCAATATTGACCCGCTGGTGGCCGTGGCCCAAACGTTAATGGCGCAGGCGTCGCCGGACGGCTGCTGTATACATTACAGTATTTACCATAGCCAGCACCCGCTGGCGGTGCGCTCATTTATTGAAAAACGGCTCGACAGGGCATTTGATCGTCGCGATCCGGCGCAGTTGTGGCAGTTGCCGGAAGTCAGCGCGGCGCTGTCCGACAGTCTGGCGCGGCGCCATCTCTTTGTCGTGCTGGCCACATCCGTGGTTGAAGTGGGGCGCGACTGGGATGCGCACTGGGGCATTATCGAACCCAGTTCTATGCGTTCACTTATTCAGTTTGCCGGACGCATACAGCGCCATCGTGCAATAGCGCCCGCCTCGCCGAACCTGATTATCCTTGGACGTAACATTAACGCGCTTAGCGGACGTAATCCGGCTTACTGCCAGCCGGGTTACGAAACCCTGAAATGGTCATTGCCCAGCCATGACATGCAGGATTTGCTGCCGGAGGCTGCCTGTCGGGGCATCAACGCGCTGGCGCGCATTGCGGAGAATAACGATGATAATGCCTTCGCCGCGCTGGAACACCGGCGGCTCAGAGCGGAACTGTTAGGTCAGGATGAGATGAAAGCGCCGGCGGCTGCGCTCTGGTGGCGTGCGCCCGTGACCTGGTGCGCCGAGTTACAGCGACGTCGACCGTTTCGCTGCACTGGCCCCCAGGCGCAGTTTTTTATTCGTATGTCGAACAACGACGATATACCCGCATTTTTTTTTAAAACCGAAACGGGAAACTGGAAAGCATCGGAGCGATTTATACGCTGCGAACTCACGATGGGCGAAGGCGTAAAGCCGTGGTTTCGTATTGATTACAATGTCGTACTAACAGCGCTTGCCGATGAACGAAAAATGACGCTGACGGCAGTATCGGAACGTTATGGTGAAGTAACGCTGCGTGTGCATAAACGAAGTAGTGCGGATCCGTGGTGGTTTCATCCGTTGTTGGGCGTGTTTCGCACGCCTGATTAAATATCACCGCGCGTCGCCGCGTTTGTTTCGATGAAACGTATTGCGCTGGTTTGAATAAAGAAGGCGCATAATATCTGGAAAAGTTTCATGCCCATTAATGTCCTGTTTAACGATGCGTCGTGAGGAGACTTATCTCGCAAAAAATAAAATGCGTTTTTTCTGACACTGCTAATTAGCTCAATGTTCTGGATAATAAATCATTGTACTTACAAGCGGGTGTTTGCGTTCGTAGAAAAAACTTATTTTTTTATTTCACTGTATTTTGATACCAGCGCGTTTGGGAGAAAATATGTCGCAGGATGCTCTGACTGCCTTTATTGCTGATTATATATTTAAGCGACGCCAGTCAAAACTGGCGCTTTTTGATAAAAATGCAGCGTTGCGGCTGGCGGGGGCAAGCGCCAGTCAGCAGGCCGTTATTGCACAACAGCGTTGTGAACTGGAACAGCGTTATACGCCGCAGAACTGGCTGACCGATGCCGCCAGCCGCGCGGATCAAATTGCGCTGGTTACTCATGCGGCGAAATTCACCCACGGCGATTCTAAAAGCAGCAGCGTCTACTGCGAGGCGCAGACGGAAGGGGGCTATCTGAGCAGTGCGGCACTGAAAGCCCCCGTGTTGGATGTGGTCGGCAACGCCGCTGCGCTTGACGTGGCCAAATTTCTGCAAACGGAAATTGCGGGCGACTCACTCCTGGCATGCCTGAAACGCGGCGACGTCTCTGCTCTGAGCGCTTATGCTGAAACGCCGCAGCAGCTCAACGAGTGGGTAACGGGTTTTTCTCGCGCGCTGGCCGTGGGCAAACCGTCTTCTCACCGCCTGGCAAAACAGGTCTATTTTCCGGTGGGCGCCGGCTATCACCTGTTAGGCCCCCTGTTTGCCAGTTCGCTTGCGCATGCGGTTTACCAGAAAATAGCGGCGCTGCGTTCCGGCGAAGACGCAAAAGATATCCGGCAGGCGCTGCGTGAGAAAAAATGGCATCCCAGGCCGCTGGTGGCTTTCCCTCAGTTGGCTGAAATGCGCTTTGGCGGCACTAAACCGCAGAATATATCGGCGCTTAACAGCGCGCGCGGCGGCCGAACCTGGCTGCTGCCTTCGCGCCCTCCCGAATGGATAACGGCACGCAAACCGCCGCAGAATCTTCACTCTTTTTTTGCCGCCGGCGGCCGTTACGACCTGGAGGCAACGCCGGCGTTATGCCGCATCGCAGGGTTAATTACCGGCGCAGGGGAGAATAAAAACTGCCGTATCCGCCGTATGCGCGACGGTTATATCGATGAGTTAATCGATGCGTTATTTGCAATGGCGGCAGAACTTCAGCAAACGGCGTGGCAGGGATGGAGTCTGGGATGTCCAAAACTGAAACAGCATCAGCAGCTTTGGCTCGATCCGGGGCGGATAAAAAACGAAGACGCGTTTGCGCAGGCGCGTGAAAAAGACGACTGGCAGCATGCCGTCGCGGAGGATTTCGCCCGCTGGCTCAATCATCGCCTGCGCCAGTTTTTGCCGGACGTCGGTTTAGTTGAAAAATGCGAATGGCAGACCTGGCCGCGTTTTCGTCAACAGCTACGCGTCATGGAAAAAATTATCAGGGAGGCGTTAAAGTGAGCTCGCTTATTATACTGCATCGCCTGCGGGTGGAAAACGCCAATGCCGTTGCAGGCCTGACTTACGGCTTTCCGGCAATGACCCACTTTCTCGGCTTTACTCACGCGCTCTCGCGCAGGCTTAACAACAGCCATTCGCTGCGGCTTGATGGCTGTGCGGTCGTCTGCCACGCCTGTCAAATACACGCGCATGCATCGGGGCGCGATTATCGATTCGCGCTTATGCGTAATCCGCTTACCAGAGAGGGGAAAACCGCGCCGTTTAATGAAGAAGGGCGGATGCATATGACCGTTTCGCTGCTGATGGCCTGCCATGGTGAAATCGCAAACGGCGAATATGGTCAAAACGCGCTCGCCGACTATCTTGCCCATCTCTGTCCGACTATGAAACTTGCTGGCGGTACTATCGTGGGCAGTACGCCGCCACATGTCGAGGTGCTTGACTGGCCGGAGAATACGCAAGCGTTGCGCCGCATTCAGTGGCGGTTGATGCCGGGGTTTGCCCTGCGCGATCGCAGCGCCTGGCTTGTCGAACATCTCCAGGCGCTGCGTCTTGAAGATCCGCAGGCCACGCGGCTCGACGCCTGGCTGGATTTCGCCGCGCTGAAAATGCGGGCCGAACTGCCGCAGTCCTGCTCGCCCGATTCAGGGGCGAGCGCTGCATGGCGCTACATGCCAAAGCCGCTGCCCGGCTATCTGGTCCCAATAATGACCGGCTGGCAGAGAATTTCGCCGCTTTACGCGCCGGGCGAGGTTGTCAACGCGCGTGATGCGCAAACGCCATTTGCCTTTGTCGAAGCCGTTTACGGAGTGGGGGAATGGTGTGGGTTGCACCGCGTTCGCGCGATTGAAGACATTCTCTGGCGCTATCACACCACAGGTTCAGGCTACTACTGCGGCGCTACGGAACCTGCGCTGCATTGCGTGGAACATTTCGACTAAAAGGACAGATTATGGCTAAGGCATCCGATGCTGTAAAAACCGCGTCTGTGCTGGCATTTGAACGCAAGCTGGCGACATCAGATGCGATGATGTATGCCGGTTGCTGGCAGGGAGAACAGTGGCAGCCGGTGGTAATAAAAGAGAAAGCCGTGCGCGGCACGATTTCAAACCGTCTGAAAAACGCGATTGCCTGCGATCCGGTTAAGCTTGACGCTGAGATTCAAAAGCCGAATCTACAGCGCGTGGATACGGCGGCGCTCAGAGCCGATGCAGATACTCTGAAAGTAAATTTTACCCTGCGCGTGTTAGGCAACCTCTGCACGCCGTCGGTGTGTAATGACCGCATTTATCAGCAAGCGCTTGAACGGGTGATTGCCGGTTACATTGATGAACACGGCTTTTGCGAGCTGGCCCGCCGTTATGCCTGTAATCTGGCGAACGGGCGTTTTTTGTGGCGTAACAGGGTGGGGGCGGAGCAGATTCGCATTTGCGTCACCTGCGGTCGCAATAGCTGGGCGTTTAACGCGTATGACTATTCATTGCGAGAATTTTCATCCGGCAATGCCGGACTGGCCCCGCTGGCCCAGGAAATTGAAAAAGGCCTGAGCGGTAAACACGCCGTGCTGTTGCAGGTGGAAGCGCAGGTGCTGATGGGGGCAGGTCAGGAAGTGTTTCCGTCTCAGGAACTGGTGCTTGACGCCAATAGCAGCAAAAGCCGCTTTCTTTATCAGGTAGATAATGTGGCTGCGATGCATGCGCAGAAAATTGGCAATGCGCTGCGCACTATTGATACCTGGCACCCTAAAGTGGCTGAACTGGGGGCAATTGCTATCGAACCATACGGCGCGGTAACCAGCCGTGGCGTAGCCTGTCGTCAGCCGAAAGAAAAGCTTGATTTCTATACGCTGCTGGATGACTGGGTAATAAAAGGCAAAGCGCCTGACGTGGCGCAACAGCACTATGTTATGGCCGTGTTGATCCGCGGCGGGGTGTTTGGCGAAAAAGGAGAGTAAGGAGAGGCGTAATGAACAGTTATCTCAATATTCGCGTACTTCGGGATCCTGAGTTTTCAACAGAAGCGCTAATGGCGGCGCTGTTTGCCAAGCTTCACCGCGCGCTTGGCGCCAGGGGCAGGGGCGACATCGGCGTCAGTTTTCCCGAGTATTCGCGCACGCCCGGATCGGTACTGCGCCTGCACGGCACGGCGGTTGCGCTGAGCGAACTGGAAGCGACCCGCTGGCGCGCCGGGTTGGGTGACTATTGCCACGTTACTGATATCGCCCTCGTGCCTGCGGGCAACCGCTGGCGCACTGTCAGACGGGTACAGGTCAAAAGCAGTCCGGCACGGTTGCTCAGTCGGTCGGTGCGAAAGGGATGGCTCAGTGAGGCGCAGGCGCAAGAGCGACTGGCGAGCGCCCAGCCACAGCAGAGTGATCAGCCATACCTTAACCTGAAAAGCCTCTCCAGCGGCCAGCACTTTCGCCTGTTTATTTGCCACGGAGAGCTGTTGAGCGCGCCGGTTGTCGGGCGATTTAGCAGTTACGGCCTGAGCGCCCGGGCGACCATTCCGTGGTTTTGACTAACGGATAAAGCCCAGCCCCGTTTGCTTTTGTCATTGCAAAGTGCGGGTTTGCTCACGGCTGTGTTATGTCGTAAAAACAATAATGTTAACCAATAAATATATATTTTAGTTGACTGTCGTACAGGCAGCTTAGATATGTTTAAAGTTTTTATATCCGATGTGATGCGTTGACTGCCGCACAGGCAGCGTTATACCCACGCGGCGCTGATACTGTGCTGCGTATATTTCTTGCGTCTGCGTGCGGCCAGTGCCGCTAAGCTATCATCAGATGCCCAGGTTTGCCGGGCAAATGGCCTGCTTTAGCGTAACAAAAGCTGGCTGCGACAGGCGATGGGCTGGCCGCACTATGTTGGCGCTACGGGGCGATTTCCCGTTGCGCCGCCGTGATTTCGCCAAAACGGATAATCCAATAACCTTTTGTTTTAAAAAAGTTGTTTTTAAATTTTTTAGTGAAAATTTTGACTATAGCCTTTTATACTTCTTTTTGACGCTGGTCATCCGCCTGGTAATTTCTTAAAATGCATTTAAAATACCACTTTAAACGTTAAAAATGTGGGTAAGACAATGTCTTTGCGCCAGCGAAAGCTCCTGAGCCCCCGGCGGGAAGAATTGGTATGGCGCCTGATATTATTGGGCTAAGGTGGGCGTGGCGTTATGCGGCGACTATCTGGCCTGCCGTTCTGGCAATGTGCCGATTGGCGCGACTGTCGCTCTCCGGGCGCGGCTGGCGAGGGCGTTTATCTGGCGCACGCTGTGCTGTTTGATAGCGCAACACCCGAGTCAGCCGTTGGAATACCTCTTTTCGGCGTTTTTCGCTCGGCCTGGCGTTTTGTCCCAGCGGCTGGCGTTGCCGCTGTTTATTTTCTCCGGCCTGATTATTGGGGGCTTATCGTAGGCAACCTTGCGCTGCTGGCGCAGGGCAAATTGCGCTTTTACGTACCGCACCCTGAACGTTCTTTACAAAAGGAAAACTTATGACCGTCCGTGACGCAAACTACTTCACAGATAAATATGGCCTGACGCTTACGCACTCTGAAGTGCTCAATGCCGCCACCCTTATTGCGCCAGGCAAAGCGCTGGATCTGGGCTGCGGAAACGGTCGCAACAGCCTCTATCTTGCGGCGAACGGCTTTGATGTCACCGCCTGGGATCGCAATGCCGCAGGCATTGAGAATATGCGCCGTATTGCTGCTGCAGAGGGGCTGGAAGAGCATCTGCGCAGCGATATTGTCGATCTTAATACTGTGCGCTTTGACGGCGACTACGACTTCATTCTTTCCACTGTCGTGATGATGTTCCTGCAACCGCAGACAATTCCGGGGCTGATTAGCAATATGCAGCGCACTACGCGCAGCGGTGGCTACAACCTGATTGTTGCGGCTATGGATACCGATGATTTTCCGTGCACGATGGGTTTCCCGTTCACCTTTCGTCGCGGAGAGTTGAAAAAGTATTACGAAGATTGGGAACAGGTAAAATACAACGAGGATGTCGGCCAGCTTCACCGTACGGACGCCGACGGCAACCGCATCAGGCTGCGCTTTGCTACTATCCTTGCGCGTAAACCTTAATTCCGCGCCTGTTAGCGTGTTAAGCGCTGTAAAAAATCCAGTGATTTTTTACAGCCTGATTTTCTCGCTAAAGCGCTGCGCAGGCATCAACAATGACGTGAAACCCGATCGCCTCACAAAGGTAGTATGGTGCTTTATTACCTGCCGCCATGCTCCCGAGGCGTAAGTTTGTCATTAGCCCAGTATAAATATCTGCTCATTAAAGGCCGCCGCCGGGCGCATTAAGAAAACGATGCATTAGTTCATTAGCGAAAAAAGCGCCAGAACCAGCCTTTAAGCGTGAACGGGTAACACATCTGTTAATGATCTCTGGCGTGCCTGTTCGGTGAAACAGACAGCTTAAGAAAGTAATTATCCGTAAAAATAACTGAGTTTCCGGAGAGAACGTTTATATTTATAGCCCGGTCTGCCAACAGAAAAATGTGAATAATAACGAACGCGGGTAAAAAGACGGCATCATAATACGGAATTTTTCCGTAAAGAGTTTTTATATCCGCATAGCGCGGCTGGACACCGGTTAACGGCCAACGATAGTATAATGAATCTGCAAATCGCTTAGCGGCAACCACTGGCATTGCCGGGGTTTCGCAGAGTATTAAGCCGGTCACCAGAGGAGAAAAAGATGAAGGGAAAACGCGCGCCGCAGGACAAAAGCCAGGCTGCCTTGCGCCAGGCGGTGACAGGGCTGATGGAAAGCGGAAAATATCAGGAAGCGCTGAAAAAAATACAAAGCCGCCTGCTGTTTGGGCCTAAAGATATATGGCTTATTGTAGAAGCGGCGCGCTGCTGTCGCCGCCTTGACAGAAAAGATGATGCCGCGCGTTATTACACTCAGGCGTTAAGCATCGCGCCAAATGATGCCGGTGCGCTGAATGGGCTGGGTCTTATTCATTATGAGCGCGGTAATAATGAGGAGGCGGAAAAATACTACCGCCGTGCGTTACGCGCTATCGCCAACTATCCCGCCTGTCGCAATAACTATGGCATATTGCTGCACAAGCTGGATCGGTTTGAGGAAGCGGTGGAACAGTATGAGGCCGTGCTTGCCGAGGCGCCGAACTATCACGACGCTCGCTACGGCCTGGCCTCTGTTTTTGCGCAAATAAAACGGTTTGACGAGGCGGAAGCGCATCTGCGCTATCTTCTGGCTCATCAACCTGAGGATACGCGCAGCAGTACTGTTTTAGGCATGATACTTATCCAGCGCGGCCGTTATGAAGAAGGCTGGAAGCTGTATCGCGATCGTTATGCGCAAAACAATATCTACCGCTTTGTTAACCGTCCAGCGTTCAGCTTCCCTTACTGGCAGGGCGAAGATTTGCACGGTAAAACGATTATGGTGCACCGTGAACAGGGGCTGGGCGATGAGATTCAGTTTAGTCGCTACGTCAGCCGCCTTAAGCAAGAAAAAGGCGCAGCGGCAGTTTGCCTTGTATGTAGCCGCGCCCTGGTATCGCTGATGCGCCAGTTGCCAGGGATAGACAACGTGATTGAGTATGCGCCGGGTAAGCCATTGCCGGTGTTCGATTACTGGATAATGCTGCTGGATTTGCCTTTCTATTTCACCGATTCACCCACCCCTTTTGCCATGACGCCGCCCTGTTTCAGCGCCGATCCGCAGGCCGTTGCGCGCTGGCCGCTGCCGCCAGGCAAGCTGCGCGTGGGCCTGGTATGGAAAGGTTCTGTCGGGCACAATAAAGATCGTTTCCGATCGTTGCCCGGCCTTGAGACGCTGCGCCCGTTGTTTAGCGTACCGGGTATTCAGTGGGTCAGTCTGCAAAAAGGCGCCGGGGAAGAAGAGGCGCTTAACCCGCCTTCGGGCATAGCGCTGCTGGCGCTTGGGCACCTGGTGCAGGATTATATTGATACGGCGGCGATTATCGCCCAGCTCGATCTGGTCATTAGCGTGGATACATCCGTGGCACACCTTGCCGGCGCGCTAAACAAACCCTGCTGGACGCTGGTTTCCGCCATTTGTACGGACTGGCGCTGGCTGGAGGGGCAGGATACCACGCCGTGGTATCCATCAATGCGCCTGTTGCGCTGCGATCCGAAAGAGGGCTGGACGCTGCCGGTTTTACGCATGCGTGATGCGCTGATGAGTATGGTTGAATAAACGCATTTCATCGACGCCGCCTGTGTGCTGCCGACAATACAGCGTAACACAGACCGCCGCCGGCAAGCCCCCAGAATGCTGAACTGATGCCCCAAAGCGTTAGCCCGGAGGCGGTAATCAGAAATGCGACAGTCGCCGCATCGCGCTCGGTTTCATTCATCAGCGCCTGATAAAGGCTGCCGCCGAGCGCGCTAAGCAGCGCCAGCCCGGCGAGCGTGTGAATAAACGCGGCAGGGAGCGCCGCCAGCAAAATGGCGATACCGCCGCCCGCAATACCCGCCAGTAGATAAAATACGCCAGCGGCGGCGGCGGCCTGCCAGCGCCGCTGCGGGTCGGGGTGCGCTTCCGGGCTTTGGCAGATGGCGGCGGTAATGGCGGCGATGCTTATGGAATAGACGCCGAGCGGGGCCAGCGCCAGTGTGATCAGACCGGTTGACGTCATCAGCGGCGATACCGGTACGCAGTAGCCTGCGGCTTTCAGTGCGGCTACGCCGGGGGCATTTTGCGAAGTCATCGTCACTAAAAAAAACGGCACGCCGATGCCGAGCAGCGTCGGCAGGCTGAAGACTGGCGTTATCCATACCGGCGCGGCAAACAGGCTAACGTTGGGCGCGGCGCTGACGTTATCGCCCAACAGCGCCGCTGCCAGCCCTACTACCAGCGCGGCGGCTACGGCGTAGCGCGGCGCCAGCGCTCTGGTAATAAGCCAGCTTATTAACATCCCGCCACACATTACCCCCTGGTCGCGCAGTCCGCCGAAGGTTTCAAGCCCGAAACGCAGCAGAATACCGGCCAGCATGGCGGCAGCCAAAGTATGCGGTATTGTGCGCATCAGCCAGGCAAATAGCCCGGATAGGCCGCACAGTACAATCAGTACGGCAGCAAAGATAAATATACCCGTAGCCTCGCCGGGCGTAACGCCATGTAGGCTGGTGGCAAGCAGCGCCGCGCCCGGCGTTGACCAGGCTGTTAATACCGGCGCGCGCCAGCGCAGCGTTAGCAACAGTGTGCTGGCGCCCATCCCAATACCGAGCATGGTCATCCAGCCGGCAATCTGCGGCGCAGCGAGGCCTGCGGCGGCGGCGGCCTGCCAGATAATGGCGGCTGAACTGGCATAGCCCACAAGCACGGCAATAAAGCCAGAAAACAGCGTGTGAAGGGGGATAGGGGGAAAGCGAATAGCAACTCCATTGCGGGATGGCACCGGGCGACTATAGCACCGTGCGTTATAACGCACAAGCTGCTATGCTGTGGCAAAAAAAGGAGTTACTGTGAATATCAATAACATACTGCCTTCGGTTGTCAGGCAATTACGCCAGGCCCGCGCCTGGAGCCTGAGCCAGGCGGCGGAGCGGACGGGGGTATCGAAGGCGATGCTCGGCCAGATTGAGCGCGGCGAGTCCAGCCCTACGGTGGCGACGCTTTGGAAGATAGCCACCGGCTTTAACGTGCCGTTTTCCGCGTTTTTCAGCGAACCGCCGCTGGCGCCGGCAGATGCATCAGGGCAGATGACGGCGGTGCCGCTGTTTCCCTATGATGCCGCGCTGCGCTTTGATCTGTTGGTCGTCACGCTGCCCGCCGGCGCGCTCAGCGAATCTTCGCCCCACGAGCAGGGCGTGATTGAGGATGTGGTGGTTATTGAGGGCGTACTGGAACTTGGGCGAAACGGGCGCTGGCAGCGGCTTGCGGTGGGAGAAGGGCTGCGCTTTCCAGCAGACAGCGCCCATTCTTACCGCAACAGTGCCGGCGTAGCGTGTCGATTTCATTCGCTGATTCACTACCCAATGGCCTGAACGCGTTGCCAGCGCCACGCTGGCGTGTTTAAGGGTTAAAACACAGCGCTACAGCGCTGGCAGGCGCGTTGCTGTTAAAAAAAGCGGCGTAATCACGGGTCAGGCTGTGTGCCCCGGCAAGGGCGCTGGCCGAGGAATAAAGGGAGTAAGCGGTATTGTAGCTGCGCCAGCCTTCTTTATCCTCGCAGGCCGGGTGGCGCCTGAGGCTGACGCCGGTTGCAGAAAACTGCGCCATGAGTAAATGTAGCTGCTCGCGGGCCGCTTCCTGCTGGCGCTGCGTACTGTTGGCGCGCGTTAGCGTCAGATTACGCTCTTGCGCTTGCGCGCACTGCGCCTGCACATTCTCCAGCGCGGCGTTTTGCTCAATTAGCGCTTTTTCGCGCAGCTCAAGCGCTTTTTCCCAACGCAGGAGCTGCTCTTTTTCCGCCATACGGGCTTTGTAAAACGCTAGCTGTTCATTTTGCAACGCCAGCCCCTGCGCTGTTAGCGCTCTGTGTTCCTGCCAGAGCTGCCAGCCAGCCCAGGCGAAAAACATCAGCACTGCCAGCGTAGGCGCGATAAATTTGCGTGTAAAAAGTGTGAGACAGGTTTTCAGGTTCATTGTTTATCATCCATGTAAAACGCGCGTCCTTAAGCTGCCCGAAATAAGGCGCTGTAGCGCTAAAAGTATGCCTGAAACAGGTTGCTGTGGGCGAACATAAAAAGCGACGGAAATTAAAATCGCAGACGGGTTTTGCCGGATGCGTATTGTGACTACAATAGCCGCTTTTCAGCACACAACGGATATCCCTGATGCGTCAGCACTCTGCTGCTCTCGAACTGCTCAGCCCGGCCCGCGACGCCGCCATCGCTCGTGAGGCGATCCTTCACGGCGCCGATGCAGTCTATATCGGCGGCCCGGGTTTTGGCGCACGCCATAATGCGGGCAACAGCTTAAGCGATATTGCCGCGCTGGCGCCGTTTGCCCATCGCTATGGCGCGAAAGTGTTTGTGACACTTAATACTATTCTTCACGACGACGAACTGGAGTCCGCGCGTCGGCTTATTCACGCTCTTTACGAGGCGGGCGTGGATGCGCTGATTGTACAGGATATGGGCATTCTTGAACTGGACATCCCGCCAATTGACCTGCACGCCAGCACCCAGTGCGATATTCGAAGCGTTGAAAAAGCGCAGTTTCTGGCACAGGTCGGATTTTCACAGATTGTGCTGGCCAGAGAGCTGGATCTGCAGCAAATCCGCGCCATTCACGATACCACTGACGCCACGCTGGAATTTTTTATCCACGGCGCGTTGTGTGTGGCCTATTCCGGGCAGTGTTACATTTCGCACGCGCAGACCGGGCGTAGCGCTAACCGCGGCGATTGTTCACAGGCCTGCCGCCTGCCGTTTACGCTCAGAGATGACCAGGGACGCGTGGTGGCATTTGAAAAACACCTGCTGTCAATGAAAGACAATAACCAGACCGCCAATCTCGCGGCGCTGGTGGACGCAGGCGTACGCTCTTTTAAAATAGAAGGGCGTTATAAAGATATGAGTTACGTGAAAAACATCACGGCCTGGTATCGCCAGCAGCTTGACGCGCTGCTTGAAGATCGTAGCGATTTGCATCGTGCCTCACATGGCCGCACGCGGCACTATTTCACCCCGTCGCCGGATAAAACGTTCCATCGCGGCAGTACCGATTATTTTGTTAACGGCCGGCAGGGCAACATTGGCGCTTTTGATTCACCTACCTTTGTCGGCCTGCCGGTGGGCGAGCTGGTGAGGGTAGGGCCGGACTGGCTTGATGTGCAAAGTGATGAAGAGCTGGCTAACGGCGACGGCCTTAACGCGCTGGTAAAGCGTGAGGTGGTGGGTTTTCGCGTCAACGTGGCGGAAAAAACCGGACCGGGACGCTGGCGTCTGTGGCCGAATACGCTGGCGGACGGGCTTCGCAAACTGCGTTTGCCGCATCCGCTTAGCCGCAACCTCGATCACCGCTGGCAACAGGCGTTACTGAAAAACTCCAGCGAACGGCGGATCGCTGTGGATTTGACGCTGGGCGGCTGGGAAGAGCAGTTGATCCTTACCGCCACGTCAGAAGACGGCGTGAGCGTAACGCATACGCTCGACGGCCTGTTTAGCGCCGCGCGGGATGCGCAAAAAGGTCGTGAGGCGCTGGAAAATGGGTTGGGTAAGCTGGGGCAGTCCCTTTACAGCGCGCGCAGCATTCAGCTTTTGCTGCCGGAAATATATTTTGTTCCCGGCAGCCAGCTTAACCAACTGCGCCGTGATACGATTGCTCTGCTTGACGATGCGCGCCTTGCGGCTTTTTCACGCATGACCCGCCGCCCGCAGTCCACGCCGCCGCCGGTGTGGCCGCAAAGCCACCTGACGTTTCTTGCCAACGTTTATAACAAAAAGGCGCGTCAGTTCTGGCAACGCCACGGGGTAACGCTCATTGATGCCGCCTATGAGGCGCATGAAGAAAAAGGCGACGTACCGGTGATGATAACCAAACACTGCCTGCGCTTTGCCTTTAACCTGTGCCCGAAACAGGCGAAGGGCAGTATTAAGAGCTGGCGCGCCACGCCGATGCAGCTTGTGCAACAGGATGACGTGTTAACACTGAAGTTTGACTGCCGGGCGTGTGAAATGCATGTTATCGGCAAGATCAAACAACACGTGCTGAAAATGCCGCTGTCGGGCAGCGTGGTAGGGTCGGTATCGCCGGATGAACTATTAAAGACGCTGCCGTCACGGCGGGAAAAGCGCTGATGGCGAGTCGTTACAGCTAGCGCGCCGTCCCGACGTGTAACGGCAAAAATGGATATAGTCGCGCCAGGGTAATCTGGTCATCCTCAACTGACGGCGGATAGCCCGCTTGCCGCCGCCTGCTGTATCGCAGAAAAGTCGGTTTACACGCCTTAAGACGTTAATTTACTCTGTTTGTGCCGGTAATGGCGCAAACCAGCAGCGTTATACCGCGTTGCAATGGCGACAGCGGACCGCTTCATTACGCCAGGCGGAATACGGCAACGCACTGCCTGAGTTCGTGTGATTTCTGGCTGAGCAGCCGTGTGGACGCCGAAGCGGACTCAACCAGCGAAGCGTTCTGCTGGGTAACAGAATCCATCTGGCCGATAGCGATATTGATCTGATCGATACCGCTGCTTTGTTCGCGGGTGGACATAGCGATTTCGTCCATTATTCCGCTCACCTGCTTTACCGAAGCGAGAATGCGCTCCATGCTTTCACCTGCGCGGTTGACCTGACTACTGCCGCTGCGAATCTGTTCGCCGGACAATTCAATAAGTTCTTTGATTTCTTTCGCTGCGACCGACGAGTGCTGGGCAAGATTGCGCACCTCGCTTGCCACTACTGCAAAACCGCGCCCTTGTTCGCCCGCACGCGCGGCCTCAACCGCAGCGTTAAGCGCGAGAATATTGGTCTGAAAGGCAATATTTTCAATAATGTTGATAATACTGTTAATTTTTGCCGAGCTGCTCTCAATATTCTTCATCGATACCACCACCTCACACATGATGTCATCGCCGCTGCTGGCGTTTACGCGCATGCCCTCCGCCAGACTGCTGGCGTGATGCGCGTTTTCAGAGGTCTGGCGCACGGTGGCGGTGAGTTCTTCCATGCTGGCGGCGGTTTGCCCCAGCGATGCCGCCTGCTGCTCGGTGCGGGCGGAGAGATCGGTATTGCCATCGGCAATATCTTCAACCGCGGCGGCAACGGCTTCGCCGGTGGCGCGCACCTGGCCGATAATCTGGGTCAACGCCTGGCGCATACGCTCAAGCCCTTGTAGCATCTCGCCGATTTCATCCTGAGTATGGCATTCAATCGGCATATGCAGTTCGCCTGCGGCGATACTGTCGCAGTGTTCACGCGCCTGGTTCAGGGGCGTAAGCACGCGGCGGTTGAGCTGTAAAAACAGTACGCACAACACGCTGCAAAAGAACAGAGCAACCAGCCCAATGGCGGCCAGGCCGTTGTTAATGCGCCCCTGGGCTTCGTCGTTAAGTTTTTTGGCGTAGTGTTCGCGATAGGCAAGCAAATTATTAAGCGCGAATTCAAAATCGTGCTCCAGTTGCGGCAGGCGGGAAGAAAAAAGACTATTGTAACCGGCTACATCGCCTTTTTGCGCGGCTTCCAGCAGCGGCATAAGCCCCTGAGCACGATAATTTTGCCAGCTTTCATCATAAGCCTGCGCCAGCGCCTGTTCATCGGGTTGTCTGGCATGGGACATATAAAGCTCAAAAGCGTTGTCGCCCTTTACCATCGCTTCACGGGCCGCTTCCAGCGTTGTCTCTACGGCCTGTTGGTCGCCCGTATGACTGGCGTTTAGCGCTTCATGGAGCCGAACGCGCATTGTTCGGCTGTGGTTTATTGGGTCAATAACCGACAGCACAACGCGAATCTCGTGATTGATGTTATCCAGCGCCTGATCGTTGCGTAAGAGCGACCACGCCGCTACGGCAATACTGAACAAGAACAGAAACATAAGCAGGGCAAAAGTAAACAGAGAAAGGCGTCTTACAGACATAATCTCTTCCTTAATTTGGGCTAAATAAAGGTCAATGAAGCTATTAATTTCTTACCATGCATTTTTATCGTCTGGTCTTTTGCCTTCTTTACGGTTTTTTATATAAATTCCAGAAAGTTGTTTGATTTACAAACAAACTGGCGCATTGCTGGCCGATTTAGCCTCTGTAAAACAAACTGAGGTCTTCGTAGAAAAACTAAAGAAGGCGATGGCATGGCTACGGGCTTTAATCGCTTTGTTTAGTGCAGGCGGTTCGGCCAGCGTACGAAGGTCGCTCGATTCCCGAAAATATAACTTCAGCGTCTTTATGCTAACGCCAGGCATGCAGTTTCGTCCGCTCCAGGGTTTATCGCGTTCCGATATCGCGTAGGGCTACCCGCTTTTATAAATAAAAAACCTTTAATAAATAATGCGTAACCGGCAGAAGACAGGCTGGTGGAAAAGTATGCGGCGCCTCGCCTGTGGTGATTTTCATGATGGGCAGGAAACACAAACCATATTTATTTGAACGGATCTCTTGTGAAGGCAATGTTCGGTTTCCTGAACTGGCACAGCGACAATGTCAGATTTGTTTGTGTTTTATTGAGGTTAAATATGCGTTCATATTAGCGTTGAAAATGGCTACTTTTGTTAACGCGATAAGGAATAGTTGTTATGAAAAAGCTGTACATGACGGTTGCATTAAGCGGTTTATTAGCCACTAATCATTCGTCTGCTGGAGAAAGCTATCTGGTTTACAGCCCGCAGGATATTGGCGTATTTCAGGTGCGCTTCTTTGATGTTGGCGACGGTCCGTTTATAGCTAATGGGCCGCAAGCTTATGAGTCCACCTGGAACCTTGATCAGCAACAGAAAGACAAAATACTTAATGCCATACGTTACTGGGCTGAAATTATCACTCCCAAGCCAGAGCAATTGCCCGCCGTTATTAACGTTGGTACGTTTAATGAAGAGAATGCGGCAGGTTACAGCGAACCCGTACCCGATGACGCTATCAGCCTGACGCAACTGCAGGGGGCGTTGAACGGCGTCGATACCGGCGAGTTAACCTTTGGCTCTCATGCCCAGTTCATTCTGGGCGAACTGGATTTTGACGATATTCCTTATGTGCCTGCGCAATTGCCGCGCACCGGCAAGGCCGATCTGACCGGCGTCGTGATTCATGAGCTGGCGCATGCCCTGGGCATTTCCAGTATGGTTGACGACATGGAGGATACATTCACTCCTGCTTTCGATACTGAGCCTTTGGGGGCCTGGAGCAGCCATCTGCGCGATGACCGGGGCAATCCCGCCAAGCCCGGGCAGGTAATACTGTGTAAGGGGTGCAATAACTCATGGGATCCGCAAGGCTTTGATGTACGTCTCGATAAAGGCTATTTCTCCGGCAAGTATGTCGATGAGGTGCTTGCAGGCGCCATGCCTGGCGTGCCGGTGAAAATGTTGGGGGAGGATGGCTCGGTTGATGATGATTATATGAGCCATATTGAGCTGAAAAACAGCATGATGAGCCATCAGGACTACCGCAATTACACAACGTTTATGGAGGCGGAACTGGCGCTGTTGCAGGACATGGGGTATCAGATTGATCGGCGCAACTTCTTTGGTTTTTCGCTATATGGCGACGGGCAAACGCTGATTAACCGCAACGGCTATTTTCTGCGTAATCAACAAGGGGATGGCTACCTGGCGGGCCAGTATAATACTGCGACGCTGGGGCTTGGATTGCATGTTTATGGCAGCAATAACCGTATATTTCAGCAAGCGGATCTGTTGACAAAGGGGGCGGGCGGCGCAGGTATCCGTATCGACGGGCAAAATAACACCCTGAGCATCGAACCCGGAACCCATGTTTACGCCGACGGGGTGAATGGCCGTGGAGTGATGTTTGCCTACGGTAAGCAGCATAATCTTATTCAGCGCGGCGATGTTCAGGCGTTGGGCAGCAATGGCGTCGCTATCAGCTTTGATTTTGGCAATAACCTGCTTGGTAACGACGAGGAGTATCGCGGCTCCTGGATCCATTACGTAGGCGGGTATACCGACGCATTATTACCCGAGCTGCAGGGCGCCCTGGTCGATAATGCGGATATTAGCGGGCGGGTTGCTGGTAAGGGGGCGGCAATTTATATGTCGCCAAACGCGCTTGTCGGCACGATTAATATTTTAAACGGCGCCCGGCTGGAAGGGGATATTTACTCAGACTACAGCCAGCGGGATGTTTATGGTCAACAGCGGTTGACGCAGCTTACCTTCGGGCGAATGGCTGATGCGCAAGGGCGGGCTAACGAACAATCAGATCCTCACTTCAGGCTGAATTATCGCGGGAATATTGAAGGTATCAATAATCTGGCGTTAAGCGCTCGCGGGGGGAATACCTCACTTAACGGCGAACATCAGATTTACAGTATGTATATTGCCCCAGGCGCCACTTTATCCGGCAACGGCAGCTATATCCTCAATGAGGAGGGGCGCTTTGTGAATGACGGCATTCTCGCACCGGGGAATTCATTTGGGCAAATCAGTATAACAGGCGCTTATCAGCAAAGTGAGAACGGGCAAGTGCGATTAGACGTTGACGGGCGTGGAAGGCATGACACGCTGACAGTTGACGGCCATGCGCAATTCAACGGTCAACTGACGTTTGTACCGCAGCCGGATTGGTATGCGCAAAACTGGCGGCTGGATTCGAAAGAATTGTTAAAAACCACCTCGCACAGCGGCGATTTTCGCGTAGTGAACAGCCTGCTTCGCTCACCCACACTGACGTTCCAGGCAACGCCACTGGGAGAAGATGGCTGGCAGCTCTCGATGCGGCGCGCCTCCAACGCATATAGCCAATATGCGCTCAACGATAATGCCCGACAGGTGGGGCAGGCGTTGGATAAAATTGTATCGGTAGCGGATTCGGATATACAACCGTTGTACCGCGCTCTGGATTTCTCTGCCGCCGATGGCAGCAGTATCAGCGACGCGTTACAGCAGCTTTCTCCGGCGGCTTACAGCGCCATGTTCGCCAGTTCCCTTAATCGTGAACAGCAGATAACGCGGATTGTGAACGGGCCGAATTTTGACGTAACCGCGGCGCCGTTTTCGCCAGGCGAGTGGCGCAGCTTTGCTATACCTTTTGGCGCCGGCTTCTGGCAACAGCGTCAGGGCAGCAGCGTAGGGTATGACGCCAGCAGCTATGGCATGCTATTTGGCGCCGAAAAACGAAACGAACGGGATAGCAACTGGGTTTATGGTTTTCATGGCGCGGTCAGCGGCCAGTCGGTGACGGTGAAATCACCGGAAATGGCGCATGGGAGAACCACCGCTTTTAATCTGGGGATCCAGACGCGTTATGGCGCTCAAAAGCCTGATGGGGTGTATTTATTTGGCGATGGGCGTTTTGGCATTGAAGATAGCTGGTTAGATCGGAGCATCCACACGGGCGCCTATGAAGCCAGCCATCATGCCAACTGGACCGGGCTGACAGGCTCTTTTACGGTTGGCGGGGGCTACCGTTGGGCGCTGAATGATAATGTGAGCACAGGGCCGGTAGCTTCATTAAATTACACCACACTGCATCGTCCCGGCGTCACGGAAAACGGTAAGAACGGCAGCCGCCTGATGACGGGATCGGAAACTTTCGATTCGTTGCAATCAAGTATTGGGTTGGCAAGTAACTGGAATTTGCCGCTCGATTCAGGAAGCGCTATCTCAGCTAAACTACAGCTTACCTGGGAGCATGAGCTTTTGGGCGGTGATGTGAAGCAACAGGCTTCTTTCGCCAGCTATCGCAACGCAAAATTTAGCGCCAGAAATCAGGTGACTGGCCGTGACGCGCTGGGCATTAAGGCGGGAATGAATTATAAAATCAATGCCAATGTTGAATTGGGTATCGGCATTGAAAGCGATGTCTTTCGTTCCGGTTATAACTCGGTCGCAGGGAATCTTTCCGCCTCCTGGCGTTTCTGATATCTGTAAAGGAGGGAATAATTGGGCTGGCCGACATGAAGGCGGACATTCTCAGGTTACCCCCGGCGGTGAAAGCATTGCCTTTACCACAGGGTGGGACAGAGCGCTAGAGAGGAAAAAACGGGCGCTTTGTCCTCTTTGTTGCCTGTTGATGAAAATCAATGAATGGAATTTTCTGGCATGCCGGGCCGAACGCATTCGGCCCGGCGTTTAACAATAAATTTGTCAATGACTGCCTTTGTCTTTTCTTATCATCAAAGCGTCTTAACGTGGGTTTTCGTTTCACCGCGCGTCAGCCCCTGTTAAGAACGCTTTGAGCGTCAATAAGCGTCGTTCGGATATGGGCGGTCAACGCTACTGGTCTGGGCGACAACGGTTAAGGCAAACGCCTTCAGGAGGCAAAAATGTCACATCTGGATGAGATTAAAGGCCGCGTGGACGCGGCAATTCACGCCGGCGTTATCGCATCGATGAACGAACTGCTGATTGCGCTCAGCAACGACGATGCGCTGGGGCGCGAGGAGCGCTACGTTGAGCAACAGCGGCTGCGGGCGGCCATTGCCCACCACGGCCGCCAGCATAAAGAAGATCTGATGCGCCAGAGCGAGGCGCGGCGTGAGAAACTCAATCGCGGCGGCACGATACTTTAAGCTGGAAGGGGTGCAAAGTGCTTTCTTAGGATTGGGTAGTATGAAGCACCTTGTGGCGGCAAACCGGCTTAACGCCGGCCATGTGATGTTCGCCCGCCGCTGCGGGCAGCAGTGATAGTCAGAACGGGCGTCTGGCGATCAGCGCGGCAAGCCGCATCGCGATAAGAATGGTGGATGGCGCCTGGATGATGCGCGCTATCAGCGCGTTTAATAACCAGCCCAATGCCTGCGACAGCCAGGCGCAGGTACGCAGGCGGGGGCGTTCACGAACAGGCGTCTGGTTGCGTGCGATGGTCGAGCTGTAGCTGCATAAATGTCAGATCCAGCCAGCGGCCAAATTTGGTGCCCACCTGCGGCATTTGCGCAGTGAGGGTAAAGCCCAGCCTGCGATGCAGATGGATGGATCCGTGGTTTTGAGATTCAATAGCAGCCACCATGACGTGTTTACCGATTTGTTTTGCATCATCAATCAGCGTGAGCATCAGCGCTTTACCGATGCCCTTGCCCTGATGGTCGGGGTGAACGTAGACCGAATGTTCTACAGTATGGCGAAAGCCCTCAAACGAGCGCCAGTCGCCGAATGTGGCGTAGCCGATAACCTGCGTTCCTTCCACCGCCACCCGTACCGGATAGCCTGCCGCCTGGCGATGGCTGAGCCAGTTACGACGGTTTTCATCATCAACGGTGGCTTCATTCCAGATGGCATTGGTGTGCAGCACGGCATGATTATAAATTGTGGCGATAGCGGCGCAATCTTGTGCTGTTGCATGTCGGATAGGCATGTTGCTTCCCTGTTGGTGTTCACTATAATCGCACGTTTAAATACTATAACAGACGATTTAAATCAACGGACTGGCGCATGTGTCAGAATTGAGCGCGAGGAGCGAGGATGGTCGCTGAATACGCTGGCGGAGCGAGCCGGCGCGTCCTGGGCAATGATTCATAAAATTGAGCATGGGGCCAGCAGCCCGACGGCAACAATGCTGGCGCGGCTGTCGGAGGCGTTTGGCATGAGTATGTCAACGTTGTTTGCCCGTGCTGAATTGCAGGAGGGCAACCTGCGGTCGCGCGGCATGAGTTGTAATGCGTGCAGCCAAAGCCGCACTTTCTCCGCATTTGGTCTGTGTGTCATTCAGCTATGATGAATGTTTGTCCGCCCTGAAAGGAGAATTGACATGACACAGAAAGAAAACCGCCGCTGGGTGCTGGTTTCACGACCACACGGTAAGCCTGCATGTGATAATTTTCGCCTTGAAACAACTTCTGTCGCTCCGCCAGGTGAAGGTCAGGTTCTGTTGCGCACCGTTTATCTGTCGCTGGACCCTTATATGCGTGGGCGTATGAATGATGAACCGTCCTATGCGCCTGCGGTTGCCCTGGGCGACACGATGGTGGGCGGCACAGTGTGCCGGGTCGTTTCGTCGCGCCACCCCCAGTTTCGTGAAGGCGAATGGGTGTTGGCCTATACCGGCTGGCAGACGTACGCGCTTAGCGACGGCGAAGGGCTGGTAAAACTTGGCGATAGCCCGGCGCATCCCTCCTGGAGGTTAGGCGTGCTGGGAATGCCTGGCTTTACCGCCTACATGGGGCTGCTGGATATTGGTCAGCCAAAGCAGGGGGAAACGTTGGTTGTGGCGGCGGCCACCGGCCCGGTAGGAGCGACGGTGGGGCAAATTGGCAAAATCAAGGGGTGCCGGGTCGTGGGCGTAGCCGGCGGCGAGGCGAAGTGCCGCTATGCGGTAGAACAGTTGGGTTTCGATGCCTGCATCGATCGGCACGCTACAGATTTTTCGCAGCAGTTAGCCGATGCGTGCCCGAAAGGAATAGATATTTACTATGAAAATGTCGGCGGCAAGGTGTTTGATGCCGTATTGCCGCTGCTCAATACTTCAGCGCGTATACCGGTATGCGGCCTGGTATCTGGCTATAACGCTACCCAGCCGCCCGAAGGGCCGGATCGTCTGCCGCTGCTGATGGCGACCCTTCTGAAAAAGCGTATCAGGATGCAGGGATTTATTATTGCCCTTGACTACGGCCGCCACGTTGATACGTTTCTGCGTGAAATGACGGCCTGGGTGCAGGCCGGCAGCATTCACTATCGTGAAGACATAACCGATGGGCTGGAAAATGCGCCGGAAGCCTTCTTTAATATGCTGGAAGGGAAAAATTTCGGCAAAGTTATTATCCGCGTCAGCGACGATAGTTAGCCCCTTTTTCGCAGCCGTTTCGCCGTCGCGAATCGGCTGAGGAGATTAATCTAAGCCGGGCTGAAGGAATTTGGCCCGAAATCTCAAAAAATCAGTTAGAAAAATCAAAAGATTGTTTTTCTCCATCCGGGTTTTGCCCCCCTCTTTATCATCACTCTGCGTCGCGTTTTTATATATAAAACCTCAGCCTTTCTTCGTCAGTATAACGGCGTTACTTCGATACCTTGATGGGGCGCGCCTTAAACACCGGCTTGCGCGGGACGTAGATACGCCACAAATGTAATCGCCTGATGCGATAATTTTATTGATGAATCATAACGCCTGTCAGACCTGTTCAAGGCATTCCAGAGGTGATTCGGGCTTTGTTTGTTCTTAAAATGAACAATACAGTTTAATGTTTCTAATGATATGGTGTATTTTACAGCTAACAAAATGGACCGTTGTTAAATGAGAAAATTATGCTGAGTCTCGAAAAAACGCAGCGCGCGAGTCTGACAACTTTGGTTGAGCTGCGGTTGAAAGGTGCGCTGATTGTTGGCGCGCTTAAGCCTGGCGCTCGTCTGGTTACGAAAGATATCGCCGCACGGTTAGGTACCAGCATTACGCCTGTTCGCGAAGCGCTGTTGCGCCTGGCCTCTTCCGGGGCGCTTGAGGCTACGCCTGCGCAGGCGTTTCAGGTGCCGTGCTTGCCGCTGGCGCGTTTTCAGGAAATTACCGCTATTCGTAAGAACCTTGAGGGGATGGCGGTGCGTGAAGCCTGTCGCTGCATTACCGTGGAACAGACAGATAGCCTGCGTCAACTGCTGGAGGTCTACCGTCAGGCACGACACTGCGGCGTGGTGGAATCGGGTCTTCAGGCCAATCGAGCGCTGCGCTTTCGCCTCTACGGTTTTGCCCGCTTGCCTGTGCTGACGGAAATGATCGAGCAACTTTGGGTATGCATTGGGCCTGGTTATCATTTCCTTTACCCCGCTTCGCAGGAAATGGTAGGCAGCTATGAAGATTACGTTATGCTAATAGAAGCGCTCGCCGCCCATGATGAAACGCAGGCCGAGCGCCTTATTCACCGTGTTATTGATATTGGCGCGCAAATTATCTTGCGCCGCTACGATTAAACGAATAGACATGAGTTACCGGTACTGCGCGTTATTATTACCGCTGCGAAAAACAGCGCGCGCGGTGGATATATGCTGTGACCGCGCCTCCTTGCATACAACGACGCTGCCCGGGCGCCCTGAAAACGCAGTTTATCCCCTTTGGCGATAAACCTGGCGGTACGTCTTGCCGCAGTCCGACGCACAGGGTAGCATTCATACGTTAACTATCAACGGGTTCAGGGCAGGATGCCTTCTGCTTTAATAATAATAAATATCTGTACCCCTCCCCGGAATCTTCAGCGGGCTAGTGAGCATGCGGTCTGAACGATAACCGGAAAACATAAAAGACGTAAGGACGCATCAACATGACAACCCCACAGGGCGGCTTTGCCGCTTCGCACGCGCCTGCCGAAAAACGCACGCGCGCACGGCTGGCGATCCTCGCGCTGCTGGCCGTCGGTACGATGATTAACTATCTCGACCGTACAGTACTTGGCATTGCCGCAATCGACGTCGGCCACGAACTTGGGATCGGGGCTGCGACGATGGGCATTGTCTTTTCCGCATTTGCCTGGACCTATGCGCTAATGCAGATCCCCGGCGGGATTTTTCTTGACCGCTTCGGCAACAAAGTCACCTACGCGCTATCGTTGACGCTGTGGTCGGCGTTTACGCTGCTGCATGGCGCGGCGGTAGGCATTAAAACGCTTTTGTTATGTCGGCTGGGGCTGGGTATGAGCGAGGCGCCGTGTTTTCCCGTTAACAGTCGCGTCGTCGGCAAGTGGTTTCCACAGCATGAGCGCGCCCGCGCCACGGCGGTCTATACCGTTGGGGAGTATCTGGGGCTGGCGGCTTTCGCGCCGCTGCTGTTTTTTATTATGGAAGCGTTCGGCTGGCGAATACTGTTTGTCGTGGTCGGCGTTGCGGGGCTGCTGTTTGCGCAGGTGTGGTGTCACTACTACCGTGAGCCGCACGAGTCTGAGACGGCTAATAGCGCAGAGCTGGAATATATTGGGCTTAACGCTGATGCGCCTCAGGAAGAGCCAAAAATGAACGCAAGCTGGCATAACGTAAAACTGCTGCTGCGATGTCGGCCAATCCTTGGCGCCGGGATTGGACAGTTTGCCGGCAATACCACGCTGGTTTTCTTTCTGACCTGGTTTCCTACCTACCTTGCCGTTGAGCGCCATATGCCGTGGCTGAAAATCGGCTTCTTTGCCGTGATGCCGTTTCTTGCCGCCGCGCTCGGCGTCATGGTCGGCGGCTGGGCGTCAGATGCGCTGCTTAAACGCACCGGTTCGGCTAATATTGCCCGCAAGCTGCCGATTATTGTCGGATTACTTATGGCAAGCAGCATCATTACCGCTAACTGGATGCCTAACGACCAGGCGGTAATTGCCGTGCTGTCGCTGGCGTTCTTTGGTCAGGGAATGGTAGGGCTGGGCTGGACGCTGGTGTCCGATATGGCCCCCAAATCGCTGGCGGGACTGACCGGCGGGCTTTTTAATTTCTGCTCTAATATGGCGTCAATCATTACGCCACTGGTTGTCGGTATTATCGTTTCTGTAACCGGTAACTTTTACTATGCGCTTATTTATATTGGCGGGGCGGCGCTGCTTGGCGTTTGCGCCTACGTATTTATTCTTGGCGATGTAAAACGCATCGTTCTGCCCGGCGTGGAGTAATAACATGGCCATTGATGGATCGACGCGCGTGATTGCGCACCTGGGCTGGCCCACGGAAAGTTTCAAAGCGCCGCTGATTTACAATCCGTGGTTTGCATCACAGCACGAAAATATCAAAGTGGTGCCGCTGGGCGTGAAGGCCGAGGCCTACCCAACGCTGCTGGCCGGTTTGTTCAGCGCCACAAATGTTATCGGCGCGCTTATCACCATGCCGCATAAAGTGACAACCTGTGAACTTGTATCCACGCTTAGCCCGACGGCGCAAATTGCCGGGGCCTGTAATGCGGTGCGCGCCGGGGAAGATGGCCGCCTGCACGGCGACATGTTTGATGGCGAAGGTTTTGTCCGCGGGATGCTACAACGCGGCCAGCCGGCGCGGGGCGCGCGGGCGTTGGTGATTGGCAGCGGCGGGGTGGGTAGCGCGATTGCCGCTTCGCTGGCGGCGGCGGGCGTCGCAAGCCTTACGCTATTTGATACGCGAGCGCGCATCAGTGAAGCGCTGGCCGCGCGCTTGCGCGCGCACTACCCGCAACTGGAGGTGCAGACGGGAAACCGCCGCCCTGGCGGGCATGATATTGTAGTCAATGCCACGCCGCTGGGGATGAACCCAGGCGATCCGCTGCCGCTGGAAGTGGCGCAACTCACGCCGGGAACGTTTGTTGGGGAAGTGGTCATGAAACAGGCGATAACGCCGTTTCTGAGCGCCGCGCGTGAACGCGGGTGCGTTATTCAGCAGGGGCTGGATATGCTGTTTGAAATGATCCCGGCCTATCTGTCCTTCTTTGGTCTGCCCACCACCAGCGCGGAAAACCTGCGTAGGGTGGCGAAAATCGACTAACGTGAAAACACGCCGGGAGGCGTCTCCCGGCGACCAGGGCGCTACGGCTTAAGCGACCACTTTATCTGAAATTCAATTTCTTCTTCTTCGCCTTCGCGCTCATGTTCAATGCTGTATTGCGCGCGTACAGGGACATAAATACGTTCTCCTGCGATCTGGATTTCAAATTCGTCGCCGGACTCCAGCGCATCGGCCAGCCTGCGCAGCTTTGCAATAAATTCTTTGTTTGAATAAACCTTTTCAACGTCGCGTTCGGGTTTCACTGGCGCTCCTTTGTTTTAGCGGTAAGCCACACAGCGATAATAAGCCTGCGGCGATCGCCGGTAAAGGGCTTCTGTCCCGCGCTGCCGTATAACGTCTTTTTAACAGAATAATCTGTCAATTCTTTTCTTGTTTTTACATTATTGTGCGGTGTGTGGCCGGGCGATTGTGGGAAAACCCTGCTAATCTGGATGTAATGAGCTTAACGCTCTGCGTTAGGCGCGCATTTCTGCCTGGTCTCTAAGGAGGACATATGGATAAGTTAGTACAGCCTGTATATGTTTCCCCGGTACTCGCCTGGTTAAACGCACCCCAGCGTCAGGATCTGCGGGAAACCGGCCTCACTCGCTGGGCAGGAGGGAAACGCGGGCGCAGCGGCGGGCCGGTTATATCGCAACGGGAAAGCGCCCGGCAGAAAAAGCCCTAAAAAAACCGTAATAGGGGGAGGCTGTCGACGAATACCGGGCTGTGCAGTGACATCAATGAAAGAAAAGTAGGCTGGTCGTCACAAAGAGAGCAAGCCCCCCCGGTTTTTATCCCCTTTATCAACAATCTGACGCCCCGTAATGGGGCGTGAGACTGCTGACAAACCCCATCCTGCCGCAGTCAGGATGGATGAAATACAATAAAAAACAAGGAAAATCAAAGCATTGATTTTCGCCTAATTACTACAAAGAAGGAAAAACCCCGTTTTTTCCTTCTTTGTCAACAATCTGACGCCCCGTAATGGGGCGTTCTGTATTCCGGCGCGGCAGGCAAAACGGGACTCGTTGGCCCGGGCGCCGCTATTTATCGTTGGCGGCAATCTGGCGTACGGCATGTCACTTCGCTACGGCTCGCCGTAAAGCCCAATCAGTCTGCGCACCACGCCGTTTGTCCAGCCGAAGCCATCCTGTAACGGGTATTCGCCGCCGCCGCCTTCGCAGGCGGTATTATTGGTAATATGGTATTTTTCCACCAGC
The DNA here is from genome assembly GCF_016632365.1 of Tenebrionibacter intestinalis. Lineage (GTDB taxonomy): Bacteria > Pseudomonadota > Gammaproteobacteria > Enterobacterales > Enterobacteriaceae > Tenebrionibacter > Tenebrionibacter intestinalis. The sequence goes on along the minus strand of NZ_JAEPBH010000021.1, from coordinate 17,772 downwards.
TTGTGTTGCTTCTGATAGACCTGATTGACGGTGTTTAGCCAACGATGGGCGATATCATCGCCCAGCGCGTCGTGACCGTAGCGCTTCAGTCCCTGGATAGTCATCCATTGCAGCGGAGCCCAGCCGTTAGGTTTGTCCCACTGCTCGCCGGTCTCGTACTCCGTAGCGAGCACGCCGCCGGGCGTCAGAAGACGCGTGCGTACCGCCTCTGCGACCCGGGCTGCCTGTTCGGGTGTGGCAAGTTCCACGTAAAGCGGCACCATGCTGGCTGCGGAAAACAGCCCCAACGCTTGTCGACGCCAGTCGTAGTCGCGATAGCAACCGCTTTCTTCATCCCACAGATAGCGGGTCATGGCCTGGCGGCGCGCGCGCGCTTTCTGGCGAAAGAGTTCCTGGCCGTATTTATCTCCCCTGAGCGCGGAAATGTTAGCAATAGTGCTTTCGAGCTTGTAGAGGAATGCGTTGAGATCGACAGGAATAAATTGCGTCGTGCGGATGCTCGCCAGCCGCGAACAATCGCGCAGCCAGCGCGAGGAGTAATCCCAGCCTGAGGCTGCGCCGGCGCGCAGATCGCGGTAAACTTCGTTAGCCGGACGCCCGGAGTGGCGCGCGGTTTCCACATCTTCGCGCCATGCTTCGTCACGCGGCGTGTCGCGGTCATCCCAGTAGCGATTTAACAGCGAACCATCAGGCATCCTGACGGTGTGGCGATAGGCCTGATTCAGCAGCAGGGATTGTGCGCCATCCATCCAGTAGGCGTATTCCTGGCGCAGATGATCCAGATAGCGCCGCGCGCCGCGCACGCCATCTTCTTCAAACAGCTCCACCATAAGGGCGAATACCGGCGGCTGCGAGCGTCCGAGGTAGTAAGTGCGGTTGCCGTTGGGGATATGGCCATATTTCTCAATCATCCATGCGAAGTTGTCAGCTATACAGCGCATCAAATCTCCGCGTCCGCTTTCCGCTAGTCCCAGCATGGTAAAATAGGAGTCCCAGTAGTAGGTTTCGCTAAAGCGTCCACCGGGCACAATATAGGCCTGCGGTAGCGCCAGCAGCGATGACCAGGGGATATGATCCTGCGGCTCGCGGGTCAGCACTGGCCACAGATTATCAATATGTTCTTTAAGAGAACGGCTGGGATCGGAAATATAGTCGCTGTTGTGCGTTTCCGGCAGCCAGAAATGCTCTTCTATAAACTGGCGTAGCGTAAAGCCGGGCTGGCGGCGGGTGCGGCGATAACGAATCAGGATATCGAGCGGGTCCATTTTCGGCGCGCAGTCGGGAAAGGTTTTGCTGTCGGCGAAGATATGGGACGTCTGCACATGTTCGAACAGTTCAAGGTAGCGATCTGCCGGAGTCAGCGCGTCCGAGGCGGGCAGCCCTTCGATCATTTCCGGTTCGGGTTCCGCCTCAATCATTTCATCCAGTTTTAACTCACAGGGGTCGAGCGCGTAGATGAGTTCTTCGACAACCTCTAAATTCAGCGCACGGGTAACATTGAGTTTCTGGTTGAGCATAGCGATAAAAACCTCCGGGTTACGATAGTGCCATTGCAGGGCAACGCCCGATTCAATACTAAGCGTAGACACTTGCGTTGCTCTCAGAAACGCAAAGCGTACGATAGATTATATTTTACTCGCTATGGCGTGGCGGAATATTCTTAAAATGAGTATCGGGTGGGTCGTTTTCTCTGTATATTGGGGTAAAAATGGTGTGAATAACTACGGATGCGGGCGTGGAGTTGCGTTTTATGTCAGATTACAGGGCGGTAACGACAGACAGCGCTGCCAGGAAGGATAAGGGGACGCACGGGGCGCGCCCCCTTAAATCCGTTTACCGGGAGCAGGGTGAACGGAACATTCGCTGAATCGACGCCAGGCTTTGTATCAACGCCGTGAGCGCACCAGTTGATAATGGCGCGTAATGTATTCCAGCGGTGCGCTCCACATATGCACCAGACGGGTGAACGGGAATAGCAGGAAAAGCGTCATTCCGAGTATCAGATGTGCGCGGAACACATAGGCCACGCCGTCCAGATGCGCCGATGCGCCGCCGTGAAAGGTCACGATGGCCTGCGCCCAGGCGACCAGCTTCAGCATTTCGCTGCCGTCGGTATGCTGCGCCGAGAAGGGAATAGAACTTAATCCCAACAGGCACTGAATCATCAGAAGCGACAGGATCAAAATATCGGCGGTACTGGAGCTTGCGCGCACACGCGGGTTCATCAGGCGACGCCATAGCAGCATCAGCCCGCCGACCAGCGTCAGCACACCGCAAACGCCCCCCAGCCACATCGCCATTTGCTGCTTTACCGGGACAGGCAGGAACGGCTGGTACATCCAGTGTGGAGTGAGCATGCCGAAAAAGTGGCCGAAGAAAATGCCCAGTATCCCGATGTGGAACAGATTCGAGGCAAGGCGAAACCCTTTCTTATCGAGCATCTGGCTGGAGCCTGCCCGCCAGGTGTATTGACCGTAGTCGTAGCGTAGCCAGCTACCGAGCAGAAAAACCGTGCCGCACAGATAAGGGTAGATGTCATAAAAAAAGACGTTGAGATAGTGCATCATTTTTGGCCTCCGGCTGAGAGATCCAGATACTGTGCCACCACCTTCTGGCTGAAGCGGCGCTGGTGTTGTTGCAGCGGTGACGAACTGCATGATGCGCCGCTGTCTTCAATAAACTTCACCTGTTCTTCTTCCCAGACGGCGTCCAGCGCTTTGGGCGTGTCGTCACGGGCCTCTTTGGCGATCTGTTTAGTGACACTGTCACTTGTGAGCGAGCTGCCGGCAAAACGTAGCAGGGTATCGAACAGAATATGCCACGGCGCCTCGCGCTGTTTTAACCGCCCGCCAAGCAGCGCCAGTATCGGCGCCACATCCCGCAACCCCTGCCGCGCTTCTTCCGGGCTGCGGGTGCTGAGGTATTCGAGATACAGCGGCAGGTAATCCGGTAGTTCGCGGCAATCGAGCGCCAGTCCGGCGCGCTCATACTGGGCCATTAAATCCACCATTGCCTGTCCGCGATCGCGTGATTCGGCGTGAACATGTTCGAACAGCAGCAGTGAGGTCGCGCGTCCGCGCTCGAATATCTCGCCCCATTCAGCCTGGCGATCGAGCAGGCGGCCGCTCAGCAACGCGCGGGTAAATGGCAGGAGTTCAGGCGCGTCCTGTTGCGCCAGCTCGATTAACTCATCGCCACTATCCCACAGCGCTTCGTCGGGATACTCGAGCAGCAGGGCGACAGCTTTAAGAATGCGCATTATTCCCCCTCGGCCTTGTCGGTGATTTCCGTAATGTTAATCGCGTCGATACGGCTGCTGTTAAACAGATTGAATTTTGTATCAGAACCATGACAGCCGTCGCCAAAGCTAAAGCCGCAGCCGTTGCGTTCCGGAAAGGCATCGCGCGCCATTTCACGGTGGCTGGTGGGGATAACAAAGCGATCTTCATAGTTGGCGATGGCAAGATAGCGGTACATCTCTTCCACCTGCGCCACGCTCAGCCCCACTTCGTCCAGCGCGCGGGTATCCGTCACGCCTTCCACCGTCTGGGAACGCATATAGTGGCGCATGGCCATCATGCGCTTAAGCGCGCGCAGCACAGGCCCGGTATCGCCGGCACTGAGCATGTTCGCCAGGTATTGCACCGGAATACGCAGATTTTCTACGGCGGGCAGCACGCTGCCGTTGTGCGGCAGGCCGCCGGCGTCAGCCACCGACTGAATCGGCGACAGCGGCGGCACGTACCACACCATCGGCAGGGTGCGGTATTCCGGATGCAGCGGTAGCGCCAGTTTCCAGTCCATCGCCAGTTTGTATACCGGCGATTTTTGTGCGGCGTCGATAACGTTTTGCGTTACGCCATCTTTTAGCGCCTGCTCAATGATTGCCGGATCGTTTGGATCAAGGAAAACATCGAGCTGGCGCGCATAAAGATCTTTCTCGTTTTCGGCGCTGGCGGCCTCTTCAATGCGGTCAGCGTCATAGAGCAGTACGCCAAGGTAGCGAATACGCCCGACGCAGGATTCAGAACATATAGTCGGCTGGCCGGTCTCAATGCGCGGATAACAAAAAATGCACTTCTCGGATTTACCGCTTTTCCAGTTGAAATAGATTTTTTTGTATGGGCAGCCGCTGACGCACATGCGCCAGCCGCGGCATTTGTCCTGGTCAATCAGCACGATGCCGTCTTCTTCGCGCTTATAAATCGCGCCGCTCGGGCAGGTCGCCACGCAGCTTGGATTCAGACAGTGTTCGCACAGGCGCGGCAGGTACATCATGAAGGTATTTTCGAACTGGCCGTACATCTCCTTTTGCATGGCCTCAAAGTTGTAGTCTGCGGCGCGCTTTTCAAATTCACCGCCCAGCAGCTCCTCCCAGTTTGGCCCCCATACCACTTTATCCATACGGCGGCCGCTAATAAGCGAGCGCGGGCGGGCGGTGGGCAGGTGTTTGCCCTCCGGCGCGTTGTGCAGCGTTTTATAGTCATAGGTAAAGGGTTCATAATAATCGTCAATCTGCGGCATCGCCGGGTTGGCGAAGATATTCGCCAGCACGCCAGCCTTGCCGCCAAGCCTGGGCTGTAGCTTGCCGTTAATTTTGCGAATCCAGCCGCCCTGCCATTTTTCCTGATCCTCCCATGCTTTGGGATAGCCAATGCCGGGCTTGGTTTCAACGTTGTTGAACCATGCGTATTCCATCCCTTCGCGTCCGGTCCAGACGTTTTTACAGGTTACAGAGCAGGTATGACAGCCGATGCATTTATCCAGATTTAACACCATGCCGACCTGGGAACGTATTTTCATTTTTTGTTCTCCTGTACCTGGTTGCGGCCTTCATCATCCAGCCAGTCGATATTTTTCATTTTGCGGATGACGATGAACTCATCGCGGTTGGAGCCGACAGTGCCGTAATAGTTGAAGCCGTAGGACAACTGGGCGTAGCCGCCGATCATATGCGTTGGTTTAGGGCAGACGCGCGTTACGGAGTTGTGAATGCCGCCGCGCAGGCCGGTAATTTCGGAACCGGGGATATTCATGATGCGCTCCTGGGCGTGATACATCATGGTCATGCCGGCCGGTACGCGCTGGCTGACTACCGCGCGGGCGGTGAGTGCGCCGTTAGCGTTGAACGCTTCAATCCAGTCGTTATCTTCTATGCCCAAATCTTTCGCATCGACTTCGCTTAACCAGACAATCGGCCCGCCGCGTGACAGGGTCAGCATCAGCAGGTTTTCGCTGTAAGTGGAGTGAATGCCCCATTTCTGGTGCGGCGTGAGAAAGTTCAGCGCTTTTTCCGGGAAACCGTTGGGCTTCACGTTGAGCATTTTCTCCACGCTGCGGGTATCTACCGGCGGGCGGTAGGCGACAAGGCTTTCGCCGAAGGCGCGCATCCAGGCGTGATCCTGATAGAGTTGCTGACGTCCGGAGATGGTGCGCCAGGGGATCAGTTCATGTACGTTGGTATAGCCAGCGTTATAGGAGACGTGCTCATCTTCAAGCCCTGACCAGGTTGGGCTTGAGACAATTTTGCGCGGTTGTGCCAGGATATCGCGAAAGCGTATTTTTTCATCCTCTTTGGGCAACGCCAGATGGGTGTGTTCGCGGCCGGTAAACTCGCCCAACGCCTGCCAGGCTTTTACCGCCACCTGGCCGTTCGTTTCCGGCGCCAGCGTCAGAATAACTTCGCAGGCGTCGAGAGCGGAGTCGATATTGGGTCGCCCTTTAGCCGGACCGTCGGCTTTGCGGTAATTTAGCTGCCCCAGCAGATCCACTTCTTTGTCGGTATTCCAGCTAATGCCCTTGCCGCCGTTGCCAAGTTTATCCAGCAGCGGCCCAAGCGCGGTGAAACGCTCATAGGTTGCCGGGTAATCGCGCGTTACGGCCACAATGTTCGGCGCGGTTTTGCCCGGGATAAGTTCGCACTCCCCCTTGCGCCAGTCCTGTACGTCAAACGGCTGTGCCAGTTCGCCGGGAGAGTCGTGTTGCAGCGGCTGTAAAACAACGTCGGTTTCTTCGCCAAGATGGCCAACGCAGGTCTGCGAAAAGGCCTTCGCGATACCTTTATAGATTTCCCAGTCGCTGCGCGATTCCCAGGCAGGATCGACGGCAGCAGAGAGCGGGTGAATAAACGGATGCATATCCGAAGTATTCATATCGTCTTTTTCATACCAGGTGGCGGTAGGCAGTACAATGTCGGAGAACAGGCAAGTGGTTGACATGCGAAAATCCAGCGTCACCAGCAGATCCAGCTTGCCTTCAATTGCGTCGGTTTGCCATTCCACCTCCTGCGGCTTCACGCCATCAGTGCTCCCTAAATCGTCGCCCTGTATCCCGTTTTGGGTGCCGAGCAAATATTTAAGCATGTACTCATGGCCTTTGCCGGAAGAGCCGAGCAGGTTAGAGCGCCAGACAAACAGATTGCGCGGATGGTTGACGCCAGAGTCTGGCTGCTCGCAGGCAAAGCGGATCTCACCATTCTTTAGCGCTTGCGCAGTATAGGCGGCGGGAGACTGGCCCGCGTCGCTGGCGCGAGCGGCGAGGGTAAGCGGGTTGACGTTTAGCTGCGGCGCGGATGGCAACCAGCCCATACGCTCGGCGCGTACGTTAAAGTCAATCATATGCCCGGTAAAATGGTTGCTGTCGGCAAGTGGAGACAGCAATTCCTGCGCGGTAAGTTTCTCGTAGCGCCACTGGCTGGCATGATTATAAAAAAATGAAGTGCTGTTCATATGACGCGGCGGACGATTCCAGTCCAGCGCGAACGCCAGCGGCAGCCAGCCGGTCTGCGGGCGCAGCTTCTCCTGTCCGACGTAATGCGCCCAACCGCCGCCGCTTTGCCCCACGCAACCGCAGAAGATAAGCATATTGATCATCCCGCGGTAGTTCATATCCATGTGATACCAGTGGTTGACGCCAGCGCCAAGGATAATCATGGAGCGGCCGTGAGTTTTGTTGGCTGTATCGGCAAACTCGCGGGCAATATTTTCTATATGACGGCGCGGCACGCCGGTTATCTGTTCAGCCCAGGCCGGAGTGTAGGCTTTGATATCGTCATAATCAGCGGCGCAGTTTTCATCATTTAACCCGCGATCGACCCCGTAGTTGGCCAGCACCAGATCGTAGACGCAAACCACCAGCGCTTCGCGGCCGTCTGCGAGCGTAAGCCGTTTGGCGGGGAGCGGGTGTTGCGTTACCGGTGACTGCTTCACGCTGCGAAAATGGCTGCTTTCCTGGCCGCCGAAATAGGGAAAACCAACCGTTGCCTGCGTGTCGCTGTTATCAAGCAGACTCAGGCGCAGTTCGGTTTCGTTGCCGGCCGCGAGCGGCTCCAGGTTCCATTTGCCTTTTTCGCCCCAGCGAAAGCCGATGGATCCATTCGGAACCACCAGCTCGCCCTGGCTGTTGAAGGCGACGGTTTTCCATTGCGGGTTATTGGCTTCGCCCAGATTATCGACCAAATCGCTGGCGCGCAGCAGGCGGCCTGGGGCATAGAAACCGCCTTCGCGCGGTTCAAGCAACACCAACATCGGCATGTCGGTATAGCGCTTAGCGTAGTTAATAAAATATTCGCTGGGGTGTTTAACATGAAATTCCGAGAGGATAACGTGGCCCATCGCCATTGCCAGCGCGCTGTCTGTGCCCTGTTTTGGCGCCAGCCACTGATCGCACAGTTTGGCGACCTCCGAGTAGTCCGGGGTAATGGCGATGGTTTTCGTTCCCTTGTAACGCACTTCGGTAAAAAAGTGCGCATCCGGGGTACGAGTCTGTGGCACGTTTGAGCCCCAGGCGATGATATAGCTGGAATTGTACCAGTCGGCGGATTCGGGCACGTCGGTCTGCTCGCCCCAGGTCATCGGTGAAGCCGGCGGCAGGTCGCAGTACCAGTCGTAAAAACTCAGGCAGGTGCCGCCAATCAGCGAAAGATAGCGGGTGCCGGCGGCATAAGAAACCATCGACATAGCCGGAATCGGCGAAAAGCCCGCCACGCGATCGGGGCCGTAGGTTTTAATTGTCCAGACATTAGCGGCGGCAATAAGCTGGTTAAGCTCTTTCCAGTTTGAACGGACAAAACCGCCGCGCCCGCGCGCTTCTTTATAGCTTTTGGCCTTTTGCGGATCGTCAATTATAGAGCCCCATGCCGCGACCGGGTCGTCGTGAGCGGCCAGCGCCTCGCGCCAAAGTTCGATTAACCGCTTTCGCACCATAGGATATTTCAGTCGATTAGCGCTGTAGAGATACCAGGAGTAGCTGGCGCCGCGCGGGCAGCCGCGCGGCTCCTGGTTGGGCAGGTCAGAGCGGGTACGCGGGTAGTCGGTCTGCTGGACTTCCCAGGTCACAAGCCCGTTTTTGACGTAAATCTTCCAACTGCATGAGCCAGTACAGTTGACGCCGTGCGTGGAACGAACCACTTTGTCAAACTGCCAGCGCTGGCGGTAACTGTTTTCCCAGTCGCGATTACTGTGCATGACCTGGCCGTGATCGCCGGAGAAGGCATCGCCTTTTTGCTTAAAATAGCGAAAGCGATCGAGAAGTTTACTCATGGTATATCTCCTGACAGGGAGCTCCCTCCCTGTGGGTTACATTATTAAGCATGTTCCCGCGGTTTCGTTCGCAGCGGAGGTTAAGGTTATTTTGTATTGAGCATACGGCGGCCATACACCAGCCAGGTGATCAGCACGCACACAATGTAGAAGACGAGGAACACTTTCATGGCCCCCGCAGGTGAGCCTGTCATCGCCAGTGAGCTGCCGAATGCTTTGGGAATGAAAAAGCCGCCAATCGCGCCGATGGCGGATATAAAGCCGAGCGCCGCTGCGGTATCGGTGACCGCTTCGCGCTGGGCTTCGGCGTCACTGCCGCCGCGTGCCTTCACGCGCTTGATGGTGAGCTGGCGAAAAATAACTGCAATCATCTGGAAGGTGGAGCCGCTGCCAAGGCCTGCGGTGAAAAATAGCCCCATAAAGACGGCGTAGAATGCGGCAAAGCTGCCGCTTGCGCTGCCCGGCAGGGTCAGAAATAGCAGAGCGCTGAAGATAGCCATAAAAATGAAGTTGATGAGCGTAACGCGCACGCCGCCGAATTTATCAGAAATAATGCCGCCCGCCGAACGCGCCAGGGCGCCGATAAACGGCCCGAAAAAGGCGAGTTTTAGAATGTTAACGTCGGGAAACTGGGTTTTCGCCAGCATGGCGAAACCGGCGGAGAAGCCGATAAAGGAGCCAAAGGTAGCAAGATAAAGGAGGCTTAATAGCCACAAATGCGCCCGCTTAAGCACGGGGAGCTGGTCGGTAATCGAGGCCCTGGAACTGGCGATGTCGTTCATACCAAACCAGGCGGCGATAGTCGCCAGCAACAACAGCGGCGCCCAAACCCAGGCGGCATTTGCCAGCCACAGGGAGCCGCCGTTTTCCTGCGGCGCGCTGCTAACGCCCAGAAAGGCGAACAGCGGAAGCGCAATAACAAACGGCGCCACCAGTTGCATGACGCTGACGCCCAGGTTGCCCAGCCCGCCATTAACGCCCAGGGCGCTACCCTGCCGCTCTTTTGGGAAGAAAAAACTAATGTTGCCCATGCTGGAGGCAAAGTTAGCTCCGGCAAAACCGCACAACAGCGCAATAATAATAAAGACCCAGTAAGGCGTGGCAGGGTTCTGTACTGCAAAACCCAGCCAGACGCAGGGCACAATCAGTATAACCGTACTAAAAACCGTCCAGCGGCGGCCGCCGAAAATAGGCACCATAAAAGAGTAGGGCACGCGCAGTACCGCACCGGAAAGAGCAGGCAGCGCGGTCAACAAAAACAGTTGGTCAGTAGTAAATGCGAAACCTACTTTATCCAGATTTACCGCAACTGCGCTAAATAACATCCAGACGCAGAAAGCCAGTAATAAGCAGGCGACGGAAATGCACAAATTTCGTCGTGCAATGGGTTTTGCTTTATTTTCCCAGAAGGCCGGGTTATCCGGCCGCCAGTCTTTTAACAGATAACGATTATCTCTATTGCCCTGCTGTGACGACATAGTTAGCCTCATATGCTTATTAAAATAACAAATTCAACTGGTTATTTTTATTTTAAAACTACGTTTGATTCATAGGGTTGTAAGATTTATCGCGCTAACGAAACAAAGAATAGATAAAATCTGGCCGTGGTGAGGGAAAGTAGTGAAGAAGTTACCGGGTTAATTGTTACTATTTGTAACAAGAATTGCAATGTTTTGAAACATATTCACAGCGTTTGTACTGATTCATTAGAGGTACGACATTATACCGGGATTACGCTGGAGGTTACGCAAGCTGGCGGGACGTAGGGCGGATGGGGCCGGGGTTGTTCAGGCGCCCGAAATTCGCGCCGTATTCATGAAATACGGCAGGTTTCAAAAATCGGAGAATTAATTCACTTTATGCGCGACTTTTTAAAAAAACTCATACGTGTTTTAAGGCCATTTAAAAATACTTCAAAGCTGGTAACAACATCGTTTAATTGAACTGACGCCAGTCAAAAAATACCCACCAAAAAGAATTATTTTGAATACCGTCCAATAACCCTTTTGGGGTAATCATGGCGTAGCCTGTTATCCTCATTATTAACCAGCTTTTTTGCGTGTTTTATGTGGTTCCTGTTCTGGCGCTACAGGGCCACCCTGTTCTGAGATGCCATACTTCGCCAAAATCTCTTTGCGATCCTCTTCGGATAACGCCTCAAGCACTAAGGCTGTTTGTATGCCGGGCTATCGCTAAAGTCTCGGGCCTGACGGATTTTAAACTGCGCTCGCCTGCTGACGATGTGCTGTATGCCGAAGCGACCGAACTGCTGACCGTGGGCGAAATCACATGGCTGTAGACAACGATATGCAGGTTGATGAACGCGATCGGGCTGAATACCTGACGCCGTATCAGACGGCGTTTTTGCAACTGCTGCCGGTGGGCCGGGCATGGAACAAGGCGCCATCAGGCAAACTGGCCGCGCTGGCCGGTGCGCTGTCTGACTCGCTGAAAACCGCTGACAGCATGGCGACCCAAATGCTGGCGGAGCGGTTTCCGATATCGTCAACGCTGCTGCTGGAGGACTGGGAGCGGTTTCTGGGGCTACCGGATTGCACAAGCGAAACCGGCACGATTAACACCCGCCAGCTTGCGGCGGATAACAAGCTAAAGATGGTGGGTAGCCTGTGCCGTCCGTTCTATGAGGATCTGGCCGCGCAGTATGGCTATGACGTTGAATTAACGGATTCTGACGAAGGCCAGTATACAACCAATGTCAACGTTAAAAACGGTGTCAGTTACCGTAATGCTACGGTGCTGGATAACTGTTTAACGCCACTGCGGGTATATGACTCCGGCGCGCTGGAGTGTCTGCTGGAAAAATATAAACCGGCTCACCAGATTTATAAGTTTATTTATCCCGACGAGGAATAATTATGTTTCACCTGGACAATAACAGCGGCGTTTCGTCAATGCCCGCAGTCGGCGCCATGCAGGACAACACCACGCGCTGGTTTACTGAGGGGGCCGGAAATCAGTCTCCGAGCTGGCCTGGGCAGGACTGGTTTAATATCGTACAGGCCGAGCTATTAAATGTTTTAACGGAAAGCGGAATTACGCCGGTTAAAACGCAGTTTAATCAGTTAGCCGTAGCGATTAAGGCTATTGTCAATAAAAACGCATTATTGCGTGACAACCTGTTATCTGAGATTAAAGCGCTGGGTGTCAATTCCCAGGCTATTGCTCGCATTAATCTTGGATTGGGAACTGCTGCGCTAGCAGATGTGCAGACATCAAAAGATGATGATACATCGGGGCGGTTGCTAAAAGTCGGTTCGGCAATTTCGGTACGAGGTTTGAGTTATGGGCCTGATATTGCAGGCCGTACTGATTTCAATACTGCCCCCTCAAATTCAGTGACATTTGTTTATTCTGGTGCTGCTAATTCCCCTGGGTTGGCGGGTTCGGTAGTGGATTTTTCTGGGTTATCAGGTAATTACAGTATTCAGATTGCTGCGGGCTACACCACAGGAAAAACACTGAAGTTCAGGGCGCGCAATGGGGACACAAAACAATGGAACCCTTGGTATGAGGTTTTTCATACGGGTCGCCCGCCAACGGCTGCTAATGTGGGCGCATTGCCAATAATTGGCGGTTCACTGACAGGGGCGTTGTATGTGGGGACGACGCCTAAAAAATCATCGGCACAGTTCACGGTAAAAACAATTACCGACAGCAATAGCTCAGGGGACGGGCAAACCCATATCGCTTACAATAGTGGTACGGACACTGCCCCCATTTATCATCATTATTTCAGGGGACGGGGCGCGACAAATATTACAACCGAGGCTGGCTGTAACGTTAGCACCACCCTGGCTGTCGGAACAACCATCACGGCAAAAAAAACCATCACACCTGGTGATTACGCCAATTTTGACGCCCGCTATTACACCAGGACGCAGGCTGACGCTCGTTATATCCAGGACATCGATCACACCGCCCCCGTGGAAAAACAGTTTTACGACGGACAACCGTACACGAATACGCACGCCACTGATGGCGCCTATCTCGCGAATATTCGTTTCGTTGGCGGCATGTCGAATGTGGGATGGTTCATCATTCGTTATACGCGAAAAAAAATTAACGGCACGTGGTACACGCTGTCCTGATCCAGGAGAAACGAATAATGCAACAATTCAGTAAATTTTCTGTTTACGTGCCAGAAGATGCTGACCGGCTCGCACTGGTTGAGCAATATGGCGTCATGTTTCTAAAAAATGCCGATGGTCTGGACTGGTACGATTGTCGTCGTGCGTTTGCGGCTGATACGCTCAAAATAGGGTATGACGATGATGGGCGTATCGCGACGTTTACGAGAGATGTAGATGCATTGATGCCTGTTGATTTGCTTGTGGCTGAGGTTCCTGCAACAGACGAAAATATGCGTATAGCACTGGGAGAGGACTGGTTTTATATCGATGGACATTTGACACAGAATATCAATTATATCGCCCGGGCAGAGACCAAAAAATCACAGTTGTTGACGGCTGCTGCTGCGGCTATCGCGCCACTACAGGATGCTGTTGAACTCGGTATTGCCACAGACGAAGAAATAGCGTTACTGGTTGCATGGAAAAAATGCCGGGTACTATTGAACCGCATTGACACAAGCGCCGCCCCAAATATTGACTGGCCCGAAATGCCTGAATAAAGCAGCAACGCCGATTCATCAGGTGTAGTAAACCCCGCCAACCGCTCATCAACCCGAATGACGGGCGTCGGGGTGTTGAGCAGGTAACCGGAAGGGTATGGGGTTCAACAGGATGTGGCTGCGCGTTCCCGCCATTTTGAGTCGAGGGAGAGCGGTTACGCGCTGAAGGGGATAAAGCAGCTACATCCTTCCGTTCAGTGGGTACACCCTTCACGCATGCACGCTTCGGGCGTGCCGGTGTATCACAGGGAAGATTTATGAGCCGGACGGCGAGTGGTATCAGTAAACAGTAATAAATACCGTGTATCGCTCTGGCGAGCGTGAGCGGTAACGAAGGGATAATCGTGAGCATACGACGATGCGTAAGCGTAAGTAGTTGGAGATACGTCAGATTTATTACCAGACGAGCCAGAAAGGGACAAAACACGAAGTTGTTTCACATTCAACCCAGCCCGAAGCCTGTGTCGTTCAGTTAAAATGCGAAAAATCAGCCTGTCGCATCTTTTTTGAATCGCGTTCGCGTTTTTTGTGAACCGCTACAGCGTGACCGTAGAAATAAACATATTTGTATAGCGCCTATAAAAGCGCGCTTTTAGATAAAGCGCGACGGAGGGGAGAGTGACGTCATGTTTATTCGAACTGATAGCTAACCGTTGCGCCAATACCGTAGTGACGCCCCGGCGCTGGTTCGTAATAACGGCCGTTGCCTTCATTGACAATGACTGAACCGGCGTAGATTTTATCGAACAGATTATCGATGTGGCTAAAGAGATCGAACGTCCAGGCCTTGTGCAGCCATTTATAACCGGTATTTAGCCCAGCGGTAGTGTAGGAAGGCGCGCGGGCGGTGTTGGCGTCGTTGGCCTCGACGCTGCCGGTATAGCGTAGGCTGGCGCCGGCGTACCAGCCTGCTTCAGGCACCCAGGCTAGCGAGACAAATCCCATGCTGCGGGCGATGCCAGGGATACGCTTGCCGTTGCAGTCGCCGCGTTGGCAGACATTGCTGCGCCAGATGGCATCAAGCCTGGTCCAGGCAAGCGTTACCTGACCGTTATCGGCAAAGCGCTGTTCAAGACCCAGCTCCACGCCGCGGCGACGGGTTACTCCAGCGTTTTTATAGGTGCTACGCCCGCCGATGTTTCTGCTGACCACAATGTCATTATCCGTGTCGGTCTGGAACAGGGCGGCAGTGAACAGCCCGTTGCCGATGCGGGATTTACTGCCGATCTCCCAGGTAGTGCTGTCAGACGGCTTCAGGGCGGTATTCAGACCGCTTGTACCGTCGTCACGATAAGAGAGCTCGTTAAAGGTCGGGGTTTCAAAACCACGCCCGCCGGTTACGTAGAGGTTCCAGGCATCAGTTGCGGCATACTTCAGTGCGCCGGCTGGCAGCCATGCGCGATAATGAACCGCGCCGCTGTCATCGCCGTTGCCGGGCGTAATATAGTGATCGTTAGAATCAAACCGAATAGCGCTGTAGCGCGCCCCGGCATCAAATGTCAACGTTCTGGCGAGCTGCCAGGACGTTTGCAGATACGGGTCGAGGTTCCATATCAGATTTCGTTCATTGCGGCGCAGCTTCCCTTTCTTGCCAAACGTCGGGACCGTATCGTTGCTGATATAATTCTCGTAGCCTTCACGTTTTTCATTCAACGTTTCGACATCCAGCCCGCCCGTCACGCTGACCGGCACGCCGAGTTCCCCGCGGTGCGTCCAGCGCGCATCAATGCCCTGGTAACGGCGCGCCAGCGAGATAACGCCGCCGGCATGTCCGGGATTGCGCTGAGGCGCCTGGGGAATAGATTGATACTGCGTGGTTGCGCGCTGGCCGACCCATGTCGATAAACTGAAATCATCGCGTTTGCTTATCTGGCGGTCATAACGCAGACCCATCTGCCTCTGCCCGATAGTTTTGCGGGTATTGTACTTTGCAGCGCGCGGCGCCTGTCGGGAGGCTGCGCGCCATTCCTGATAACCAAGACCGCCTGGATCGGCGGCGGCGATATCGACGCTATTGAGAATCAGCGTCAGCTTAGCGGCGTTATCCAGCTTTATGCCCAGCCTTGCATTACCGAGATTTTTTCTGGCGCTGCTGCGCTCGCGAAATCCGTGCGTGGTAAAGCGGCTGGCAGAAAGGGTGTAGTTCATATCGCCTGCCTGCGTGCCGTCTCCAGTAGCGCCGCTGGCTTTCGCTTCGTTGCGCCAGGAGCCAAAGCTGCCATACCACGTGCCGGCCTCCAGCGAGTTGGGTTGGCGACCGGCCTGTGTTTTCACATCAATAATGCCGCCGGAAGCATTGCCGTATAGCGCAGAGAACGGACCTCGCAGCACGCTTATGGCGTCCGCGCTGTTGATATCAATATTTGAGGTCTGCCCCTGGCCGTCAGGCATGGTAGCCGGGATGCCGTCAACGTACAGGCGAATGCCGCGCACGCCGTAAGTTGAGCGCGCGCCAAAACCACGTATTGATAGCTGTAAATCCTGAGCGTAATTCTGGCGGTTTTGCACCTGAAGGCCCGGTATCCCGTGCAGGCTTTCGGAAAGATTGACGCGTGGTGTGGCGCGGCGCATGTCGTCGCCGTAGACAACGTTTACTGCCGCTGGCATATCAAGCACTGGTAGGGCGGCCTGCGGCGCGGCGCTGACAACCAGCGTTTCCTGTGCGCCAGCGATAAACGGCAGAAGCAGAGGGGAAATAAGTAGGGTAAACCGCGCGCAGGGCGATGAAGTGGTTTTTTTCATAGCTGGCCGGTAAGGCAAAGGATATTGTTTAAGTGTAGGGAATATCATAGACAATACTGCGGCATTAATGAGAACTTTTTATTATCGGGATGACTCCGAAAGGCGTGTATAAGCGCTTTATAATTAATATTGCGTCATGGTTATTTGTCTGTATTTTATTTGCGATTTAATTTAAATATAGACAGCGTATTTGTGCTGTGTACTATGAGTGAGTCGGGGGATATATTGATTTTTATATTTTCCCTGCCTGTAAATTTAAATTAACGTTATAAGGAATGTCACAGATGAGAGAACTAAACTCTGTAGAAGTAAATGCTGTTTCTGGCGCGGGCTTTATTGCTGATATCGGGGCAGTATTGGGCGAAGGTATCGGCAAATTTATTGATGCCGCTACGGGCAAAACGGGGAATGCGACTGCTGGACTGAATGCGGGGCAACATATTGGCGAAACCATAGAAAAAGCGCTTTCGCCTATTTGCTCTATTTGGGCCAGCATATTTGGCACAAGAAAATAATGAGCTAAGGTTTAAATCACTGCCCAATAATTATCCTGTAGACGCTAAGTTATACCCGTTGAGAGACTGTATTTAACTGAACGGAAAGGTAATTCAACAGCGTGATTTAAAGTCAGTAGCTTGTTTCAGAGCCGAGTCGGCTTTAATTGATTGATTTTAGCTGAAGGCCATTTTAAATTATGGCGGCAGGTTTTATCAGCAATTGCGTCAGTAAAGCCTGCCGTCATTAACTAAGGCCAGGTGCTGTCGTCGGTTAATACTGTGAGTTAGCTTTGCTTTTTTACCAGGCGATACCGGCATAGTTCCTGTTCAACTTGACTTTTTGATAATGTTTTCACCAGTCTGTTTGTTGGTCTGTGTATTCGCTAAAATGCCAGGCGCCGTGCCAGCATACCAGAAACATTGCCCCCGATCGGCCGGTAAAGCAGGCGGTACGATTTGCCGCCGGCCGCTGGAACCTGATAAGCCTGTAGCACAGGGCATTTTGGTTTTATGTTTAGCCAGAGGGTAACCCTGGCAGACTGGAGAAGGTTGAATCTTCGGCGCGCAAAGGCAGGTTAAGAATTAAGCAAAATTTTTATCTTTACGATACGGTGAAAGGTGAATAAAGAGCGGAAGAGAATTTTTCCTGCGCTTTAGTTTCCATTCGTATTTTTTTGATTATTTATCTGAACTATAGACAGCAAAATTTCGCCGTGTAACATATACAGGGCAAGGCAATATTCCGATGGAATTGTCTGCTTTGTCCGTCTAAACTAAATTTATAGGGAATTACAAAAATGAGAGAATTGAACTCTGTAGAAGTTAATGCCGTTTCTGGTGCTGGTTATATCACTGATATCGGTGCTGCTCTGGGCGAAAGCATCGGTAAAATCGTTGAAGTTGCTACCGGCAAAACCGGTTCTTCTTCTATCGGTCAGCAGATGGGCCAGAGCATCGGCGCAATCGTAGAAAATGCGATCAGCACCATTTCTTCTATTTTCGGCAACCTGTTCGGCCGTAAGTAATAAGAAAGTAATCTTTCCTCTGTTATTATCTTAATTTGTTTTAGGATTTTTCGAATTTCATTCGGAGATAATCCGAAAATAAAGGTAATATAAGGACAGATAGTGTGTCACTTAACTTTTTCTGGTGCGCTTACGCTGAATGTTGATTCATGCACGAGCCGTTTGTTTTGTGGCATAAAAAGATAAAAGGGCGCGGCGTAAGCAGCGCCCTTTTTGTATATAGAAAACCCCCAGCTAGGCTGCTGAGGGATCCCCATAAATCAGCGCTAATAAACCAACACCATACTTCGGTAAGTTCTGGCGAGGTGGTCAAGAAT
>NZ_JAEPBH010000209.1 GCF_016632365.1 Tenebrionibacter intestinalis | reverse complement strand
TAGACTAGCCCCATAGATCACCAGACACTTCGCCTCTCTTAAAATAAGAGGTAGTCTTAGAACTATGTTTAACATCAGTCAGAATAATAAGATGGTTGAAGTGTTATCAGGACCTGAGCGGCGTCGCCGTCGTACTCCGCAGGAAAAAATTGCCATTATTCAGCAGACTATGGAGCCTGGCATGACCGTGTCCCATGTCGCTCGTCTGCATGGCATCAATGCCAACCAGATCTTCAAATGGCGAAAACAGTATGAAGAGGGATCGCTGACCGCTGTTACTGCCGGTGAAGATGTCGTCCCGG
>NZ_JAEPBH010000208.1 GCF_016632365.1 Tenebrionibacter intestinalis | reverse complement strand
CGACAATCCCACCGGGTGTGACGGTGGAGAACCTGAGCGGCAGTGACCTGCGGCATGCCCGCAGGGTGATGTAACCCGCTGACAACGGGGATTGAGGCGAGATCACTAAGCCGAGATGATCCTCAAGGTTGAGTGCTGAAAGGCTGAAGAATATGAATCCGTTAATCCGCCTCTGTGGGTTGAAAATGTCACCATGACCTATGTGATCTGACAGGTCATGCAGGGGGAACCGGCAACAATGTATAGCCGTTGCCGGATGAAGATAATCAGATATGTATGCTGAAAAATCGGGTCAGCAGTTTTTTTT
>NZ_JAEPBH010000207.1 GCF_016632365.1 Tenebrionibacter intestinalis | reverse complement strand
GGTAAAACTCCGGAGCAGAAAGCGCAGGAGCATGTAAAAGCAGAAAACGAGCGCTACAGGCAGGAAAACTGCGCAGGCATGAGCGCGGAAGCGTGCTCAGTACAGATGTATAAGCAGAGGCTTGAAGCACTCAAGGATACCGCTTCATTTGGCGTGGATTTTGTGCCGGTGGTTGGCGATATCAAGAGCTTTGCAGAAGCGCAGAGCGCGCTGGATTACCTGGTCGCAGCGGTGGGGATTATCCCTGGCGCGGGTGATGCTGCTGGTAAGGTGATTAAGGCGGCGGAAACGGCGCTGAAGAAAGGGGA
>NZ_JAEPBH010000206.1 GCF_016632365.1 Tenebrionibacter intestinalis | reverse complement strand
TAGGTGGAAAAGCAACAGATAAAGTATCTGAGGAACTTAAGAAATGAAATATTCTTCTCGGGTGGTAATTGGTAAGTTTATTATATGCGGATCAATTCTCTTCTTCAGTTGTATTGGCATGATCTTAGTTGGCATAACAACGAAGCTAGCGTTTATCGCGTTATCATATTTTCAAGGCGGAGATTTTGAAATATTGTGGAGCGATATTGTTTATGCTGCGCAGTTGGGGGGGCTTGGTGGATTTATATTAGGTTTTGGTTGGGTTTTATTATATCTTTTTAAGGTAAAAGGGTTTTAGTTGAGAATAACTATCTGAG
>NZ_JAEPBH010000205.1 GCF_016632365.1 Tenebrionibacter intestinalis | reverse complement strand
GCTGTATCTGGCGGTGGTCATTGACCTGTGGTCACGGGCTGTTATCGGCTGGTCGATGTCATCACGGATGACGGCGCAACTGGCGTGCGATGCGTTACAGATGGCGCTGTGGCAGCGCAAATGTCCTGAAAATGTTATCGTTCACACCGACCGCGGCGGTCAGTACTGTTCAGCAGATTATCAGACACTGCTGAAACAGCATAATCTGCGGGGCAGCATGAGCGCGAAAGGTAACTGCTACGATAATGCCTGCGCGGAAAGCTTCTTCCATTCGCTGAAGGTGGAATGCATCCATGGTGAGCGCTTTGCCAGCCGGGAAAT
>NZ_JAEPBH010000204.1 GCF_016632365.1 Tenebrionibacter intestinalis | reverse complement strand
TTAACCACCGGCAGCCCCTCTCGCTCTGACTCCCGTCGCAGCAGCGCCCACACACGGCGGTAGCCATACGTCGGCAGGTCAGCCACCGCCGTGTTTATCCGGGATAACACGGCGGTATCGTCAGAACGGGACTGCCGTCTGCGATCCTGCCAGTCAGATGGCCGGTGAACCCTGACGCTCAGTTGCGCACGCGACACACCAATACTCCGGCAGACGTCGGTTAGTCGTCGTCCCCGGGCAACAAGGGCGCATGCGCAATCCATTTTTTTGCCCGGCCGAACTCCACGGCTTCTTTGAGTATTTCGGCTTCCATCGTCTTTTT
>NZ_JAEPBH010000203.1 GCF_016632365.1 Tenebrionibacter intestinalis | reverse complement strand
TGGAGCCAAAGCTGAAGCTGGCCCCCGCGCTGACGTTCTGCTGTTTACTGTGGTAGCTGTCGGTATCCTGCTCGCTGCGCAGGGTCAGGTCACGCCCGATAACTGCCGTCACGCGCTCACCGCTGACCTGCGCCCCGGTGAGGTTTGTATCGCGTCCGCTGATGAGGGTCAGGTTGTTTCCTGCCTCCACGGTGGTTTCCGTATGGGTGGCGCCGTTGCCTTTTTCATGGCCCCTGCCGGCGTTCACGCTGGCGGAGACGTTAATGCCCCAGCCGCCGGAGCCTGCGCCGATACCCACGCCGAGGCTGCCGCCCTTACTTTC
>NZ_JAEPBH010000202.1 GCF_016632365.1 Tenebrionibacter intestinalis | reverse complement strand
GTTAAAACGGATTGGATAGTGGGTTTTACGAAACCATTCTTTTAAAATGAACTTACTTAATAAATATATCGATATGAGTAAAAGTAATATTAAAAAAACCCGTCCCTTCCAGTTACTATAATCTCCATTAAAAACATCAGAAAAAGTCAGAAAAACAGAAGCGATAGCAAAATAAATAACAAACGCACACAGTAATCCAACTAAGGAACTTGGTATACCTTTACCGGCATAATATTTACAGACCGTTTCCAGCCAGACTGAGTTCATTCGTATAACGGAATTTTCATCCATAATAAACTGAACGTTTCGCCGCTGCCCCTGG
>NZ_JAEPBH010000201.1 GCF_016632365.1 Tenebrionibacter intestinalis | reverse complement strand
TCATCCATAATAAACTGAACGTTTCGCCGCTGCCCCTGGCGAAACTGACTATTCTTTTCCTGCCGCGTCAAAGGCCGGTTTAGCTTATAAGGCGTCAATAACCCACTGAAATTCATCATCTCTTTAGCCTCCCTGCTGCATTAGCCTGTTAACTCCATCAAAAAACAGTAAACCGCTTTTAGTTATTATTGTTTTCCGTACCGTAAAAAATCGCCTTCATACGGTCGCTCGCCGTGTATCAGGCCGTCTTTTTTCCATAACGTTCGGCAAGCTTTGCCCTGATCCGGTTATTCGCCGCCGTCTGCCGCGCGTAGCGGGCCTCA
>NZ_JAEPBH010000200.1 GCF_016632365.1 Tenebrionibacter intestinalis | reverse complement strand
GTGATCCGCCGTGGAGATAAAACAACGCCCTGTCCGGTGTGTGGCAAGCCGGGGACGGTGATTGAAGCGGCGCCAGAGTATGTCCGTGAATATATGGGGGTACAGGTTGCGGTAGACCGCTGCGTGGTGAAATGTGACTGCCCGTATGGCAGTAACCGCATCTGCGCCCCGCTGGGGTGGATTGGCAGCGGCCCGTCACCGGAGCAAATCGCCGCCGGAAAAAGGGCGGCGGAATTAGCAGCGGCGGCGCTCGCTGCAGAAGCTGAGGCCGTCAGAAAAGCGGAAGAGCGGGAGCGTAACCGGGTCTTTGCGAAATCCTGCCTG
>NZ_JAEPBH010000020.1 GCF_016632365.1 Tenebrionibacter intestinalis | reverse complement strand
GCGCCTTTTTGCTATGCGCAATGGCTGATGATTCGAACCGTTAGCTCAGCGTATCTTCCCTGCCAGCAGGTCACCTTCGGTGCAATGGCATCTTTAATAGCGCCGCAACGCTCGTTGCGCCATATCCCGTTGACAGTTTCACGTATCCGGCCCGTAAAAATGCCGCTCAGTGAACATACCGACCGGCATTATTGCTATAACCTATAACGCGGCCTGGCAGGCTAAGCGCGCTTAAGCGGCTTTACCAGTTGTTCCAGCCCTTCCGTTTTAATCAGCAGCGTCAGCGCCATCAGCTCGCCGAGTTTACCTTTCGGAAACTCGCCTTTACGGGAAAACCACAGCAGGTACTCTTCCGGCAGATCGATAAGCGCCCTGCCCTGATATTTACCAAACGGCATAATCGAGTTGGCAATCTCAACAAGCTGCTCTTTTTCCATCTCACTCTCCGAGTAAACGCAGCATTTCTGCTTCATCAATTACGTCGATACCCAACTCCTGCGCCTTCGCAAGTTTCGAACCTGCGGCTTCACCGGCGACGACTAAATTCGTTTTCTTCGAAACGCTGCCGCTCACTTTCGCCCCCAGCGCAACAAGACGCGCCTTTGCGTCATCGCGCGACATCTGGCTAAGCGAGCCTGTCAGCACCACCGTTTTACCGGCAAACGGGCTGTCAATTTCTTCCGCTTTCACCACGACTGGCGCAGGCCAGTGAATGCCAACTTTCCCCGTCAGCTCAGCGATAACCTCGCGGTTGCTCTCTTCTTCAAAGAAATTAAAGACGTGAGTAGCCACAACAATACCGACATCAGGCACCTGCTGAAGATCTTCAATACTTGCCGCCATCAGCGCGTCCAGCGTGCCGTAATGCGCCGCCAGCCCGGCCGCAGTGGCTTCGCCCACTTCGCGAATGCCAAGCGCATACAAAAAGCGCGCAAAGGTCGTTTCTTTTGCTTTCTCCAGCGCGTTGACCAGATTAAGCGCCGACTTTGGCCCCATCCTGTCGAGTCCGGTCAGGATCCCCGCCGACAGACCAAACAAATCGGCCGGTGTCTTCACATACTCTTTATCCACCAACTGATCGATAAGCTTCACGCCCATACCGTCAACATTCATTGCACGGCGTGAAACAAAGTGCCACAGTGCCTCTTTACGCTGCGCCGCGCAGATAAGCCCCCCTGTACAGCGCGTAACAACCTCGCCTTCCACACGTTCCACATCAGAACCGCAAACCGGGCAATGGGCCGGAAATACGACTTCACGCGTCTCGTCAGGGCGCTCAGACAATACGACATTTACCACCTGCGGAATCACATCGCCCGCACGGCGGATAACAACGTGATCGCCGATGCGCAGACCAAGGCGCTCAATTTCATCGGCATTATGCAGCGTTGCGTTGCTTACCAGCACGCCCGCAACCTGCACCGGCTCCAGACGGGCTACCGGCGTAATCGCGCCCGTGCGCCCAACCTGAAATTCCACATCGCGCACTGTAGTCATCTGTTCCTGGGCAGGAAACTTGAACGCCACTGCCCAGCGCGGCGCTCGCGCCACAAATCCCAGTTCTTCCTGAAGCGGAATCGCATCGACCTTAGCGACTACGCCATCAATATCGAAACCCAGCGTTGAACGCGCCTGCTCAACCTGATGGTAAAATGCCAACACACCGTCCGAACCCGTGCATAAGCAAACACGATCGCTAACCGGCAGCCCCCAGGATTTAAATCGCTGTAAGCGTTCAAAATGGCTGGCTGGCAGCTCGCCTCCCTCCAGTAACCCCACGCCGTAACAGAAAAACGTCAGCGGACGCTTCGCGGTTATACGCGGGTCAAGCTGGCGCAAAGAACCTGCGGCAGCATTACGCGGATTGGCAAAGACCTTACCGCCGGTACGCCGCGCCTCTTCATTGATCTTTTCAAAGCCCGCCTGAGGAAGAAACACCTCACCGCGAATTTCCACGCGCCGAGGTATATCCTCACCGTGCAGCCGCAGCGGAATAGCGTAAATAGTACGCACATTGCTGGTAATATTCTCACCGGTTGCGCCATCGCCGCGGGTTGAGGCTCGGGTTAGCAGGCCATCTTCATAAAGCAGGCTGACGGCCAGGCCATCCAGCTTCAGTTCACAGCAGAAAGTTATTTCCGCCTCATCGTGTAGCCTGTCCTGAATGCGTTTATAAAACGCCTGCCAACTTTCTTCATCAAACACATTATCAAGCGACAGCATCGGCACTTCATGGCGTACCTGAGTAAACTGTGTCAGAGGCTGCGCGCCTACGCGCTGCGTGGGCGAGTCAGGCGTGATGAGTTCAGGGTGCTGCGCCTCCAGTTCACGCAGCGCACGCATCAGGCGGTCATATTCGGCATCGGGTATCTCCGGCGCATCCAGCACATGGTAGAGATATTCATGATGGCGAAGCGTGGTTCGCAACTGTGTTAGTTCGTCTTCAATTAAATTCATATCGCACCATCACGATAAAAAACCCCCGACAAGCGGGGGTTCAGCAAGAAACTATTTCCGCCCGGCTTAGTGATGCGCCGTGCCGATAACCTCGCGAATCGTATCCTGATACTCACGCAATTTCTGAGGCGTCATCATCCGGCGCTGGTCATCAAGCACAACACCGCCAACCTCATCAGCAATGTGCTGAGCGGACTGAAGCATCAGCTTAAAATTCTGCAATGCATCGCCGTAAGACGGCACCTGCATAAAGATGGTCACGCCCGGCGTCATAAAATCGTGCATGTTTTCCGGATCAAAGGAACCGGGTTTTACCATGTTTGCAAGGCTGAAAAGTACCGGGCCGCTGCCATCCGGGCTGAGATGGCGATGAAAAATGTTCATATCGCCAAACTGAAAGCCCGACTGCTGGATGCTGCTAAGCAGCGCATCGCCGTTAAGCTGGCTGCCTGCATGGGCTGCCACATTCATTACAATAACGGCCTCTTTACGCGTTGAAGGCTGCTGTGCCGGCTGAGTCTGCGCGGCGGCTTTGGATTCGGCTTCAATCTCAGCCACAAGCTTCGCTTCCTGTTCAGGCGACAGCGTTTTAATCGGCGGCTGTGGAAGCTTCACGTCTGGCTCAACCATCGGCGGCGTGACCGGCTCAACCGGACGGCGCTGCGTTTCCTGAGCTGCCTGCTTTTCCTGATTCTGCGCAGGGCGCAATTCAGGTTGAGGTTCGCCTGGCGCGAAACCGGGTTCGCGTACCGCTGAAGCCTGGGCAGACGGCTGCGGGCGCGGTTGAGCGGGCGCATAAGGCGGTTGATAATCATGCGAAGGCGCGGCAGGCGGCTCACGATCGCCATGAGGCGTCTCAACGCGTCGAATGCGCACTTCGCCGACGCCTTCTTCGAAATCATCTTCCAGACCCATATCGTCATCGCGCTGCAATGTTGCACGCCTGTTCGGACGCTCGCGGAAAATCGACGAACGCTCTTTACGGCTGGTCCACAACCCATGAACCAGTAAGGCGATGATGGCTATCGCGCCAACAATGATTAATATCAGACGCAAATCCTGCATCATTATATTCTCTGTTGTTCTAACACTTTGCCACAGCGGCAAACATCTACGACTAAGAGTATTTGTCCTGGTGATGAAGTGCAAGTCTACCCTATTAGTTCTCCGCAGGAAGATGGTTTTAATGCTGGTTTTTCGACCATTTCTGAGGTAGTTATCCTATTCATCATCGTTTATACGACAAATATAATAGGCTATCGAACAGGTTGCCTGAATTTAAGGAGCATGAGCTGATTATGGTTGCCCCTAACAACATTCCCCCGCGCAGCGGCTTTTACTATTTTTCTCAGGGATGGTCATTAATTAAAAAGCCCGGTATTCGCCGTTTTGTCGTTCTGCCGCTGCTGGTCAATATCCTGTTGATGGGAGGCGCCTTCTGGTGGCTGTTTACTCGCATGGAGAGCTGGATAGCCAGGCTGATGGCGATAACGCCTGACTGGCTACAATGGCTCAG
Organism: Tenebrionibacter intestinalis; assembly: GCF_016632365.1. Classification (GTDB taxonomy): domain Bacteria; phylum Pseudomonadota; class Gammaproteobacteria; order Enterobacterales; family Enterobacteriaceae; genus Tenebrionibacter; species Tenebrionibacter intestinalis. The sequence goes on along the minus strand of NZ_JAEPBH010000020.1, from coordinate 72,731 downwards.
TTACCTGATCTGGCCGCTGGCGGTCGTGTCGCTGCTGCTCGTTTTCGGCTATTTCTTTTCCACGCTTGCCAACTGGATTGCCGCCCCCTTTAACGGGCTGCTGGCCGAGCAGCTTGAAGCGCGGTTGACCGGCGCAGCCCCGCCGGATACCGGCGTAGTGGACCTGATAAAAGACCTGCCGCGTATCCTCAAGCGCGAATGGCAAAAGCTTGCGTGGTATCTACCGCGCGCGCTTGTGCTGCTGGCGCTGTTTTTTATTCCCGGTTTTGGGCAAACCGCCGCGCCGGTCGTCTGGTTTCTCTTCAGCGCCTGGATGCTCGCTATCCAGTATTGCGACTATCCATTTGACAACCACAAAGTGCCGTTTACTGAAATGCGCGTTGCGCTGCGCGAACGCAAATTTATCAATATGCAGTTCGGCGCGCTGACCAGCCTCTTTACGATGATCCCGATACTCAATCTGGTCATCATGCCCGTAGCCGTATGCGGCGCGACCGCAATGTGGGTGGATTGCTATCGCAACCAGCACGCGCGCTGGCGTTAAGGCCGCCATAAAAGACGCAGAGCGGTCTTCTCGTTTTATTCCATACCAGGAAGCGTTATTTCACTCCAGCATAACGATATGCTAATTACTTACTTTCGCATAAATTCTGTATCAGTATGCTGGTTAACGGTAAAATTCATTCAGTTAAGGAAAGGCCATGAGCAAGATTTATGAAGACAATTCTCTGACTATCGGCCATACGCCGCTGGTCCGGCTCAACCGCATTGGTAACGGCCGCATTCTGGCAAAGATTGAATCCCGTAATCCAGCTTTTAGCGTTAAATGCCGCATCGGCGCCAATATGATTTGGGACGCCGAAAAACGCGGTCTGCTAAAGCCCGATGTGGAGCTGGTCGAACCGACCAGCGGCAACACCGGTATTGCATTGGCTTATGTCGCTGCGGCGCGCGGTTACAGGCTGACGCTTACGATGCCAGAAACCATGAGCATTGAACGACGTAAATTGCTTAAGGCGCTGGGCGCCAACCTGGTACTTACCGAAGGCGCGAAGGGGATGAAAGGCGCGATTCAGAAAGCAGAAGAGATTGTCGCCACCAATCCGCAAAAGTATGTTTTACTGCAACAGTTCAGCAACCCCGCTAACCCTGAAATTCATGAAAAAACGACCGGCCCGGAAATTTGGGAAGATACCGACGGCCAGGTCGATATTTTCATCTCCGGCGTCGGCACCGGCGGCACGCTCACCGGCGTCAGCCGCTATCTGAAAAACACCAAAGGGAAAAGCGACCTTATTACCGTCGCCGTTGAACCTGTCGATTCTCCTGTTATTGCCCAGGCGCTGGCAGGAGAGGAAATTAAACCCGGCCCGCATAAAATCCAGGGCATTGGCGCAGGCTTTATTCCCGCCAACCTCGATCTCAGCCTGGTGGATAAAGTGGTCGCCATCACCAACGAAGAGGCCATTTCCACCGCTCGGCGCTTGATGGAAGAAGAAGGCATTCTGGCGGGGATATCGTCAGGGGCTGCCGTAGCTGCCGCACTCAAGCTTCAGGAAGATGAAGCCCTTAAGAATAAAACCATCGTCGTTATTCTTCCCTCCTCCGGCGAACGTTATCTGAGCACCGCGCTGTTTGCCGATCTCTTTACGGAAAAAGAGCTGCAACAGTAATGCCAGTTTGCCGATAAAGCACAAAAAAGCGCCACTGAAGGCGCTTTTTTGTGGCGCAGTTCAAACTTTTACCCACCCCGGCATTGCTCAGCCCCCATCGCTCTGGTATTTAACCTGCAAATTATTTTGATGCGCGAAATTACTCGGTTTTTTGTCCGTTTGGGCTGAATCGATTTACTGGTTTGGTACCGAAGGGGATTACGCGGCATAATAGTCGCAGGCTAACCAAAGCGGAAATCGCAGCGCTAAGGCCATAACCGAGGTTTTAGCATCACTGTGTCGCCCGCTGTCGGCATCCGAACGATTACAGGCTAAAGTCTGCCCCCCAGGCTAGACTTTAGTACCACAACACTAAACCTATTAAGTTGGGGAAATATAATGTTTCAGCAAGAAGTTACCATTACCGCGCCAAACGGTCTGCACACCCGCCCTGCCGCTCAGTTTGTAAAAGAAGCAAAAGGCTTCACTTCTGAGATTACTGTTATCTCCAACGGTAAAAGCGCAAGCGCAAAAAGCCTGTTCAAACTGCAGACGCTGGGGCTGACTCAGGGTACCGTTGTGACCATCTCAGCAGAAGGCGAAGACGAGCAGAAAGCCGTTGAGCATCTGGTTAAGCTGATGGCAGAGCTCGAATAAGTTTACCCGGGTTCGGAATTAATATCAGTCATAAGTAAGGTAGGGTTATGATTTCAGGCATTTTAGCATCCCCGGGTATCGCTTTTGGCAAAGCGCTTTTGCTGAAAGAAGATGAGGTTGTCATCAACCGGAAAAAGATTTCTGCCGACAAGGTTGATCAAGAGATTGAACGTTTCCTGGACGGACGCGCGAAGGCAGCCACCCAGCTTGAAGCCATCAAGGTAAAAGCCGGGGAGACCTTTGGCGAAGAAAAAGAAGCCATCTTCGAAGGCCATATTATGTTGCTGGAAGATGAGGAGCTGGAGCAGGAAATCATAGCCCTGATAAAAGATAAGCTCGTTACTGCCGATGCGGCGGCATACGATGTTATCGAAGGCCAGGCCACTGCCCTGGAAGAGCTTGATGATGAATACCTGAAAGAACGCGCCGCTGACGTGCGCGACATCGGCAAGCGTCTTTTGCGCAATATTCTGGGTCTGGCGATTATCGATCTTAGCGCAATTCAGGAAGAAGTCATTCTGGTCGCCGCTGACCTGACGCCGTCTGAAACCGCGCAGCTTAACCTGAACAAAGTGTTAGGTTTCATTACTGACTTTGGCGGGCGCACTTCTCATACCTCTATCATGGCGCGCTCGCTTGAACTGCCTGCTATCGTGGGCACCGGCGACATCACAAGCCAGGTAAAAAACGGCGACTATCTCATCCTCGATGCGGTTAACAATAAAGTTTACGTCAACCCTACTAATGATGAGATAGACGCACTGCGCAAAATCCAGGCTCAGGAAGCGGCAGAAAAAGCAGAACTGGCGAAGCTTAAAGACCTGCCTGCTATTACGCTTGACGGCCATCAGGTTGAAGTTTGCGCCAATATCGGCACCGTGCGCGACGTCGCTGGCGCTGAGCGCAACGGCGCAGAAGGCGTGGGTCTGTATCGTACCGAATTTCTGTTCATGGATCGCGATTCACTGCCGTCTGAAAACGAGCAGTTTGAAGCCTATAAGGCCGTTGCACAGGCCTGCGGTTCTCAGGCCGTTATTGTACGTACTATGGATATCGGCGGCGACAAAGAGCTGCCGTATATGAATTTCCCGAAAGAAGAGAACCCATTTTTGGGCTGGCGCGCGATCCGCATCGCGATGGATCGTAAAGAGATCCTGCGCGACCAGTTGCGTGCTATTCTGCGCGCCTCGGCTTTCGGTAAACTGCGCATCATGTTCCCGATGATTATCTCTGTTGAAGAAGTTCGCACGCTCAGGCAGGCAATAGAAGGCTATAAAGCCGAACTGCGTGAAGAAGGCAAAGCGTTCGACGAAAGCATTGAAATCGGCGTGATGGTAGAAACCCCGGCGGCTGCAACGATTGCCCGCCACCTGGCTAAAGAAGTAGATTTCTTTAGCATCGGAACCAACGACTTAACACAGTATACGCTGGCCGTAGATCGTGGTAATGATATGATCTCGCATCTGTACCAGCCGATGTCGCCCTCGGTCCTGACCCTGATCAAACAGGTTATCGACGCATCCCATGCAGAAGGTAAGTGGACCGGCATGTGCGGTGAGCTTGCTGGTGATGAACGTGCTACACTTCTGTTGCTGGGGATGGGGCTGGATGAATTCAGTATGAGTGCCATTTCTATCCCGCGTATCAAGAAGATTATTCGTAATACGAACTTCGAAGATGCGAAGGTTTTAGCAGAGCAGGCTCTTGCTCAACCGACAACGGACGAGTTAATGACGCTGGTTAACAAGTTCATTGAAGAAAAAACACTCTGCTAATCCACGAGATGCGGCCCAAATTACTGCTTAGGAGAGAAGGTTAATGGGGTTATTTAGTAAACTGTTCGGTGACAAAGGCAACAGCGACACCGGAACGATTGAAATTGTTGCGCCTCTGTCAGGCGAGATCGTCAATATTGAAGACGTGCCGGACGTGGTTTTTGCTGAGAAAATCGTTGGTGACGGTATTGCTATCAAGCCCACCGGCGACAAAATGGTAGCGCCGGTTGACGGCACCATTGGTAAAATTTTCGAAACGAACCACGCCTTCTCTATCGAATCCGATAGCGGCATTGAGCTGTTTGTCCACTTCGGTATTGATACCGTCGAACTGAAAGGCGAAGGTTTCAAACGTATCGCTGAAGAAGGTCAGCGCGTGAAAAAAGGCGACGTGGTCATTGAGTTTGATTTGCCGCTACTTGAAGAAAAAGCCAAATCCACGCTGACGCCGGTTGTCATCTCTAACATGGACGAAATCAAAGAGCTAACTAAGCTTACCGGTAGCGTCACCGTTGGGGAAACCCCGGTCATTCGCATAAAAAAATAATGTGAAAACGTTCTTAAAACGGCGCCTGAAGGCGCCGTTTTCTATGGGTTATCCCCTCTTGCCACATCAAAGCGTTTTGTCGGATAGACTTATCCTGAGCAAACAAACGTCCGGCCCTCGCCGCACAACGCTGCCCTTCTTCTGTTTAATCTTAAAAAAACAAAGACTTACAAGAAATATCATGACGATAGAAAAATACTGTCGCCGCAGGCTTCCGCGCCCGGGCAAAACTTAACGCGCATAAAAAAGCGCGCGTTGAGGCAATGCCCGGCGCGCGCAGTCGGCAACCGGGACAACGGTTATCCATAACGGCAGGACGCGCCCGTGATGAAGCCGTTCATACCTGCGGCTCAAGCTTAAAATCACCCGCCCCCGAATCAATTCAGCCAGTTAGGTTAAGGATAAGGTTGCATTCTCCGCAATTACCGGCAAGCCATACACGGTGCGCATTACGAAGCACCGCCGCCTGATTGCGCAAACCGACGCCAGCGTTCAGTAAGCCGCGCGAGGTTAAATGCCTGCGCCCTGCGCAAAGCTTTCTTCACCAAACACGCCGGTTGACAGATAACGGTCACCGCGATCGCAGATAATCGCGACCACCACCGATCCCGGATTGCCCCGCGCCACCTTCAGCGCCCCGGCCACTGCGCCGCCGGAGCTGACGCCGCAAAAAATCCCTTCCTGTCGCGCCAGCATTCGCATGGTGTTTTCCGCTTCATCCTGAGAAATATCCAGCACTTCATCAACCAAAGAAGCGTCAAAGATGCCTGGCATCCACGCCTGCGGCCAGCGTCGGATGCCGGGTATGCTGCTGCCTTCCTGCGGCTGCAGGCCTATAATTCGCACCGGCTTGTTCTGCTCACGCATAAAACGTGAGGTCCCGGTAATCGTGCCAGTGGTTCCCATGCTGGAAACAAAATGGCTAATGCGCCCTTTCGTCTGCCGCCAGATTTCCGGTCCCGTGGTGCAGTAGTGGGCCAGAGGGTTATCGGGATTATTAAACTGATCGAGCACTTTTCCTTCGCCGCGCGCCGCCATTTCCTGCGCCTGCGCACGCGCCCCTTCCATCCCCTGCGCTTTGCTGACAAGGATCAACTCCGCACCATACGCCTGCATTGCCGCACGCCGTTCAAGACTCATGTTGTCAGGCATCAGGAGTTTCATCCTGTAGCCCTTTAATGCCGCAATCATCGCCAGCGCAATACCGGTATTGCCGCTGGTCGCCTCAATCAACACGTCGCCAGGCGCAATATCGCCGCGCCGCTGCGCCTCATTTATCATAAACAGCGCCGCACGATCTTTCACCGAACCCGCTGGGTTATTACCTTCAAGCTTTACCCAGATTTCACTGCCGTTCTGCGGCCCCAGACGCTGGAGGCGAACCAGCGGCGTATTGCCGATTGTGCTTTCTAATGTGCTCACGTGTATCATATCCATGTCATGAAAAAAGCGGCCTGGCGGCCGCTGCAGTTTGTTGACAAAGAAGGAAAAAACGGGGGTTTTTCCTTCTTTGTAGTAATCAGGTGAAAAACAATGCTTTGATTTTCCTTATTTTTTATTGTTTTTCATCCATTCTGTCTACGACAGGATGGGGTTTGTCAGCCGTCTCAAGCGGCCTGACGGCCGCTAATTACAGAAAACCGGCAAAACCTTGCGCCAAATAGTCAATCCTCAGCGTGACGGCAAACGCTGTCGCCCATCGTTTCAGGCGCTTTGCGCCAGCGCCAGGCTTTGGATACGCGTCTGCCCGTGGTAGATACGCGCATTTTTCAGGCCAACAAACAGGCGCTCGCCGCGCTGCGGCGCGCGCTCATCACGCAGCACTACGCTCAGCGGTTCACGGCCCCAGCCTAGCGGCTGTACCATCAGTTGCGTATAGTGTCCGCGAGGGCTGGCTTCCAGCACCTGCGCGGGCAGCGGCGAATCAAGGCTGGTATGACGGTTGACGTCCACTTCCCACGGGCGCAGGAACAGATCGACTTCGCCCTGCCAGGAGGGCGTAAAGCCAAGCGGCCAGCGGTGCGCGCCGACCAGAAACTGCCCGCCCTGGATTATTCCCGAAAGGCGGTTTACCTCCCCCAGAAACTCCAGCACGAAACGCGTGGCCGGCTCACGCCACACCTGCTGCGGCGCACCGACCTGCTCGATATTGCCCTGGCTCATCACCACAACGCAATTAGCCACCTCCATCGCTTCTTCCTGATCGTGAGTGACAAATACGCTGGTAAACTTCAACTCCTCATGTAGCTCACGCAGCCAGCGCCGAAGCTCTTTACGCACTTGCGCATCCAGCGCGCCAAATGGCTCATCAAGCAGCAAAATCTGCGGCTCAACCGCCAGCGCGCGCGCCAGCGCAACTCTTTGCTTCTGCCCGCCGGAGAGTTGAGCCGGAAAGCGCCCGGCAAGATGTGAAAGCTGCACCATCTCCAACAACGACATCACCTTTTGATGAATTGCCGCCGCATTTGGCCGCTCACGGCGCGGCAGTACGGTCAGGCCGAAGGCGATATTGTCAAATACCGTCATATGGCGAAACAGCGCATAGTGCTGAAAAACAAAGCCCACGCGACGCTCACGCGCATGCAGGCGGCTGACGTCGGTACCGTGAAAACGGATACGCCCGCCCGTCTGGCTTTCAAGGCCGGCAATAATACGCAGCAACGTGGTTTTTCCGGACCCGGAAGGCCCCAGCAGCGCCACCATTTGGCCAGAGGGAATGTCCAGTGAGATAGCGTTTAGCACCTGCGTGCGGCCAAAAGACTTTTTGATATCAGTAATCTCAATGCTCATCTCTTTCCTCCTGATGCAGCCGCTTTTCCTGATTATTCAGGCGCCACTGCAACGCGCTTTTTAAAAACAACGTTAAAATCGCCATCAGAGTCAGCAGCGCCGCAGCAGTGAACGCGCCTACGGTATTGTAATCCTGCTCCAGCAATTCAATCTGCAGCGGCAACGATAGCGTCTCCCCGCGAATCGATCCCGACACCACCGACACCGCGCCAAATTCGCCAATGGCGCGCGCATTGGTCAATACCACGCCGTAAAGCAGCGCCCAGCGGATATTTGGCAGCGTAACACGACGGAACATCTGCCAGCCGGACGCACCGAGCAAAATCGCCGCTTCATCTTCCTGACTTCCCTGGCTTAACATCACCGGCACCAGCTCGCGCACAACAAACGGGCAGGTAACAAAAATGGTCACCAGCGCCATGCCTGGCCAGGAAAACATAATCTGAATATCGCGCTCATCCAGCCAGCCGCCGAGCGGGCCATTACTGCCGTAGAACAGCAGGTAAATCAGCCCCGCAACCACAGGCGAGACAGCAAAGGGGATATCCAGCAGCGTCAGTAAAAGCTGGCGCCCCGGGAAAGTAAACCGCGTAACCAGCCAGGCCAGCAGCGTGCCAAATACCAGATTAACCGGCACGGCAATAAGCGCGATAAGCACCGTCAGCCAGATGGCATGCAGCATGTCCGGGTCTGCCAAATTGCGCAGCACCGGTAACAAACCTTTTGAAAATGCCTGAATGAAAATGGCGATCATCGGCACAACCAGCAGCAGGAACGAAATCAGCACACCGGCGCCAATCAACGCCCACTTGCCCCAGTCAACGCCAGAGCGCTCACCGCTCAGTTGCGACACATCCAACATCAGTGTCCCCCCAGACGGCGCCCGAAGCGGCTTTGCAGCGTGTTAATGCTAAACAGCAGCAGCAGCGAAGCTGCAAGGATCACCGACGCCACTGCGCTGGCTGCGGGATAATCAAACTCCTGGAGGCGTATGAAAATCATCAACGAAGCCACTTCCGTTTTCCAGGCGATATTCCCGGCGATAAAAATCACTGCGCCAAACTCGCCAAGGCTGCGGGTAAACGACAGCGCCACCCCGGCCGTGAGCGCAGGTGAAAGCTCGGGCAGCACGACGCGGCGAAAACTCTGCCAACGGCCTGCGCCCAGCGTCTGCGCCGCCTCCTCATATTCCGGCCCCAGCTCTTCAAGCACCGGCTGCACGGTACGCACCACGAAAGGAATACTGGTAAACGCCATCGCCACGGCGATACCAGGCCAGGCGTAGGTCACTTTAATATCCAGATGCGCCAGCCACTGGCCGTAAATACCGTTCACTGAAAACAACGAGGCCAGCGTCAGGCCCGCCACGGCGGTTGGCAGCGCAAATGGCAAATCCATTAGCGCATCCAGCAGGCTGCGCCCGGGGAAGGAGTAGCGGGTTAATACCCAGGCCATCAGCATGCCGAACACGCCATTAAATATGGATGCGACGGCGGCAGCTAACAGCGTCACTTTATACGCAGCCATCACCTGCGGGTTAGTGATGACCTCCCAGTACTGCGCCCAGCTCATCTGCGCAAGCTGCATAACCAGCGCGCTGAGCGGCAACAGCAGAATCAGGCAGACAAATAACAGACTGGTGCCAAGACTCAGCGTGAAGCCAGGTAATACGCGACGTGAAGCAGCAAACATCAGCGACGCCCCGCGGCAAGCAGCTTATCCAGCTCGCCGCCGCTGTTGAAATGGGTTTTCATCACTTCAGGCCAGCCGCCAAACTGTTCCTCCACGCGAAATAACGCAGTCTGCGGGAAACGGTCTTTTAGTTTCTCCATCAGCGCTGAATTGTTCACCCGATAATAATAGTGTGTGATTATCTGCTGCGCAGCCGGGCTATAAAGGTAATTCAGGTAGGCTTTTGCCGCTTTTTCCGTGCCGTTGACCTTCACATTTTTATCCACCCAGGCAACGGGAAATTCGGCCAGGATATTTACTTTCGGCACGACCACTTCATATCCTTCTTTCGCGTACTGATTGCGAATATTATTTACCTCGGATTCAAAGCTAATCAGCACATCGCCCAACCCGCGCTCCACGAAACTGGTGGTGGCGCCGCGCCCGCCGGTATCAAACACTTCGACGTTTTTTAGAAGCTGCGTCATAAACCGCTCGGTGTCAGCCCTGTCGCCGTTATTGGCTTTGTCCGCGGCACCCCAGGCGGCGAGATAGGTATAGCGCGCATTGCCGGACGTTTTCGGGTTGGGGAAGATAAGCTTCACATCTGACCGAACCAGATCGCGCCAGTCCTGGATGTTTTTGGGATTACCCTTGCGCACCAGAAACGCCATCGTGGAGTAAAACGGCGAACTGTGGTTCGGCAAACGATTTTGCCAGCCAGCGGCCAGCCGTTTTCCACGATCGTGCAAAATCTGCACGTCCGTGACCTGGTTATAGGTCACTACGTCTGCTTTTAAGCCCTGTAAAATCGCCAGCGCCTGTTTCGACGAACCGCCGTGAGACTGTTTAATCGTGAGTTTATCGCCGCCGTTTGCCTGCGCCCACTGTTGCTCGAAAGGCGGGTTGAGGGCCGCAAAAAGCTCACGCGAAACGTCATAAGAGCTGTTAAGCAGCGTCGTTGCCTGAGCCTGCCCCGCCAACAGCAGCGTGGCAACCAGCGCATTGATGATATAGTTGACTGATTTAGCGACCATTCTCCACCCTTATATACAACACGCCGAAAACCGGAATCTGGGTTATCAGTGTATTTATAATGGGTAGCAAAACAGTAACGCTTTTATATACCATTTGGTGATTGGCAAGCGTAAAAGAGTATAAGGCCGCCAGCGCAGGACGTTGGCGCGGGCGGCGGGCAGAATTAAAGCGAAAACAATGTATCCAGAGAAGGCGCAAACCAGTATGCGCCGGTCACAGGCTTAGTAAACCGCAGCATAGCGTCGCGCTTGCCGTCCGTTTCACCGAACATACTGAGCAACTGCTGCTCAATATTATGCAAGCGTGCGCAGTAAGCGATAAAATAAAGGCCGTGAACGCCGCTTGCCGTGCCATAAGGCAGACTCTGGCGCACAATCTTCAGGCCTACGCCGTCCTCTTTGAGATCGACGCGACTTACGTGGGAAGTCTCCGGGCGGTTATCGCCATCAAGCTCTTCATTATCCACTTTTGTACGCCCGATAATTTTCTCCTGTTCGGCCACGCTAAAGCGATTGAACTGCGCAAGATTATGCTCCCAGCGCTGGGTAAGCACATAGCTGCCGCCCTCATCCACGCCGTGGTTGATAATCGCCACGCTGCGTCGCAGCGCCTCGCCGCTGGGGTTCTCGGTACCGTCGACAAAACCACTCAGATCGCGATCTTCTACCCAGCGAAAGCCGTGGACTTCTTCTTCAAACTTCAGCGTATCGCCAAATGCGCAAAGCGCCGCCTGCGCCGCGCTAAAGTTCACATCATGGCGCCAGGAAAGTATATGAATCATAACGTCACGCTGCGTTGCTGGCGCAAGGCCATTACCCAGCGGCGTGAAATTCTTCAGCTCATCGGCCCCCTTTGCACCGCTTAAATCGCGCCACAAATCGTGGCCAAAGGCGACCGTTGCGCCAAGGCGCGCGTCGGGGAATTGCTGTTGTAATGCATCCAGTTGCTGACAAAATGTTTTGCAACCTTCCTTAAGCGCTGCAAAATCTCCCTGAAAACACGCCTCAAGCCAGATAGCGGCACGACAATGTTCTGGCAAAATGCCAGTCTGCACCCGGGACATCGCTCCTCCTGAATTATAGTAAACCACCGGCGGTGGCCTCACGGCAGGTAGTGTAAGCGGTTATCGCAGCACCGCCTTGCGACGGCGCAAAAAGAGCGTAGATACTATCGATGCCAGATAATTTTACGAATAGCCCAGTCGCTTAACACATCGTCAGGCGGGATAAGCCCCTGCGGGCCGCGCCAGTCGCCGCTAAACTGATAGTTCAGATGCTCGCTACCTGGCGCTGAGCATTCCACGGACCGCACATCAAGCTCCTCGCCCGGCCGGCAGGCGCCGTAGGCCTTACTGTAAAGCTTACTAAACAGCGTACCGATTTTTACGCCACTATCGGTTTCAATATCGCTGTCCATCACTTCAATGTGGCTAACCTTGCCATCCTCGCCGCGTATCAGTAGCGCAGTTTTATCTTCTTTTAACGCTTCGTAATACGTTACCGGCTGACCGCTGACAATACGCATACCGCCTATCAGGCGATAATCGTTGTTCAACCCCTCAGCGATGGCCGCTTCGGTCAACGGCGTGTTCGCCGTCAGTTTCCCAACGCCCTGCTCGGTTATCGTCACAGTTGACCCAAACCAGTTCCACGGCGCGATACGCGACGCAGAAGAACACCCGCTCAGTAACAAAACCATACCGCTTGCTAATACCCTTTGTGCCTTTTTCATTTATTCGTCCTTTTTAATAACGCGCGCAATAAGCGCCCGCCGGTCCCGGAAAGCGTCGCCTTAATCCGCAGGTGCGTAAAAACAGGCGCGCAGGCGACGGCTGGCGGCCAGCCACAGGAGCGCGAAACAATCTATAATAAGCAGCAACGACGCCGCAATACCGGGCGCGCCCTGTAACAGCAGCCATAGCTGCCAGAGCGTCAGCGCCAGTTGCGCCACTACCGGCACAGGTCGCCACGCGCGCCATAACCGCGCAAATCGATGACGGCGGCCGCTGAGCACAAACGTCGCGGCAGCGGGCAGCCCGGCGGCCATGCCCAGCCAGAACAACTGTCTGTCCGGATAAATCAACGTCAGAATCGCCTCGCCCTGCCCGCGCGATGCGCCGGCTAACGCAAACAAGACCCAGGTGCGCGCCTGCAGCAGGAGAATGAGCCAGAATAGTAGCGGCAGCTTCAGCCAGCCATTATCATCATAATCAGAAGGCGCCCACATCGCTTGTTAAGTTTACCGTAAGGTTAAAGGCGGAAAGTATGACACTATTCCGGCGGCCTACGCCAGCTACGTAACGCTTCTACTCAGAGAGTTTGACAATGAAAAAATATATTCGGGTAATATTGCTCACCGCCGTCGCAACCGCTCCGGCCCTGGCGCAAAACGGCGGTTTCACCGGCCCCGCTGCCGATGCGCCTGCGCAACAGGGCGGCTTTACTGGCCCGGGCGTCGCTACCTCTACCGTAGAGCAGGCTAAAAGCATGCGTGACGACAGCCAGGTCGTACTCGAAGGCAACATCGTACGCAAGTTAGGCCATGAACTCTATGAATTTCGCGACAACAGCGGCGTGATTAACGCAGATATTGACGACAAGCGCTGGCGCGGGCTGACGGTAAGCCCTGAAGATCGGGTACGTCTGGAAGGGGAAGTGGATAAAGACTGGAATTCAGTTGAAATAGACGTGAAAAAAATCAGCAAACCCTGATTCGCCTTCGCAGCACGCTGTTTAACGTTTTTCCTGCGCCAGCCCGCTCTACGCCTGACGCAGGAATTAATATTCATCGTCTTCAATCAGGCGCCGACCAAGGTTCACAACGTCCTGCTGCTCGTAGCCCAGGCGTTCATACATGCCAATCACCATATCGTTATCTTCACGCACGCTAATTAGTATTTTGGGGCAACCGCGCGCAATGAGCTTTTTTTCAAGGCGGCTTAACATCGCGTTGGCAATACCGCGCCCGCGAAATTCCGGATGTACGCCCAGATAATAAACCGAACCGCGATGGCCATCGTAACCGCCCATAACAGAACCGACAATCTCATCGCCTATTTCCGCCACCAGAAACAGATCCGGCGAATGATGATATTTACGCTCAATATCCATCTCAGGATCGTTCCACGGCCGCAGCAGATCGCAACGCTCCCACAGCGTAATCACTTTTTCAAAATCGTCCTGGCGAAAGATGCGTATTTCCATGACGTTACCTGCCTTAAGCATCAACAATAAAGCCAGTGAGGCCACTGAAAAATTAGCCTATATCTTAACTTACTTTACCGTCAAGGGTGGCATAATATCCGGCTGTCATGCCCTGAAATAAAAAGCAGAACATTTTCTTCACGTTCAGGCCGCTTCGCGCATACTGAAACGACCTGGCTGCAGAGTGACATGACACACACCGTTCATCAATTTCCGGCGCTCGCGCAACACCGTTCCCCGCGTTGTTGAATATCACCGAAAACAGAGCCAGGACACACAGCACGAACAAAGACTTAAGTTAAACAACAGGGCCGTATGAGTAAAATTAACACACTGACTCCCCTGGCTTCCCGCCGCCAGTTTCTATTGACCGGCCTGGCAGCGCTGACGTTTGCCGGCCTAAACAGCGCTTATGCCCGGGAGGAAAGCGCTTCACTGCGTACCCGCACCAGCCACAGCCAGCCTAAAAAGAACGCCGGCGGTCGCCGGGTGATTACGCTCGATCCGGGGCATGGCGGTATTGATACCGGCGCAATCGGCGGGAATGGTTCGCAGGAAAAGCATGTCGTGCTTGCCATTGCCAGAAACGTACGCACAATTTTGCGCCAGAAAGGTTACGACGCTCGCCTTACCCGCGACAGCGACGAATTTATTCCACTCTACGATCGCGTAGAGATCGCGCACAAACACGGCGCCGATATGTTTATATCCATTCATGCAGACGGGTTTACTAACCCGTCTGCGGCTGGCGCATCGGCATTCGCGCTGTCTAACCGCGGCGCCAGCAGCGCTATGGCGAAATATCTCTCAGAAAAAGAAAACGCCGCCGACGATGTGGCAGGCAACCGAGTGAAAGACCACGATCGCTATCTGCAGCAGGTGCTGTTCGATCTGGTACAAACCAACACCATAAAAAACAGCCTGACGCTCGGCTCGCACGTACTCAGGCAAATTCGCCACGTTCATCGCCTGCACAGTAAAAATACGGAACAGGCGGCATTTGTGGTGCTTAAATCGCCATCGGTGCCATCAGTGCTGGTTGAGACATCGTTTATCACTAACCCGCAAGAGGAGCGTCTGCTTGGCACAACGGCGTTTCGCCAGAAAATCGCCCATGCGATTGCCGCCGGCATCGTCAGCTATTTTAACTGGTTTGATAATCATAAAGCCCATTCCAGGCGAGGTTAGCCAAAATGAAACCTGATATTCAGGCGGTTAAAACATTTCTGACCAGTTTGCAGGATACGCTTTGCCAGCAGCTCAGCACACTGGACGGCGCTATATTTCATGAAGACAACTGGCAGCGAGAAGGCGGCGGCGGACGTAGCCGCGTGCTGACCGGTACGCTGTTTGAACAGGCTGGCGTCAACTTTTCCCACGTGCGAGGCAGCGCAATGCCCGCCAACGCCAGCGCGCATCGCCCGGCGCTGGCGGGCCGCAGTTTCGAGGCGCTCGGCGTTTCACTGGTTGTCCATCCCTGCAACCCGTACGTCCCCACCAGCCATGCGAATGTTCGCTTTTTTATCGCCGAAAAGCCGGGCGACGAACCAGTATGGTGGTTTGGCGGCGGGTTCGATCTTACCCCCTGTTACGGCTTCGAAGAAGACGCTAAACACTGGCATCGCACGGCACGCAATCTGTGCAAGCCATTCGGCCCCGATGTCTATCCGCGCTATAAAAAATGGTGTGACGACTACTTCTGTCTCAGACATCGCAACGAACAACGCGGCATTGGCGGTTTGTTCTGTGACTCTCTGAATACGCCTGATTTCAACTATGCCTTTCGTTTTATGCAGGCCGTAGGCCTGGGCTATCTCGATGCTTATCTGCCCATTGTACAGCGTCGTCGGGATATGCCCTGGGGGGAGCGCGAACGCCATTTTCAGCTTTACCGCCGCGGACGGTACGTGGAGTTTAATCTGATCTGGGATCGCGGCACGCTGTTTGGGTTACAAACCGGTGGGCGCACTGAGTCTATTTTGATGTCGATGCCGCCGCAGGCGCGCTGGGAATATGATTATCATCCCGAGCCCGGCAGCCCGGAAGCTGCGCTGGCGAAGTTCATTGAGGTGCGCGAATGGGTGTAACGCGCGGTCCCGTTATTAATCAATAAAAGCGCCTTCCCCCTTCGGCGCCTTATAAAATATTTTTATTTATTTTCGATAAATTACCACTATCAGTTTGTTTATTTGGTTTGATAAAAACCCCTGGCTTGCGGGATTAAATCTCGCAAATTGCCACGCCGCACGTTCACCGCCCAATCCCTACTGGTAGCCCGGCGGGATCTATGGATATACTGTCTGAAATAAGGAATAAATTCTCAAAGGAACACAATGCGTAAATCACCTCTTGTTATTGCCGCTGCGCTGGCCTTTCTGCTCGCTGGCTGCGATAACAAAAAAACCACCACCGATGATCCCGGCAAACCTCCGGTTGTAGAAACCCCACAGTCAACCGACAACGGTGAAGACATCAAGGCCGATTTGTCGCTTATGGGCGAAATCGTCAATAACAACGAAGCGGAAGTGAATAAGCTTCGGGAAAGCATTAAATGGTTTAGTGACAAAGACGAGCAGGAAATGCTTAAGGAAACTCTTGCCCGCTCGCGCAAATTGCAGGAAAACGCAAACAGCCAGCTACGGGCCCTGACGCTAAAAAGCAAGGAAGGCGAAGGGCTGCGCCATAAACTGATCGATTCCAATAATATGGCGATCAAAATGGCCGAGCTGGCCAGCGGCGAAACCGTCAGCGAGGAAGACAAACAGTCGCTTGAGCAACTCGGCAAGCAATTTCTCGCCCTGCAAATGGATATCATGCAGGAAGTGAACGCGCTGGCCGTGAAATATAACTGGCAATAACACCGGCCGCTGCCTGTAGAGCGGCCCCCCTGCGCCATTAAACAATCGGGGAAACCGCCTGCGCGTTCAGCCTGTCTCGTTAACACGCCGCGCCTTGGGCGCATCGCCCACGGCGCGCCAGTTTTGGCTATAATACGCCAGCCTGCGCCTCCACCACCGCCAGCGCGACCATATTGACGATGCGGCGCACTGACGCAATAGACGTCAAAATATGCACCGGTTTCGCCACTCCCATCAGCACCGGCCCAACGGTCACCCCTTCAGAGCTGGAAACGCGCAACAGGTTATAGCTGATTCGCGCCGCTTCCATATTCGGCATAATCAGTATATTGGCCGCCCCCTTAAGTGGGCTGTCCGGCATACGGTCATTGCGGATGCTCTCAACCAGCGCCGCATCGCCGTGCATTTCACCGTCTATCATCAGTTCCGGCGCTCGCTCGCGCACCAGCGCCAGCGTTTCACGCATTTTCAGCGCGCCCGGCGCATCCGATGAGCCGTAGTTAGAGTGAGACAACAGCGCTACCTTCGGCTTAATACCAAAGCGACGCACCGTTTCTGCCGCCATTAGCACAATTTCGCTCAACTGCGCAGGCGTAGGATCGGCATTAACATAGGTATCGGCAATAAATGTATTGCCGCCTGGCAGCAGCAGCGCGTTCATTGCGCCCGCGGCTTTTACGCCCTCACGATAGCCGAACAACTTCTCCACCACCGTGAAATGCTCATGATACTCACCGATAGTGCCGCAAATCAGCGCATCCGCTTCGCCACGGTGCACCATAATCGCGCCAATTACCGTGGTATTGCTCAACACCGCGCGCTGCGCCTGCTCCTGCGTTACGCCGCGACGCTTCATAATAGTGTAATATTCGTTCCAGTACGCTTTATAGCGCGGATCGGATTCGTTGTTTACAATTTCGAAATCACGCCCCGGCTGGATCTGAAGCCCAAGTTTCTGGATACGCATCTCAATCACGCTCGGGCGGCCGATAAGGATCGGCTTCGCCAGCCCCAGCGTCACCAGCTCCTGGGTAGCATGCAGCACGCGGGTATCTTCCCCTTCCGCCAGTACCACGCGCTTGGGCGATTTGCGCGCCTGGGAGAAGATGGGTTTCATAAACAGGTTGGTTTTATAAACAAACTCAGTAAGCCTGTCAGTATAGGCGTCAAAGTCTTCAATGGGCCGCGTCGCCACGCCGGAATCCATCGCTGCCCTGGCCACCGCTGGCGCGATTTTTACAATCAGACGGGGGTCGAACGGTTTTGGAATCAGGTATTCCGGGCCAAACGACAGCTCCTGATCGCCATAGGCTGACGCCACCACCTCGCTCTGCTCGGCATGGGCCAGTTCGGCAATGGCGTGTACTGCCGCCAGCTTCATTTCTTCATTAATAGCCGTAGCCCCGGCATCCAGCGCACCGCGGAAGATAAACGGGAAGCAGAGTACGTTATTAACCTGATTTGGAAAATCAGAGCGCCCTGTGCAGATGATGGCATCCGGGCGCACCGCTTTCGCCAGCGGCGGCATAATTTCCGGCTCCGGATTCGCCAGCGCCAGAATCAGCGGCGACGGCGCCATTTTTTTTACCATTTCCGGCGTTAAGACTTTCGGCCCGGAACACCCCAGGAAAATGTCCGCGCCTTCAATAACCTCTTCCAGGCTGCGCCGGCCATCATCATCCACCGCATAAGCAGCTTTGGTTTGCGCCATATTCGCTTCGCGGCCTTTATAGATAACGCCACGCGAATCGCAGACGACAATATTATGTTTTTGCATACCGAGCGCCGCCAGCAGGTTCATGCAGGCAATGGCGGACGCCCCGGCCCCGGACACCACCAGCCGTACGTCGGAAATAGCCTTTTTTACCACCCGCAGGCCGTTGAGTACCGCAGCGGTACAAATAATAGCGGTGCCGTGCTGGTCGTCGTGAAACACAGGGATATTCATGCGCTCACGCAACTTTTGCTCAATATAGAAACATTCAGGCGCTTTAATATCTTCAAGGTTGATGCCGCCAAAAGTTGGCTCCAGTGCGGCCACAACGTCAATCAATTTATCCGGGTTGGTTTCGTCAACTTCAATATCAAATACGTCAATGCCGGCAAACTTTTTAAACAGCACGCCTTTACCTTCCATCACCGGTTTGCCCGCCAGCGCGCCGATGTTGCCCAGCCCCAGCACCGCCGTGCCGTTAGAAACTACCGCCACCAGGTTGCCGCGCGCGGTGTATTTGTGGGCAGCCAGCGGATCTTCTGCAATTTCCAGGCAAGGCACGGCCACGCCTGGAGAATAGGCCAAAGCAAGATCGCGCTGGGTTGCCAGCGGCTTGGTGGGTGAAACCTGTATTTTTCCCGGAACGGGAAACTGATGAAAATCGAGGGCGCTTTGTTTTAACTGTTCATCCATCGTGTTTTACCTGTGAATTTATTCTGAAAATCTGCCGGGTTATAGAACCGTTAAGTATCTCCCGTACGCAGCGTCTAAACTTTGAAGAACGCCATACTCTCGGCAACGGACGCCAATCGTTGTTAATTAATTTTTGACAAAATGTTGCATAGCCCAAACAACAGTATTATGCCCTTCTGCTATGCTTTTTTGTTATGCGTCACAAAATATTCACCTCGAGGAAGCGCAGAAGCGCAATATAAGCAATTGATAAACATGGAGTTTATAAAATGAACCAGTTAGAAGCGATCAAACAGTTCACCACCGTCGTTGCCGACAGCGGCGATATTGAATCTATTCGCCATTACCAGCCGGAAGATGCCACCACTAACCCATCATTACTGCTTAAGGCCGCCGGGTTGAAAAACTACGACCCGCTGATTGAAGACGCGCTGGCCTGGGCGCGCAAGGCAGGCGGCAACCGCGAACAGCAAGTTATCAACGCCTGCGACAAGCTGGCGGTAAACTTCGGCGCGGAGATCCTCAAAAGTATACCGGGGCGCGTCTCTACCGAAGTCGACGCCCGGCTCTCCTTTGATAAAGAAAAAAGCATCGCCAAAGCGCGCCGCCTGGTTGCGTTATATAAGGAGCAGGGCGTTGATCCATCACGTATCCTGATTAAACTCGCATCGACCTGGGAGGGCATTCGAGCGGCCCATGCGCTGGAAAAAGAGGGTATTCACTGTAACCTGACGCTACTTTTTTCCTTCGCGCAAGCCCGCGCCTGCGCCGAAGCGGGCGTATTTCTGATTTCGCCTTTTGTCGGGCGTATCTACGACTGGTACAACAGCCGCAAGCCGCTGGATCCCTATGTGGTGGATGAGGACCCAGGCGTAAAGTCGGTACGCAATATTTATGACTACTACAAGCAGCACAGTTACGAAACTATCGTCATGGGCGCCAGCTTCCGACGTACCGAACAAATCCTCGCGCTGACGGGCTGCGATCGCCTTACCATCTCGCCAAACCTGCTTGAAGAGCTGCAAAAAAGCGAGCAGCCAGTCATACGCAAACTAATCCCAACACCGCAAAAATACCATCGCCCGACGCCGATGAGCGAAGCGGAGTTCCGCTGGGAGCACAACCAGGACGCGATGGCGGTGGATAAACTGGCTGAAGGTATCCGACTGTTCGCTATCGATCAGCGCAAACTTGAAGATCTGCTTGCCGCCCGACTTTAATCCGACATGGAGTAAACTATGACTCGCCAGGCACTTGCCAACGCCATTCGCGCCCTGAGTATGGACGCGGTACAAAAAGCTAACTCCGGGCACCCCGGCGCGCCGATGGGAATGGCGGATATCGCCGAAGTACTGTGGAATGACTTCCTGCGGCATAATCCGGGCAATCCGGCCTGGTACGATCGCGACCGCTTTATTCTCTCCAACGGCCACGCCTCGATGCTGCTCTACAGCCTGCTTCACCTCACCGGCTACGACCTGCCGATGGAAGAACTGAAAAACTTCCGCCAGCTACATTCAAAAACGCCAGGCCACCCGGAACTGGGCTATACGCCTGGCGTCGAAACGACCACCGGCCCACTTGGGCAGGGGCTGGCAAACGCCGTAGGGCTGGCCATCGCCGAGCGCACGCTCAGCGCGCAGTTCAACCGGCCAGGGCATTCTCTCATCGACCATTACACCTATGTGTTTATGGGCGACGGTTGCCTGATGGAGGGGATCTCCCACGAAGCCTGCTCGCTGGCCGGTACGCTGGGGCTTGGCAAACTGATTGGCTTCTACGACCACAACGGCATCTCGATTGACGGCGAAACGGAAGGCTGGTTTACCGACGATACCGCAAAACGCTTTGAAGCCTATCACTGGCATGTCGTGCATGAAATCGACGGTCACGATCCGGCGGCGATTAAGCGTGCAATTGAAGAAGCGCAGCGCGTAAAAGACAAACCCTCGCTGATTATCTGCCGCACCGTTATCGGCTTCGGCTCGCCTAATAAAGCAGGCAAAGAGCAAGCGCATGGTTCACCGCTCGGCGCCGAGGAGGTCGCGCTGGCGCGTAAAAAGCTCGGCTGGAACGAACCGCCGTTTGTCATTCCAGAGGATATCTATAAGGGCTGGGATGCTCGCGAAAAAGGCGCCAGGGCCGAATCCGAGTGGAACCGTACCTTTGCAGCCTATAAACAGGCTTTCCCGGAACAAGCGGCTGAATTTGAGCGCCGCATGCGCGGCGAACTGCCAAAAGACTGGGAAAAAACTACCACCGCACTGGTAAAAACCTGGCAGGACGACCCGGCTAAAATCGCTACCCGCAAAGCGTCGCAAAATATGCTTAACGTGATTGGCCCGCTACTGCCGGAACTGCTCGGCGGGTCGGCGGACCTGGCGCCCAGCAATCTCACGCTCTGGTCCGGTTCAACCTCGCTAAAGGAGGATCCCGCCGGTAATTACATCCACTACGGCGTGCGCGAATTCGGTATGACCGCTATTGCTAACGGCATCGCTCACCACGGTGGATTTATACCCTATACCGCCACGTTTTTGATGTTTGTGGAGTATGCGCGCAACGCCGCACGCATGGCGGCGCTCATGAAAGCGCGTCAGATAATGGTTTATACCCATGATTCCATCGGGCTTGGTGAAGACGGCCCCACGCACCAGGCCGTTGAACAACTCGCCAGCCTGCGCCTGACGCCCAACTTCAGTACCTGGCGGCCATGCGACCAGGTGGAAGCGGCAGTGGCATGGAAAGCAGCGCTTGAGCGCCATGACGGCCCGACGGCGTTAATACTGTCGCGCCAGAATCTGGCGCAAATGACGCGAACGCCGCAGCAGCTTGCTGACATCGCCCGCGGCGGCTACGTGCTTAAGGCGTGCAACGGCAAACCGGATGTTATCCTGATAGCCACCGGCTCCGAAGTGGACATTACCGTCCAGGCGGCGGATGCACTGGCGCAGGAAGGCATCAGCGCGCAGGTGGTGTCGCTGCCGTCCACCGATGTGTTTGATGCGCAGGAGGAAAGCTGGCGCGAATCTGTGTTGCCGTCTGACGTCAGCGCGCGCGTGGCGGTGGAAGCCGGGATTGCCGATTACTGGTACAAATACGTTGGATTAAAAGGCGCAGTCGTCGGTATGACCCGCTTTGGCGAATCAGCGCCCGCCGAAAAGCTGTTCGCGTATTTCGGTTTCACCGCCGAAAACATCGTGGAAAAAGCGCGCCAGGTATCAGGGCGCTAGCGTTGCGCTGAGCGGATGGTTTATCCACAGCACGGGCCAGCCAACCGGCCCGTGCCAACCGTCACACGCCGGTTCGGCGGCATAGCGTATAAGCCGAAATTGCTGACCGTCAAAACGCCAGCGCGTCGCCACGCCGCAATCGCCAATTCCTCTGTTTTTCTTAAGCGTTCTCAGCTCTCCGGTCTGCTCATCAAAGACGCTGTTCATCAGCTCCAGCCGTCGGCCGTGGCCTGGCGGTTGAAACGGCAGCACCAGTTGAACCGGCGTCGCCGTTACAGGCTCGCTGCGCGATACAAACCAGGCTAAATCAACGATATTCCACGCTCCCGCTTCGCAGTTAACCAACACCAGCGCTGTGGTATTCGACAACGCATACGCTCTTACCGACTGGCGCATCGGCGAGAGAGAGCAGCGGCTGGTATTCATACGCCAGGCTGCATAGTCCAGCAGCGCGCTTCGCTCCTGTGAAGACAGCGGCGGCACGCTGTACGCCTGCTTCACACCGGCCGCCGCCTCTGGCGTCGAAGCCGCCGTATGCCGCGGGCGGGCGTTAATATAGGCCAGCGCGGCATTAAACCCCTTCAGCGACAACTTGCCCGGCCCCTGCTTTAGCGTAATCACCTCGCCTTCGCCGATTGTGTGTAAAAAGGCGTCCACGGTGGCGGCATCGTCAGTAAAAAGCATATGTTCGCTGCTGTGCCATTTACCGGCGAGAACCAGCGGCTCACCGTCAAGCTCCAGGCGCGACATAAAGTGCGATTGCGGCGCAAGCACGCTGCGCTGAAGGCCCGCTTCCCTGCGTAACCCCACCCCAATATCGCCTTTTTCACCACGCTCAAGCGTCATCACCAGCCCCTGATGCTGGCCGGTATTGCGCGCCAGGCAAAGGTTAAGGTTGTTGCAGGTGACCTGCCAGTCGGCAAAGCTGCGCTGCGCAGGGTCAGCCTGTGCCGGAACAACGCAGCAAAGCAAACAACACAGCAGCAAAAGTTTAAATGGATAGAACATGAATAAGGCGTTCCGGCAGGATCTTTGATGGTCGAAATATGCGCATATCTTTGACTGTGGCGCTGCGCCACTCAATCAGATTTTTCAGATTACGCTATAGCGCGTATGCCGCGCTATCCGGCTTGTGACGGCGGTTCACATCACGCCTCGTAGCTGTAGTTGTTGCAGTAAAATAACCGTTTTACCATCACGGATTTCACCCCGGCGTACCATCTCCAGCGCCTGGCTAAACGGAAGTTCCAGTACGTCTATCTCCTCATCGTCCACGCCGCCGCCGCAGCCGGTGCGCTGCGCGTCGCTGTATTGCGCTATAAAGAAATGAATAAGC
Source organism: Tenebrionibacter intestinalis (assembly GCF_016632365.1). Taxonomy (GTDB): domain Bacteria; phylum Pseudomonadota; class Gammaproteobacteria; order Enterobacterales; family Enterobacteriaceae; genus Tenebrionibacter; species Tenebrionibacter intestinalis. The sequence goes on along the minus strand of NZ_JAEPBH010000020.1, from coordinate 49,564 downwards.
TCGGTCACCCCGCCGGGCGACATATACAGCTCAAAAACTTTCTCTACCTCGCCAACCTGATAGCCGGTTTCTTCAATGGCCTCCTTGCGCGCGCACGCTTGCGGCGCATCCTCATCCAGCAGCCCGGCGCAGCTCTCAATCAGCATGCCGTCGCCATTGCCGTTTAACCAGGTTGCTACCCGAAACTGGCGCGTCAGCACCACGGTTTTCTTCTCACGGTTATACAGCAAAATGGTCGCGCCGTTGCCGCGATCGTACACTTCGCGGCGATGACGCACTACCTCGCCGCTGCGGCGCGTGAGATCGTAGGTAATATTGCGAAGAACAAAATAGTTATCCGAAAGAATTTTATCTTTGATAACGCGGACATTCAGCGACATAGCAGCTCCATCACAACAGCCGATGCATCATAGTATCCGCTCCGTCAGCGTTTGTCGCGAAACGTAAAAGCCGCCCGGGCGCGCAGGCGGCAAAACAGCGTTAAAAACCGTTTTTTACTTCATGCATATCCGGCAATCTGTGCGCGATGCCCTTGTGGCAGTCAATGCAGGTTTTACCCTCTGTAATGGCCTGGCTGTGCATTTTTGCCGCCACCGTTTTCTGCACGGTAAAGTCCATATTGTTGAAATTATGGCAGTTTCGGCATTCCTGAGAGTTATTATCTTTCATCCTTCGCCACTCGTTCTGCGCCATAGTCAGGCGATGCTGTTCAAACTTTTGCGGCGTGTCAATAACGCCGAACAGCTTACCGTACAGCTCTTTACTGGCCTTGATTTTGCGCACCATCTTCGGCACAAACTCATGCGGCACGTGACAGTCCGGGCAGGTTGCACGCACGCCGCTGCGGTTATTATAGTGCGCCGTCTCCATATATTCTTCGTACACGGTATTACGCATCTCATGGCAGCTTATACAGAACTGCTCGGTATTGGCCGCCTGCATACCGGTATTAAAGCCGCCCCAGAACAGGATTCCGGCTCCAAAGCCCAGTAGCAGCAACGTTCCCAGCGCCAGACGGCTCGGGCGCCGCCACCACTGCCAGAGGCGACGAATCAAACCTGGTTTTTTATTATCCATCCTGCGCCTCACTGACCAAAGCCTTTAGAAGGTTCAAAGGTATTACCGACAATAGGCGCAGCATCGGCTTGCGGCACATGGCACTGAAGGCAGAAGTAGCGACGCGGCGCGACGCCGGAGAGCACCTTACCGTTGCTGTCCATAAAATGGGTCGGGCTGATACGCGGCGCGCCGGTGCTGCGATAATGCTCCACGCCGTGACACGCCAGGCAGCGGTTCGTGCGGGTAGAGACCTGATAGCCGTCCACGCTGTGCGGGATCATCGGCGGCTGGTTTACGTAGTTCAGCGCCATACGCTCCTGTTGCTTCGGCATACGCGCGGCTTCCTGTACGCCGGATACCTCCGGCGACTGACTCAGATCCACCGCGTCCACCGCCAGCGCAGCGCCGCTCATTATTAACATCAGTGCCGCCATGCAGCTCAAAAGGCTTCCTTTACGGACAGGGCTTTTCATGATTTTGCTCCCGAACTCCAACGTGTCGTTATTGTAAGAACCTCTTCGGCACAGATATCCACACAGCGGCCGCAGGCGATGCAGTCGCGATGAGTAACCCGCGCCGGGCTCTCTTTATTCAGCACCGGGGCGCGCAGTACGTGCGGCTCCGGGCAAATGTGAAAACAATCCATACAGCGTGTGCACTTATCGCGCCCCGCCGCGCTAATCTCCAGCGCGCCTTTCGCGCCCGCCAGGCCATAGAGCGCGCCCAGGGGACAAAGATGTCCGCAAAAACCGTGCTCCACGATCAGTAAATCAAAGACAAAGAGCGCCGCCAGCAGCCAGACGCCGGCGCCGAAGCCGAAAATCAGCCCCCGCCCCATCAGCGATACCGGATTCAGCCATTCCCATACCATGCCGCCAAAAGCGGCGCTGCCCGCCAGCACCAGTATCAGCACTACGTAACGCAGCGAACGCGGCAGCGCCGCCGAGCGGGTAATGCCAAACCGCCGCCGCAGCCAGGCCGCCAGGTCGGCCAGGGGGTTGACCGGGCAAACCCAGCCGCAGAAAACGCGTTTGCCGATAAGCGCATAACCCGCCAGCACGACGGCTGCTCCCGCCAGCGCCAGAGCGCCAGGCAAATGGCCGGCGGCCAGGCTTTGCAGAATCATTAACGGATCGCTTAGCGGCACCGTATTAAGCAGCAGGCTACCGCTGTAATTTCCGTGCAGAATCCACACGCCAAATCCTGGCCCGCTCAGAAAAAGCCCCAGTATCAGCAGTTGTGTAATGCGGCGCAGTACCAGCCAACGCAGGCTACGCCAGCCGCCCTTTTTGGCCCAGGCGTCACGCCCGGCGTCTCGCTTAAGGTTTGCCATTACGCCCCTCCAGCCAGCTAAAGCGATAGTGATGCCCCAGCTCGCCCTTCGCCAGATAGCGCGGCAGCACTTTTATCGCCGCGACTTCCAGAACGCAGGCCTTCTCGCACTTGCCGCAGCCGGTGCAATCGCTGCTGTGTACCGTGGGTAAAAAGCGTGCATGCTTGCCGGTGCGGGCGTTGCGCTCCCGCTCCAGGGTGATGGCCCTGTCGATAGACGGGCAGACGCGGTAGCACACATCGCAGCGCAGCCCCTGAAAGTTAAGGCAATTTTCGTGGTCGAGCAGCACCGCCAGCCCCATGCGCGCTTCGTCAACAGAGGTCAGCGCATTATCGAGCGCGCCGCTTGGGCAGGCCGCGGCGCACGGGATGTCTTCACACATTTCACAGGGAATATCGCGCGCTACGAAGTACGGCGTCCCGGCGGCGTCGCCGGTGACGAGCGTCGCCAGCTTTAGCGTATCGTAGGGACAGGCCTGCACGCACTGCCCGCAGCGCACGCAGGCGCGGGAAAACGCCGGCTCCGGCAGTGCGCCTGGCGGACGCAGACGCACCCCGCTTGCCTGGCTGCGCTGCTGTTGAATTCCCAGCAGCGCGACGACAATCCCCAACCCGCCCGCCGCCCGCGCGGCGTCGCGCAGGAAGCGGCGGCGTGCCGGCGTCGACGCGTCCTTACGTGGCATGGCTTACACCTTCACCAGCTTGACGGCGCACTTCTTGAAATCCGTTTCGCGGGAAAGCGGATCGGTGGCGTCCAGCGTCAGGTTGTTGACCAGTTGTCCCGCATCAAAGAATGGCATGTAGACCAGGCCTTTCGGCGGCGTGTTGCGCCCACGGGTTTCGACAGTGGTCAACACTTCGCCACGCCGCGACACCACTTTTACCTTCTCCCCCCGACGCAGACCGCGATCTTTGGCATCCAGCGGGTGAATAAACAGCACCGCCTCCGGGAAGGCGCGATGCAGTTCGGGCACGCGGCGGGTCATGCTGCCCGTATGCCAGTGCTCCAGCACGCGGCCGGTGGAAAGCCACAGGTCGTACTCTTGATCCGGGACTTCTGCTGCAGGTTCATACGGCAGCGCAAAAATGACCGCTTTTCCATCCGGTTTGCCGTAAAACGTAAAGCCTTCGCCAGCTTTCACATACGGGTCGTGACCTTCGCTGTAGCGCCACTGCGTCTCTTTACCGTTAACAACCGGCCAGCGCAGGCCGCGCGCTTTGTGGTAATCGTCAAACGGCGCCAGATCGTGCCCATGACCGCGACCAAAGGACGCGTACTCCTCAAACAGCCCTTTCTGGATATAGAAGCCCAGCTCGCGCGCTTCGTCATTCAGCTGATCATCCTTAAGTTCGCTGAGCGGATACCGGCGAACGCGCTCGGTGGCAAACAGCACGTCATAGAGCGTTTTGCCGCGCATTTCCGGGCGCTGCGCCAGCAGCGTTTCAGGCCAGACATCATCGGTTTTAAAGCGTTTTGCAAAACTCACTAACTGCCAGAGATCCGATTTTGCCTCACCCGGCGCTGATACCTGCTGGCGCCAGAACTGAGTGCGACGCTCGGCGTTACCGTAGGCGCCTTCTTTTTCCACCCACATAGCGGTCGGCAGTATCAGATCGGCGGCCAGCGCGCTTACGGTCGGATACGGATCGGAGACAATGATAAAGTTGCGCGGATCGCGCCAGCCCGGCATGCGCTCTTCGTTGATATTCGGACCAGCCTGCATATTGTTGTTGCACATCACCCAATAAACATTGAGCTTGCCGTCTTTGAGCGCCCTGTCCTGAGCCACGGCGTGCAAACCGACTTTCGCAGGAATAGTGCCTGCGGGCAAACCCCACTCTTTTTCCGCGATCTGGCGATGTTTTTCGTTAGTTACCACCATATCCGCCGGCAGGCGATGAGCAAAAGTGCCTACCTCGCGCGCCGTACCGCACGCCGAAGGCTGCCCGGTAAGCGAGAACGGGCCGCAGCCCGGCTGCGAGATTTTGCCGGTCAGCAGATGAATGTTGTAACAAAGATTGTTGGCCCACACGCCGCGTGTATGCTGGTTAAAGCCCATCGTCCAGTAGGAGATAACTTTTTTATTCGGGTCGGCATAGAGCTTCGCCAGGCGTTCGAGCTGATCTTTCGGCACGCCGCTCATCTTGTGAGCTTTGTCAAGGGTATAATCGGCTACAAAGGCCTTATATTCGTCAAAACTCATCGGTTCAGAAGCGTCAGAACCGGGGTTCTTCGCCGCTTTTTCCAGCGGGTGCTCCGCACGCAGGCCGTAACCGATATCGGTCGCGCCGCGGCGCAGGCTGACGTGGTTTGAGAAGAAGTCCTGGTTCACCGCATTGTTCTGGATAATGTAGTTAGCGATGTAGTTAAGAATCACCAGGTCTGTCTGCGGCGTAAAGATCATGCCGTTGTCCGCCAGTTCAAAACTACGGTGACGGAACGTAGACAGTACGGCCACTTCCACATCGTCATTAGCCAGGCGACGGTCGGTGATGCGTGACCACAGGATCGGGTGCATCTCCGCCATATTAGAGCCCCACAGCACGAACGCATCGGCCTGCTCGATATCGTCATAGCATCCCATCGGCTCATCCATGCCAAAGGTGCGCATAAAGCCCACTACCGCAGAAGCCATACAGTGGCGCGCGTTCGGATCGATATTATTGGAGCGCAAGCCCGCCTTGAACAACTTAGCGGCAGCGTAGCCTTCCCAAACCGTCCACTGACCGGAGCCGAACATGCCGATGCTGTCCGGACCTTTCTCTTTAAGCGCGGCCTTGAACTTCTGCTCCATCACGTCGAACGCTTTTTCCCAGGTGACCGGGGTGAACTCGCCCTGCTTGTCATATTCGCCATTGCGCATACGCAGCAACGGCTGCGTCAGGCGGTCTTTACCGTACATAATTTTCGGCAGAAAGTAGCCCTTGATACAGTTCAGGCCCCGGTTGACCGGCGCGTCCGGATCCCCCTGGCTTGCCACCACGCGCCCGTTTTGCGTGCCCACCAGCACGCCGCAGCCGGTGCCGCAGAAGCGGCACGGCGCCTTGTCCCATTTAATGGCGTCAGATTGCCCCACTACCGCACGAGCGGCTGAGGGGATGCTGATACCGGCTGCCGCTGCGGCGGCGGCAACGGCATTAGCTTTCATGAAGCTACGACGACTGAGTTTCATGGCGTTTCCTCACCTGTACTTTCTTGCTGGTGGTAGACCAGCGAAACGGCCAGCACGCCCGAAATTTCACGCGCTGACTCAATATTGTTCAGCAGCGCTCGCGACGAACCTGCTTCCATTACTACCGCCAGCTTGCCGGTGGCGGCATCGCTGACGGCCACTTCGCTACCGGGCAGCGCGTTTAGCGCCGCGCTGACTATGGCGATATTCTCTGGCCGGGTCTGAACCATCAGCCCGCATACCTGCCAGCTATTACTCATTACAACTCCTTAAATTCGATCGCGAAAACCGGGCACCCCGCCGCACACGCCCCGCAGGCGCTACACCTTTCGGGAACGATTTGCGGCCTTGCAACGCCTGCGCGCGTTGGGCGAAAGCGAATCGCGCGTTCGGGGCAGGCGTCTTCACAACTGCGGCACTCAATGCGGTTTTCCGCCAGGCAATGCGCGCCAACGGCTGCCTGATAACGCCAGGGCAGGCTGTCACGTGCGACGAATAGCGCTTCAGCGCAACTTTCCGCGCAGGCATAGCAGAACGTACATTCACCGCGGTGAAAATCGACAACGGGAAAGCCGCCTGCGCCACGTATCACAATGCCTGTCTCACAGGCCTGAACACAGGCATCACAGCGGGTACATACGGCGGTAAACGCTACGTCTGCGCGGCTCCACGGCGGCCGCATCGCGCCCGACTGGCCGCGAAAAGCGCCGGTCAGTAAGCTACGTCGGGAGCATTCAGCCATGACTGTTCCTTAACTCATCAATCCGGGAGTTACGCTGCATTTTTCGTCAGTGGGGACGTCGGAGGGAGACAGCGGTATACCCCTTATCTCTGGTGTCGGTAAAATATTCGACCAAAGAGCCCAGCGCATCACCCTTAAGGGGTAAATGCCGTTGCCCGATCAAGATTAAAGCGATTATGTGTAAAAGCGGCGCACTCATGGTTAAGTTATGCACATTCAGGCGCGTAGCCTGCACGGTCGTTAATCAAACAAATGACGGGGTTAAATACGGCGCTGTAATTAACAGGTCGCCTAACGGCAACATGTTACACTTAGTAGGTATCCCGGAAGACGCGCTGGCAAGGCGAATTGCGCTTTACGCCTGTGTTGAAAAATAGCGCTGAGCGCATAGCTATTCTCACCTGTTCACTTTCCACGGCGCGTTACGCGTTTTACCCATCGATACCGCCGAAAAACCCGCAGAATGTAATAGTGACGTTATGCATATTTTACGCGCAGGTAGCAGGTAACGATTAAAGCAAGCAAAGCGCCGTAATTCCCTCTTTATCGGGTTTTCGCTACCGTTCATTTCTGGTACGTTGCGGCCATATTTACAGGAGAGATAACGATTGATCATGGTTAAGCGCCCGGTATCCACCAGTCTGGCTCGCGCCTTTTTTTATATCGTGTTGCTCTCTTTACTGACTACCGGCATGGCGCTGTCCATGCTTGCCAGCAGCATGCGTGACGCGGAGGCCATTAACCTTGCCGGCTCGCTGCGTATGCAGAGCTGGCGGCTTGGTTATGATTTGCAGGGCAAGCGCGACAGCCTGACGCGCCACCGCGCGCAATACGAAAAAACGCTGCGCGCGCCGCTGCTCAGCGCGCCCGGCTGGCTGGCGCCGCAATCGGTGCGCGAACGTTACGCCACGCTTTATCAGGCCTGGCAAGAGATGGACGCCCGCCTCGCCCGCGGCGATCTGGGCTGGTACCAGAAAAATATTGACGACTACGTCGCCCAAATCGATCTTTTCGTCCTCGCGCTCCAGCACCACGCAGAAAGCAAAATGGCGCTGGTCGTGGCCGTATCCGCCATGGGCTTTTTCGCCATTTTTACGCTGGTGTTCTTTACGCTACGCCGTATTCGCCGCCAGGTGGTGGAACCGCTGAATGCGCTGGTGGCGGCCAGCCAGCAGGTGGAGCGCGGCGTTTTTACGCCGCCTGAGCTAAATGCCCATCTCCCTAACGAACTCGGGCTTCTGGGGCACACGTTCACCCGCATGGCGGGCGAACTGCGTAAGCTCTATCAGTCGCTTGAAGCGAATGTGCAGCAAAAAACGCAAAGCCTGAAAGAGGCCAATCGCCGCCTGGAAGTGCTGTATAACTGCTCGCAGGCGCTGAGCGCCAGCACGCTCAATCGCCGCAGTTTTGAGAGAATACTCACTATCTTACGCCAGGATACCCAGCTTACCGCCGTTGAAATGCGCACTAACGACAACTGGCTATTGCAGGACGGCATGCCTGACGCCAGCGCTTCCTGGAGCAGCACCCCGGTGCTCCTGCTGGACAACGTACTCGGCGAGCTGCGCTGGCAAAGCCAGGCGGCCGCGCCTTCGAACCAGTTAATGGAAAGCGTGGCGAATATGCTGGGACGCGCCATTGGATTTAACCAGGTTCAGAAACATCGTCAGCAACTGTTGCTGATGGAGGAGCGCGCCACCATCGCCCGTGAACTACACGATTCACTCGCCCAGGCGCTTTCCTATTTACGCATCCAGCTCACCCTGCTCCGTCGTGCGCTACCGGAGGAAAACCACGATGCACACGGCATAATTAACGATTTTTCCCAGGCGCTGAACGATGCCTACCGGCAACTGCGCGAACTCTTGTCTACGTTCCGCCTGACGTTACAGCAGGCGAATTTTACCGCAGCGCTTAAAGAAACCCTTGTTCCGCTACGCGCGCGCAGCGCCGCGCGAATCACGCTGGAATCCAGCCTGCCGGATCAGACTCTGGACGCTCAGCGCCAAATCCACCTGCTGCAAATTATTCGCGAGGCAGTGCTTAACGCTATCCGCCATGCCGACGCGCGCACCATTGCGGTACGCTGCTTTAGCCCTACGCCCGGCGTACACGAGGCTGAAATCGTGGACGACGGCTGCGGCATTGCGTCGCCTGAAGAGCCAGAAGGCCATTATGGCCTTAATATTATGCAGGAGCGTGCCGAACGTTTAGGCGGCGTGCTGACAATTTCCCGTCCGCCGCAGGGCGGCACCCGCATTTGCGTGCGCTTTTGCGCCGCTGCGGACACCAAAGCCGATAATGATGCTTATAACGACAACACCAGCAATTTACCCGGGAGCACGATATGACTAACAACAACAGCTATCAGGTTCTGATAGTGGACGACCACCCGCTGATGCGGCGCGGCATTCGCCAACTGCTGGAGACAGAAGCAAGCTTCGACGTTGTGGGCGAAGCCAGCAACGGCGCAGAGGCGATAAGCCTGGCCAACCGCCTTGAACCGGATCTTATTTTGCTGGATTTGAACATGAAAGGCCTGAGCGGGCTTGACACGCTGCATGCGCTACGTCGCGACGGTATCAGTTCACGCGTGGTTGTTTTAACCGTCTCCGATGCGCCTGCGGATATTTACGCGCTGGTGGACGCCGGCGCCGACGGCTATCTTCTTAAAGACAGCGATCCGGAAACGCTGCTGGATAATATCTTTCAGGGCGCAATACACGGCGACGCGTTCAGCGAACAGGTGAAAGCGCACCTGGAGCGCCGTAAAGATCATCAATCGCAAAGTTCGCCGTTCGCCTCGCTCACCGAGCGCGAACTTGATGTCGTTCAGGAGGTGGCTCGCGGTCTGTCTAACAAACAAATCGCCGACACGCTGCATATCTCCGAAGAGACGGTAAAAGTGCATATTCGCAACCTGCTGCGCAAACTTAATGTGCGTTCACGCGTGGCTGCCACCGTGCTGTTTCTGGAAAACCGCGGCCTGTAATTCCCTGTCGCAGGCCGCATCAGGCCTGCAAGCCTAAGGTACTTTTACATTTTTTCCTTATTTTCTCCACGATTGTAATGCGGGAAACGGTTACAGTGCTGCGGCTATCCATTAACACACGTCCACGCGTTCACGAGGTTTTTACTGCATGGCGAATTTTTTTATTAATCGTCCTATTTTCGCCTGGGTATTAGCAATTCTTTTGTGCCTGACGGGCACGCTGGCCATTTTTTCGCTCTCCGTTGAGCAGTACCCGGATCTTGCGCCGCCGAACGTGCGCATTAGCGCCAGCTACCCCGGCGCCTCGGCGCAAACGCTGGAAAATACCGTCACTCAGGTTATCGAACAGAACATGACCGGTCTCGATAACCTGATGTATATGTCCTCCCAGAGCAGCAACACCGGGCAGGCTTCCGTCACACTCAGTTTCAAAGCAGGCAGCGACCCGGATGAAGCCGTCCAGCAGGTGCAAAACCAGCTTCAGTCCGCTATGCGCAAACTGCCGCAGGCGGTACAAAATCAGGGCGTAACGGTACGCAAAACCGGCGATACCAACATTCTGATGATCGCCTTCGTCTCTACCGATGGCAGCATGGATAAACAGGATATTGCAGACTATGTCGCCAGCAACATCCAGGATCCCATGAGCCGCGTCAACGGCGTGGGCGACGTGGACGCCTACGGCACCCAATATTCCATGCGCATCTGGCTTGATCCTAATAAACTCGCGGCTTACCAGCTCACTACGCAGGACGTGATAAACGCCATTAAATCGCAAAACAGCCAGGTCGCGGTAGGCCAGCTCGGCGGTACGCCATCTGTAGCCCTGCAGGCGCTTAACGCTACGGTCAACGCCCAGTCATTGCTGGAAACGCCGCAGCAGTTTCGCGCCATTACGCTGCGCGTAAATCGCGACGGCTCGCTGGTAACGCTAAACGACGTAGCGCAGGTGGAGTTGGGCGCGGAAAAATATGACTATCTCAGCCGCTATAACGGCATGGCCGCCTCCGGGCTTGGCATCAAGCTTGCCTCAGGCGCCAATGAGATGGAAACGGCAAAACAGGCGCTGACCCGCCTTAAGGAATTGTCGCAATATTTCCCGCACGGGCTGGAATATCGCATTGCCTATGAAACATCGTCTTTTGTAAAGGCCTCTATCATCGACGTCGTCAAAACGCTGCTCGAAGCAGTGGTGCTGGTCTTCGCCGTGATGTACCTGTTTTTGCAAAATTTCCGCGCGACGCTCATTCCTACTATTGCGGTACCGGTTGTTCTGCTTGGCACCTTTGCCGTGCTGTGGCTGTGTGGATACAGCATTAACACGCTGACAATGTTCGCGATGGTGCTGGCCATCGGCCTGCTGGTGGATGACGCCATTGTCGTCGTAGAAAACGTCGAGCGTATTATGAGCGAAGAAGGCCTGTCGCCGCGCGCCGCCACGCGCAAATCAATGGGGCAAATTCAGGGAGCGCTGGTCGGCATTACGATGGTGCTGTCGGCGGTGTTCGTACCGATGGCGTTTTTCGGCGGCACCACCGGCGCCATTTACCGCCAGTTCTCTATTACGATTGTTTCATCAATGGTGCTCTCTGTGCTGGTTGCGCTCATCCTTACGCCCGCGCTGTGCGCTACGCTTCTCAGGCCGCTCAAAAAAGGCGAGCATCACGGCCAGCGCGGTTTCTTCGGCGCGTTTAACCGCGGGTTTAACCGTTACGCGCAGCGCTATGAAAACAGCGTTGGCAAAATCCTGCGCCGCTCCCTGCGCTGGCTGGTAGTCTACGTTCTGCTGCTCGGCGGTATGGTATTTCTGTTTCTACGCCTGCCCACCTCGTTCCTGCCCCAGGAAGACAGGGGCGTATTCACAACGTCAGTCCAGCTACCGCCTGGATCCACTCAGCAACAAACGCTGAAAGTGGTGGAGCGCATTGAACAGTACTATCTGACCCAGGAGAAAGACAACGTGCGCTCAGTCTTTGCCACCATCGGCTCCGGGCCTGGCGGCAACGGCCAGAACGTGGCGCGTATGTTTGTGCGCCTCAAAGACTGGGACGAACGCAATGCCCGTACGGGCACGTCGTTCGCCATCATCGAGCGGGCCACCCGCGCATTCAGCGAAATCAGGCAGGCGCGCGTCTTTGCCAGCAGCCCGCCGGCCATCAGCGGTCTTGGCAATGCCGCCGGATTCAATATGGCGCTTGAAGATCACGCAGGCCTGGGCCATGATGCGCTGATGGAAGCCCGCGACCGGCTTCTGACGCTCGCGCAGAGCAATCCGAACCTAACGCGCGTGCGCCACAACGGCCTTGACGACAGCCCACAACTGCAAATTGATATCGATCAACGCAAGGCGCAGGCAATGGGGATTTCCATTGATGATATAAACAATACGCTGCAAACCGCCTGGGGCTCAAGCTATGTAAACGACTTTATGGATCGTGGGCGCGTCAAAAAAGTCTATGTGCAGTCGGCGGCGGAATTCCGCATGCTGCCAGAGGATATTAACGCCTGGTATGTGCGTAACAGCAACGGCGAGATGGTGCCCTTCTCCACCTTCGCCACCTCGCGCTGGATAACCGGCTCGCCGCGCCTTGAGCGCTATAACGGCTACTCCTCGCTGTCGATTGTTGGCGAGGCGGCGCCCGGCGTCAGCACCGGTACGGCCATGAGCATCATGGAAAACCTGGTCAAGCAGCTACCGGGCGGCTTTGGGCTGGAATGGACGGGCATGTCATACCAGGAGCGTCTGTCCGGCGCGCAGGCGCCCGCACTGTATGCGGTATCGCTGCTGGTTGTGTTTCTGTGTCTGGCCGCGCTGTATGAAAGCTGGTCAATACCCTTCTCGGTTATGCTGGTGGTGCCGCTCGGGGTCGTCGGCGCACTGCTCGCAACCTGGCTGCGCGGGCTGGAAAACGACGTTTATTTCCAGGTCGGGCTGTTGACGGTTATCGGATTGTCGGCCAAAAATGCGATACTTATCGTTGAGTTTGCCAACGCGCTTAACGCCAGCGGTAAAGATCTTCTCGCTGCCACGCTTGAAGCATGCCGCCAGCGCCTGCGGCCTATTCTGATGACCTCGCTGGCGTTTATTTTCGGCGTGCTGCCCATGACAATCAGCAGCGGCGCGGGGTCCGGCAGCCAGCACGCGGTAGGCACCGGCGTCATGGGAGGTATGATTTTTGCAACCGTACTCGCCATATTTTTTGTGCCGCTATTTTTTGTGCTGGTTCGCCGCCGCTTCCCAATGCGGGAAACCGCGCCGGATTAAGCGCTTGTCGTACACTAACGAGACCGGGCGGGCGCTTTTTTAGCGCTAAGACGCCGTATCAGCGCATCGTTTCTTAAAACGGACGTTACGGTTTAGCCAGCATCAGTTCGATAAACGTTTTCCAGTACCCCAGTTCAGCTTCAATCATAACGGCCTCTTTGATAATCGCAGGAGGAGTATATCGCCAGCAGCACGATGACAGAAGCTAAACGGTGCGGTATTAGATGAAAAAGATGGCTACTCTGCCCTGCGCCTTGCCAGCGGATTTTTCGCTCAGCGTCAGCATCATGAGGATTAAGGGACACAGCCTGAGACTCTCATTATTAGCAGCGTTCAGGCATGGATTCGTAAAGTTTACGATTTTTGTTGAAAATTCACGCATTCCGGCGCCGCAAGGCGTAATCATTAAGCATTCGCCAGCCCGGTCAGGTATATTGTCGCGTCAGAAAACACCCGCTACCGGCGTCAGACAGGCGTCATGTCGCCAGGCGTAAAGGATAAATACAGTATGATCACCCTGTACGGCATTAAAAACTGCGATACCGTGAAAAAAGCCCGGCGCTGGCTGGATGAACGCGGTATCGACCACCGCTTCCACGACTACCGCGTTGACGGCCTGAACCAGGCAATGCTGGCAGAATTTATTGCTGGGCTGGGCTGGGAGGCGCTGCTGAACACCCGCGGCACCACGTGGCGCAGGCTTGATGAGGCACGACGCAGCGCGGTTGACGGCCCTGCTGCGGCAACGGCCCTGATGCTGGAGATGCCGTCCATTATCAAGCGCCCATTGCTCTGCGCGCCCGGCAGGCCCATGCTGCTGGGTTTTAGCGACAGCGGCTACCAGCAGTATTTTAGTGAGGTTTAAGTATGTCCTGCCCGGTTATTGAGCTTACTCAACAGCTTATCCGCCGCCCTTCGCTCAGCCCCGATGATGCAGGCTGTCAGGCATTGCTTATTGAGCGTCTGCGCGCTATCGGCTTTAATATTGAACCTATGGATTTTGGCGACACGCAGAATTTCTGGGCATGGCGCGGCGAAGGCGAAACGCTGGCCTTTGCAGGCCATACCGATGTCGTACCGCCTGGCGACGCCGATCGTTGGATTAACCCGCCGTTTGAACCCACTATCCGCGACGGCATGCTGTTTGGCCGCGGCGCGGCCGACATGAAAGGATCGCTTGCGGCAATGGTCGTAGCTGCCGAGCGTTTTGTCGCTCAGCATCCGCACCACCGGGGCAGGCTGGCGTTTTTGATAACCTCTGACGAAGAGGCCAGCGCGAAAAACGGCACGGTGAAGGTGGTTGAAGCCCTGATGGCGCGCAACGAGCGCCTTGATTACTGCCTGGTGGGCGAACCGTCCAGTACTGAAGTCGTCGGCGACGTAGTTAAAAACGGCCGCCGCGGCTCCATGACCTGCAACCTGACTATCCACGGAGTGCAGGGCCACGTGGCATACCCGCATCTGGCTGATAACCCGGTACACCGCGCAGCGCCAATGCTCAACGAACTGGTGAGTATTAAGTGGGATAACGGCAATCAGTATTTCCCCCCGACCAGTATGCAAATAGCTAATATACAGGCCGGTACCGGCAGCAATAATGTGATTCCGGGGGAACTTCACATCCAGTTCAACTTCCGCTTTAGCACCGAGTCAACGGATACCAGCATCAGGCAACGCGTCATTGAACTGCTTGAACGCCACCAGATGCGCTATACCGTTGACTGGTGGCTGTCCGGCCAGCCCTTTCTCACCGCTCGCGGCAGGCTGGTGGATGCGGTAACAAACGCAGTTGAGCACTATAATGAAATTAAGCCGCAGCTACTGACCACTGGCGGTACCTCCGATGGGCGTTTCATTGCCCGCATGGGGGCGCAGGTGGTGGAGCTTGGTCCGGTCAACGCAACCATTCATAAGATTAATGAATGTGTCAACGCCGCCGATTTGCAGCTTCTGGCGCGCATGTATCAACGTATTATGGAGCAACTGGTCGCCTGACGGCCGCCCTTACAGAGAGGTTATCGCATGGAATGGCTGGCGAAATACTGGTGGATATTGGTTCTGGTGCTCCTGGTCGGTATCTTTATTAACGTCATTAAGGATTTAAAGCGCGTCGATCCGAAAAAGTACCTGAATAACCGGCCTAAACTGCCGCCGCATCGCGACTTCAATGATAAGTGGGACGATGAAGACGACTGGCCGAAAAAGAAGCCGTAGGGCTTAAGCCCATGCCTGAAATTATGTCAGCCCGTTCAAACCGGCGGGTATTTTTATTTGCAGGCCAATCACAACGGCTGGATTAAAATTGCGGCTGAAACTTTTTAACCCTGCTGAGCAACTTCATCAGGGCATCAGCGCGCGTCCCGTTTAACGCACGCAGCGCCTGTGCGGTTTCCCGCCGCCACGCCGCCCGCAGCGCCTTTTGCCCCGTCAGCCCGAGCGTAGCGCAAATCTGCGTAACACACTGGCGCTGCTCCAGCCACGCGCGCAGCGCCGGTAGCGGCAGGCGCACATTAAGCAACAGCCGCTGCAGGCTGGCGAGGCTCGCCTGCGGCGGGCGATGGGTAAATGCGAACCCGGCCAGCTCCCACCAGTCTCTTTTATTAAGCGTAGACGCTTGCGCAGCGTTAACCGGGATCTTCTCGTCTACTTCGCGCTCCAGCCAGCGGACATCCCGCATAAGCCGTTCACGCTGAAGACGTACCAGCGTTTCGCCCGCAGGCGTTAGTGGCCGCAGCGCCATCGCCGCGTAACAGCCGCTGCTTGCTTCGCGATGCGTGCCAAAACGCACCAGTTGAAACCCCGCTCGCTGCCAGAAGCGCCACAGTTCTTCGGTATAGCCAAAGCTAACGGACAGATAGTCGTAGCCCCTGGCATGCGCTGACAAACCTGCCAACAGGCAGGAACCGTATCCCTGTCGCTGAAGCCGGGGATGAACGGCTATACGGCTCACGCGAAGCCCCTTCAACATGGCGGCAAACGGCGAAGCGCCGTGCGCCGCCAGAGACTGCGCAACCAGGTTGCCCCGCGGGCGGCGCAACCCGGCCCAGACGCTAAAACTGAGCAGGGGCGGCAAACCGCCCTCTTCCACCAGCCAGGCGGCGGCGGCGGCGCTATCGCCACGCACAGTGACAAAACGCTGGCCGGGCGCATCCATCATGCGGCGCAGGTCAAGCGGCGAAGTACGGTAGTGCGCGCCAGAGAGCAACAAATAAACCTGTTTCGCCAGCGCGGGCGCACTGCGCCAGAGGTTCTCAACCGGCGCGTCTTTTATCTGAAACGCTACGCGCCCCGGTTCCGGCAACACATCATTAAACAGCATCATCTCATCGATGATACGCTCCAGCGGGCAACCCGCGGCCCAGCGCACTGGCGTAGTGAGAGAATAATGCCGCAGCCCCGGCACCGACGCGCAAAACTTCAGCATAAAACCGCGTCCCGTACCTTCATACCCCTGTACGGTTGTAGTCATCAGCACGCGCGGGTAATGCGCTATCAGACGGCGTAGCTGTGGAGCAGGTAGCGCAGCGGCTTCGTCAATAATAAGCCAGTCGCCGTGCGGCGCAGTGCCTTCCTCCAGCGCCTGCAGCAGCGCATCAGGCGCTATAAAAAAGCCGCGCCCGAGGGCATGTTGGCTGAGCACATCGGTTGCCGCTCTGGCGGGCGCAGTAATGATAACCGCGCCCGGCCAGCTATGAACCAGCATCCCCGCCAGCGCGGATTTGCCGCGCCCTCGCGGCGCCGTCACCACCGCCACGCCGGTAGTCATCCGCCGTAGGTTCGCCAGAATAGCCCTCTGGCCGGCAAGCGGCGCACCGCTTGCCGCCTGCCAGTGTGGTCTGTCATCGTCCGCCGCCCGCAGCGCTTCGCCCTGCCGCCAGAGCAGCGTATGGGCGTCAGCTTCTATGCAGTTGCGAAGATGGCGAATAAACACAGGCGTGGGGATGGGCTGCGGCGTATCGCTCCAGCGTATGCTGTCGGCATCGGGTTTAACAGGCCACGCGCGCCAGTCGGGCGTTAAAAGCACCAGCCAACTGCCTGCCTTTAGCGTTCCGGCAAGCGCGGCGAGCGCTTCGGCATCCAGCCCCTGACGGGCATCAAACACCGCATGCATAAACTCACGCCCAAGCAGACGGCGCAGCGCGCCGGGCGCGCAGTAACGTCCGTCGCGCGGCTGGGGGCTGACCCATAACCAGTCCCCATCATAACGTTCACTGAGTTCAGTAGCGCGCGCTTCACACCAGCCGGGCGCGCCGCTAATTACCAGCAAACGCCGAATCCCCTGCAGCGCCTGGCGCGACCTCAGGCGATCCAGCGCCTCCAGCGACATGCGTTAGAGTCTACCGTTACCGAAGGTGTCGCACTGTTTCGGATCGCCGCTGTCAAAGCCGCGTTTAAACCAGGTATAACGCTGTTCGGAAGAGCCGTGCGTAAAGCTGTCCGGCACCACGCGCCCCTGGCTTTGTTGCTGGAGACGATCGTCACCGATAGCTTCAGCAGCATTTAGCGCTTCCTGAAGATCGCCCACTTCAAGCACATTTTGTTTATCCATGTCCTTACCCCAGACGCCGGCAAAGCAATCGGCCTGCAGCTCCATACGCACCGAGAGCTGATTAACCTGAGCCTGAGAAGCATTCTGCTGCATCTGACGCACGCGCGGCTCAATACCAAGCAGGCGCTGTACATGGTGGCCCACCTCATGAGCAATCACATAGCCCTGCGCAAAATCGCCTTCCGCGCCGAGCTTGTTTTTCATTTCATCAAAAAATGAAAGATCGATATAGATAGTGCTGTCCGCCGGGCAGTAGAACGGCCCCATAACGGACTGACCCGTGCCGCAACCGGTACGGGTAACGCCACGATACATGACCAGCTTTGGGTTCTGATAGGTTTTGCCCATTTCCTGAAATTTATGCGTCCAGGTATCTTCTGTAGTGGCGAGAATTACTTTAGTAAATTTTGCCGCCTGCTCGTCATCAGGGCTGATGCTCTGTTGGCTTTGCTGCGTCAGCGACTGGCTATCGCCGCTCAACAGCGGCGTAAGATCGTAGCCATAATAACCTGCGACCAGCACCACCAGTAGAACGATGATCCCCCCTTTACCGCCCGGCAGCCGAAACCCGCCGCCGCCGCGAGGAAATCCACCCTGAGAATCACCACGACGATCTTCAACATTGTCGCTTTCGCGACGCCCTTGCCAACGCATAGCCTGCTTCCTTTTTAGGGTTACGATAATTACTGAGATCGTAGGAGGTTCCGCACAGGATTACCACCTAAAAGAGTCCTGAAAATTCGCAAGGCGGCGGAAAATTTCCTCTACAGAACAAGCTACGTCAACAATATAAAAGGCCGACGCCCCGAAGCGAGGCGCCGGCCAGCGACGTAAACGATTGCGCGATCAGTCCAGATTAACGCCAAGACGGCGGGCAACCTCTTCATACGCTTCAATCACCCCGCCCAGGCTCTGGCGGAAGCGATCTTTATCCATTTTGTTCAGCGTGGCTTTATCCCACAGACGCGCGCCATCCGGGGAAAACTCATCGCCCAGCACCACTTCGCCTTTAAAAAGCCCAAACTCCAGCTTGAAATCAACAAGTATAAGGCCGGCATCATCAAACAGTTTTTTCAACACCTCGTTGGCTTTGTAAGTCAGCGCCTTCATACGCGCCAGATTCTGCTGACTCACCCAGCCAAAGGTTTCGCAGTAAGAGTCGTTGATCATCGGGTCATGCATGGCGTCGTTTTTCAAAAACAGATCAAACAACGGCGGGTTAAGCTCAACCCCCTCTTCCACACCCAGACGCTTTACCAGCGACCCGGCGGCGCGGTTGCGAATAACGCATTCTACCGGCACCATATCGAGTTTTTTCACCAGCGACTCTGTATCGGAAAGCAGCGCTTCGAGCTGCGTCGGGATACCTGCTTCGGCCAGCCGGGTCATAATGAAATGGTTGAACTTATTGTTCACCTCTCCTTTACGTTCGAACTGCTCGATGCGCGCACCGTCACCTGCTGACGTATCATTACGGAATTCGAGCACCAACAGATCGGGATTCTCCGTACTGTAGACGGTTTTCGCTTTGCCGCGATACAACTCAGCTTGCTTTTGCATCTTGATTACTCCAGGTGTCATGACCGCCTGCGCGGCCCGGTTTAACACGAATGAACAAGGCCGACTCACGTCGGCCCCAGATTGTTGACAAAGAAGANTTTTCCTTCTTTGTGGTAAGCAGGCGAAAATCAACGGATTGATTTTCTTTATTTTTTATTGCATTTCATCCATCCTGTCTGCGACAGGATGGGGTTTGTCGGCAGTCTCAGGCCGACTCACGTCGGCCCCGGAAATTACTTGTTGAATGCGGCCTGGAATACCGCTACCAGCGCATCATTTTGCGACTGGGTTAGCGTATGGCCTTTCGGATCGATAAACTGCAGGCTGCTGCGATTATCAAGGTCGCCGACCTGTAGCGTGTATTTGCCATCAGGCAGTTTCGGATCAGCCGCGCCCAGCGCCCGCCAGCCGCTCCCGGAAAGCGCGTCATATGTCACCGCCATGCTGCCCTGTGAACGCGTGCTGTCGGTCATTTTCATGCCCGCTTTCGCCAGCACATTCGGCAAACGCGTCCACACCTCGTTAAACGGCGCGCGCACCACCAGCATCGGCAAACCGGTTTCATCCGCGCCGCTCTGAACATCAACAGAAGCCCCCACGCTTCCTTTACCTTTGCTGGCGCTCATGTCTTTATTAAGGCCGCGGCCGATGGCGTTTAGCATCTGCGCGCTGTAGCGCTGAAGTGAGGCCGCGTCGGCAACGGCTTTGCCGCCCTGCTCCAGCCCCAACAGCTTAACGATAATAGCCTGCTGATAGCCCTGCTGTTGCACGCTCACCTGATAGCGGCCGCGATATTGCGCGTCTTCATCCGCGCGATTCCACTGCACCCAGTCGGTGCTCAGACTCTGGTTTGCATCATCGCGTTTGGCAATGGGGAAATCCTGCGCCTGCATCACAGAAACCACCTGCGGCCACAGCGCGCCGCTACGTCCGCTTTCCATCAGCATGGTCGCCGTATCGCCGGTAAACTGAGTCCGCGCGCCGCTGACCAACGCCAGCGGCTGCGACGGCGGGCGAATATCAAGCTGCTTGCCGACTGCGCCGCTGCCGTTAGTGACGGGAACATTATATTGCCCGTTTTCAATCGGCAGAATCATGCCGGACGGCGCATGAAGCTCCGCCAGCGGCGCAGCTTTCAGATAGGATTCATCGCCGCTCACCTGGCGCTTATAGCGCGAGTCGGAACTACAGGCGGCAAGCAACATAACGAGCGATACGCTCACCACTTTTGCTACCGTTGACTTCTGTACTGGGTAAGTCATTCAATCTCCCTAAACTTTATAGCAAACCGGCGTGCTTGAGCGCATGGGTAACAACCGGGCGACCGGCATCGGTCAGCGGCGTCATTGGCAGGCGAAGCGTATCGGTCGCCACAAGTCCCAACGCCTTACAGGCCCATTTCACCGCAATAGGGTTGGGTTCAACAAATAAACCGTCATGCAGCGGCATCAAACGCTGGTTTATCTTGCGCGCAGCGGCAAAGTCTCCCGCTGCCGCCAGCGCGCACATGCGTGCCATATCGCGCGCCGCTACGTTTGCCGTAACAGAAATAACGCCGTTGCCGCCAAGCTGGATAAAATCCAGCGCGCTGTCGTCGTTGCCGCTCAGCAGCGCAAAGTCGTCAGCGACCCGCTCTTTAATCTGATTAACGCGGCTTAAATCCCCGGTCGCTTCTTTAATACCGACAATATTTTTTATCTGCGCAAGGCGGCCTACGGTCTCAGGCAACAAATCGCAGCCAGTGCGGGACGGCACATTATACAGAATCTGCGCCAGACTGGTGCTCTCAGCTATCGCTTTAAAATGCTGATACAGTCCTTCCTGCGTAGGGCGGTTGTAGTAAGGTACGACCGTAAGACAGCCGGCAACGCCGCTGTCGTTAAAACGCTGAGTTAAGGAGATGGCTTCAGACGTAGCGTTAGCGCCGGTTCCGGCAATAACGGGAATACGGCCATCGGCCAGCTCCAGCGTCATCATAACAACATCGCCGTGCTCATCGTGGCTCAGCGTCGCAGACTCGCCCGTGGTGCCTACCGATACAATCGCCGACGTTCCATTTTCGACGTGATAATCAATCAGTTTTTTAAGGTCTGACCGACAGACATTGCCCTTCTCATCCATCGGCGTAATCAGCGCGACAATACTTCCCGTGAACATGGACCATCCTCTGTGCTTACAAGTGGTTTAATGGTACGTTTGGTGCCGCCTCAAAAGCAAGCGGGCCAACGGGATCTGTGCGGTTGTATACGAGATTTTTTTATGCTTTCCTTATAATTACTCTATCGTTCCACAGGAAGTTCTGGTTTGGCTGACTCATCTCAACATTATCTGGTCATTACCGCGCTGGGCGCCGATCGCCCGGGGATCGTAAATACCATTACCCGCCACGTCAGTAGCTGCGGCTGCAATATTGAAGACAGCCGCCTGGCCATGCTGGGCGACGAATTCACCTTCATTATGCTGTTGTCTGGCACCTGGAACGCCATTACTCTTATTGAATCCACGCTGCCGCTCAAAGGCGCCGAGCTGGACTTACTCATTGTGATGAAGCGCACTAATTCACATCCACGCCTCGACATGCCCACCACCGTGCGCGTGCAGGTGCAGGTTCCCGATTCACCGCACCTGATTGAACGCTTCACCGATTTATTCGATAAACACGAAATGAACATTGCCGAGCTGATTTCTCGCACGCAGCCGGCAAGCGGGCGTGAAAAAACACACGCCTCTGAGCTGTACATTCAGATAGCGGCGCACAGCCCTGCGCAAAATGATGCCACAAATATTGAGCAAGCATTCAAAGACTTGTGTACAGAACTGAATGCGCAAGGCACTATTAGCGTGGTGAATTATCCAATGCAAGATGAATAAAGATGGAGAGTAGTGATGAGTCCACTGAAAGCCGGCGACATCGCACCCAAATTTAGTCTGCCCGATCAGGATGGCGAACAGGTCAATTTATCCGACTTCCAGGGACAGCGTGTACTGGTCTATTTTTACCCCAAAGCCATGACGCCTGGATGCACCGTTCAGGCCTGCGGCTTGCGCGACAGCAAAGACCAGTTAAAGCGCTACGGCGTGGAAGTTCTGGGTATCAGCACCGACAAGCCGGAAAAACTTTCCCGCTTCGCTGAAAAGGAGTTGCTCGATTTCACACTTCTTTCAGATGAAGATCACCGGGTATGTGAACAATTCGGTATCTGGGGCGAAAAAACATTTATGGGCAAAACCTATGACGGTATTCACCGCATCAGTTTTCTGATTAACGGCGAAGGCGTTATTGAACATGTCTTTGATGATTTCAAAACCAGTAATCACCATGAAATTGTTCTCGACTGGCTTAAGCAACATACAAGCTGATTTTCTGATGCGGTAAAGCGCAGGCTAAGTCTGTTGGCGGACAACGGCCAAACAGCAGGAACATCAGGCCGCTGCCTTACGGCTGGTACCCACAAAGGGGGCAAAGCGCGTTTTTGCCCCCTTTATCATCGCGCTAATCCGGCTTTAATCTCCTGCCAGCCACCGGCGGCCATACGGACGCTGCCCGAAAACGGCTTCAGGTCAGGGGCGTTTGTATCTGTGGCGGGCTGTCTGGCCAGGCGCGCGCTACGGCTTTAATCAGCGTCGCCAGCGGAATCGCGAAAAACACGCCCCAAAAACCCCACAGGCCGCCAAAGATAACGACCGCAAGGATGATAACCAGCGGATGTAAATTCACGGCCTCGGAAAACAGCACCGGCACCAGCAGGTTGCCATCCAGCGCCTGAATAACGAGATAAATAATAAAACACGTCCAGAAATCTGTGCCGAGACCAAACTGAAACAGCGCCACGCCAATGACCGGCAAAGTCACCATAAAGGCGCCAATATAGGGGATAAGTACCGAGAATCCGACCAGCACCGCCAGCAGCAGTGAATAATTAAGCCCGGAAATCAAAAATCCGATATAGGTCGCAACGCCGACAATCACCATCTCCAGCGCTTTGCCGCGAATATAGTTGGTTATCTGCTGATTCATTTCAGCCCATACCTGCCCGGCCAACCCGCGGTTGCGGGGCAGGACCCGGCGCACGGCATTAAGCATCTGCTCTTTATCTTTCACCAGAAAGAAAACCATGAGCGGCACCAGAACCAGATAAATAGCCAGCGTCAGTAAACCAACCAGCGAAGCGACGGAATATTTCACCACCGACTCCCCCATCGTCGTCATCCGCGCGCGCGCATTTTCCGCCATCGCGTCAATGATGCCCGCATCCACCAGCGCCGGATAGCGGCGCGGCAGCGCAGCGGCAAACTCAGCCAAACGGTTGAACATGCCCGGCATATCACGAACAAGATATATTCCCTGCTGCCAGGCGACCGGCGCAACGACAAACGCCAACAGCAGCAAAATACCGACAAACATCACCAGCACAATGCTGGCGGCCCAGCTTCGCGAGCAGCCGACGCGCTCAAGTCGCGCCGTAGGCCATTCCAGCAGGTAGGCCAGCACCAGCGCCACCAGCAGCGGCGCCAGCAGACCAGAGAAAAAAAACAGAATACAGAATCCCGCCGCCAGAATAACCAACAGCGCGATGGCTTCCGGGTCGCTGAAGCGGCGGCGATACCACTGTAACAACATCTCAAGCATAGTTTTCTTTCCCAGCCTACTTCATCAGTTATATACGGCGACGAATTGTATCGAAATGTCACAGTAAAGACTTCGTTTTTTATTGCGCTCATACAGTCGTCGATAACGCGGGTTTACTGGCGGTTAATGGCGCGAAAGAATCAAAAAAAGATCGCCATCACAGTTTAACTAATTGAAATAAAAGGGAATAAATATACCTGCCGATAAAGTACCTGTCGACTTCGTACAGGAGCTTTTTAATGAAAATGGACAGCCCGGTAACACAGCAGGAATATGTGTTCACAGAAGATATCACGTTGATGTCTACCACTGACCCGCAAAGCAAGATTAACTACGCCAACAGCAATTTCATTGCCGTCAGCGGCTACACCCGCCAGGAGCTTACCGATCGGCTGCACAATATTGTGCGTCATCCCGATATGCCGCGCGAAGCCTTCCGCGATATGTGGTTCACCCTCAAACAGGGCGAACCGTGGACGGGCCTGGTAAAGAACCGGCGTAAAAACGGCGATCATTACTGGGTGCGCGCAAACGTCGTACCGGTGATTCGAAACGGCGTCCTGAAAGGTTATATGTCGGTGCGTATACGGCCCGGCGATGAAGAAATCAAAAAAGCGGAGCAGTTTTATGATAATTTGCGCAACGGCAAGATAAAAGGCGTCGCTTTTTTTAAGGGCGTGGTGGTTCGCACCGGAATTATGCGCTGGCGCTCGCTGCTAAAAACCCTGCCCCTGCGCTGGCGTTTGCGCAGCGTATTCTTTTGCCTGCTGGCGTTGAGCGCGCTGGCTGGCGCAGTGCTGTGCGCCAGCGCCGCTTCAGCGGCGCTTTTTACCACGCTGGCGGGGCTGATACTCTTTATCGCCGCGCTGTTTCTTGAAGCCCAGATAATCCGCCCGATAGAACGACTCAGGCGCCAGGCGCTGGCGGTCGTCACCGGGGATTATTCACGCACGGAGCATATCGAACGCGTAGACGAAATTGGCATGACGCTGCGGGCCGTCAATCAACTGGGGCTGATGTTTCGCTGGCTGGTCGATGACGTCAGCGCCCAGGCGCTGAGCGTGCTGAAGACCTCAGACATATTACGTACCACTAACGAAGAGTTAAACCAGCATACCCACCGTGCGGCCAGCAATGTTGAACAGACGGTCGCGGCAATGCACCAAATGTTACAAACGGTGCAAAGCAATACCGGCAAAACCGCTCAAGCGGACGCATTATCGCACGAAACCCGCAATGCCGCGATCGACGGCGGCCAGGCCATAAATAACATGGCCGGGATCATGACGGCTATAATCGAAAGCGCGAAGGAAATTACCAGTATCATCAGCATCATCGACGGTATTGCTTTTCAGACCAATATCCTCGCACTCAACGCCGCCGTCGAGGCTGCCCGCGCCGGAAAACAGGGCAAGGGGTTCGCCGTCGTGGCGGATGAAGTACGCCAGCTTGCACAACGCAGCGCAAGCGCCGCCTGCGATATTAAACATCTGGTGGAAACCAGCGCCGCACAGGTTAATTCAGGCAGCTCAGGGGTAAAAGAAGCCTGTGGCAGAATGGATGAAATCGTTGAACGAATCAAAATCGTCACCGCGCTCATTGCCGAAATTAGCGACGCGACCGTCAGGCAAACGCAGGCGCTGGCGAATGTCAACAAGGCGGTGGAAGAGCTTGACAACCTGACCCAACACAACGCGCAACGGGTTCAGGAAAACGCGCTGGCAGCATTGAAAATGCACGAGCAGGCAAGGCGACTGGCCGAAGCTATCTCTGTGTTTCGTTAAATATGCGCACAGGACGTTGCCCGGTTACGCCATACCGGCAGCAGCGCTGCGTCCCTCTCGCCCCGGATGTAATATTCCCGCCATCTTCTGCGGCGATGGCCTGCCCTGCCCGGTATCAACACAGATAGCCGCATTTCACTCTACGTACACTCCGGTCGCGAAGCCGCTGTAAAACTTTATTCGCGCCCGCTCCCCGGCTACACTCCTGTTGCCGACAAGCCGAACCCTGCCCTCCTTTGGCTTGTCTCAGAATGACGTTAAATACAAAGGATACGAGGCTATGTTCAGGCAGTTGAGAAAAACGCTGGTCGCCGCCCTCATCACTACCGTTATCGCAGGCCAGGCGGCGCCGGTATTCGCTGACGCCGCAGACAGCCTGCCGGATATAGGCACAACGGCCGCAAGCACGCTGTCTATCGCCCAGGAAAATCAGATGGGGGATTTTTATATTCGCCAGCTACGCGCCAGCGCCCCCCTGATTAACGACCCGTTGCTCAATCAATACATTAACCAGCTCGGCATGCGGCTGGTAAACCATGCCAACTCAGTACGCACGCCTTTTTTCTTCCACCTTATTAATAATGACGAAATTAACGCCTTCGCCTTTTTTGGCGGCCACGTTGTGCTGCATTCGGCGCTGTTTCGCTACGCCGATAATGAAAGCCAACTGGCCTCGGTTATGGCGCACGAAATTTCTCATGTGACCCAACGTCATCTGGCGCGCGCAATGGAAGATCAGAAGCGTAGCGCGCCGCTCACCTGGGTCGGCGCGCTGGGCTCTATCCTACTGGCAATGGCAAACCCGCAGGCGGGTATGGCGGCGCTCACCGGCACACTGGCAGGCACACGCCAGGGAATGATAAGCTTCACTCAGCAAAATGAGCAGGAAGCGGATCGCATCGGTATCCAGGTGTTGCAGCGGGCTGGGTTCGATCCCCAGGCAATGCCGACCTTTCTCGACAAATTACTGGATCAGGCGCGCTACTCAAGCCGGCCGCCGGAAATTCTGCTGACGCACCCACTACCGGAAAACCGCCTGGCGGATACCCGCAACCGCGCCAACCAGATGCGCCCTGTGGTTGTTCAGTCTTCAGAAGATTTTTACATGGCGAAAGTACGCGTACTGGGCATGTATAACGCCGGGAAAAATCAGCTTACGAGCGATTTGCTTGACGAACTGGCCAAAGGCAATCTGCGCCAGCAGCGCGCCGCGCAGTATGGCCGCGCCCTGCTGGCAATGCAGAACAACAATCATGCCCAGGCGCGACAGTTGCTACAGCCGCTGCTAAGCGCCCAGCCGGATAACCCGTGGTATCTCGATCTGTCCACCGATATCGATCTTGGTCAGAAAAAAGCCCGCGACGCCATTGCGCGCCTGCGCGCGGCAAAAGCGCTGCGTAATAATCCTGTGCTGCAAATTAACCTTGCCAACGCCTGTCTACAGGGCGACCAACCCGGTTCGGCGGTGACCCTCCTTAATCGTTACACCTTTAATTACCCCGATGATACTAACGGATGGGACTTGCTCGCACAGGCGCA
Source organism: Tenebrionibacter intestinalis (assembly GCF_016632365.1). Lineage (GTDB taxonomy): Bacteria > Pseudomonadota > Gammaproteobacteria > Enterobacterales > Enterobacteriaceae > Tenebrionibacter > Tenebrionibacter intestinalis. The sequence goes on along the minus strand of NZ_JAEPBH010000020.1, from coordinate 22,939 downwards.
AGCGGCGCTTAACAACCGCGATCAGGAGCTGGCCGCCCGCGCTGAGCTATTAGCGCTCCAGGGGCAGCTTGACCAGGCGATAACCACGCTCAGCAGCGCCAGTTCGCTGGTCAAAACCGGCAGCCTGCAACAGCAGCGTTACGATGCCCGTATCGATCAGCTACGCCGTTTGCAACAGCGCTTCAGGCAGTACCAGAAAAGTTAATTTAAGGAGAAAGTATGTCCGCACCAGTGACCATTTATCATAACCCACGTTGCTCAAAAAGCCGCGAAACGTTAAATCTGCTGCATAACAACGGCGTCGAAGCGCAGGTCGTTCTCTATCTGGAAACGCCGCCAGACGCCGCCGATATCCGCAAACTGCTCCATATGCTGGGCATGAATAGCGCCCGTGAACTGATGCGTACTAAGGACGATTTATATACGCAGCTTCGCCTGAACGAGGCCGCACTAACGCAAGAGGCGCTGATTCAGGCTCTGGCGGACAACCCGGGGCTTATGGAACGCCCGGTTGTTGTGGCAAACGGCCAGGCGCGCATCGGCCGCCCGCCGGAGCGGGTACTGGAAATCCTGTAGCCCGCGCCCTGCGGACAGGCCGCCGTTTGCAGGCCATAACAAATCAACATTATCGGCGCCCGCGATAGCGGCAAGCCCGCCCTGTCGCGCGCCATCAGCCAACGTGCAACCTTTATTGAGATAGATACGCCTACTGGCGTAACGGCTGGCGGGCCAGCATGCGGCGGCGAAGCGTTATATACAGCGCGACAGGCGGCGATGCCGCATCCCGCCTAGAGCAACAAAATGTCTTTTACGAATGGGATAGTGAGCTTGCGTTGAGCGGTAATAGAGGCGCGATCGAGCTGATCGAGCGTGGTAAACAACGTGCGCATTTCACGATCGAGACGCTTGAGCAAAAAACGTCCCACGTCTTCCGGCAGTTCAAAACCGCGCAGGCGCGCGCGCAACTGGAGCGCCTGGAGTTTATCGACATCGGAAAGCGGCTGAAGGCGGTAAATTTGCCCCCAGTCAAGCCGCGATGCGAGATCCGGCAACTGTAGATTAAGCTGGCGCGGCGGCCTGTCGCCGGTAATAAGCAGGCGCGTCTGTCCGCATTCAAGAATACGATTATAGAGGTCGAAAATCGCCATCTCCCACTGCGCATCCCCGGCCACGCACTCAATGTTATCAATGCACACCAACGCCAGTTGCTCCATTCCTTCCAGGACATCCGGCACAAACCAGGTGCGCTTATCCAGCGGCACATAGCCCACGGCTTCGCCACGCTGAGAAAGTTCGGCGCATGCCGCATGCAGCAAATGGCTGCGTCCGCCGCCTTCGCGTGACCAGAAATAAAGATAACCGCTGTGTTCCTGATGCAATACATTATGCAGTGCGGCAAGTAAAGAGGGGTTATCACCCGGCCAGAAACTGGCGAACGTTTCATCGTCGGGAAGATAAAGTGGCAGTGAGAGCTGCGCCGGTGTGTTCAGAGGGACCTCAGCTTGAGCTTGCAAAAAACGCGCTGAGTTTAACACAGGTCTGGCAGTGGAGAGAACCAGGCGGATCGCACCGCCCGGTTATTGTCGCAATCAGGCTTTATCGCGATCGGTCGGATCGAGCACCGCTTCCTCCGGGCGCAGTACGCTGATGAGCTTAAAGATAAGGCTGAGCAGCACGCCGACGATGGTCGCAAGCGCCATACCTTTGAGCTCCGCAGCGCCAATATGCACCTTCGCGCCGCTGACGCCGATAATCAGAATGACTGAAGTCAGAATCAGGTTCTGGGCTTTGCTGTAGTCTACTTTGGATTCTATCAGCACGCGGATGCCGGACGCGCCAATCACGCCATACAGCAGCAGCGACACGCCGCCCATGACCGGTACGGGTATAATCTGAATCGCCGCCGCAAGCTTGCCGACGCAGGAAAGCAAAATGGCAAAAACGGCCGCCCCGCCGATAACCCAGGTGCTGTACACTCGCGTAATCGCCATTACGCCGATATTCTCGCCGTAAGTGGTGTTCGGCGTCGAGCCGAAGAAACCGGAGAACACGGTAGATAAGCCATTAGCAAACATAGAGCGATGCAGCCCCGGGTCGCGCACCAGATCTTTTTGCACAATGCTGGCCGTCACAACCAGATGACCGACATGCTCAGCAATAACCACCAGCGCCGCCGGCAGGATGGTCAGCACGGCAAACCACTCAAAGCGCGGCGTGTAGAACGTCGGCAATGCAAACCAACTGGCCTCGCGGATAGGCGTGACATCAACCACGCCCATTGCAAAAGACAGCGCATAACCCGCCAGCACGCCGATGAGAACAGGAATAATAGCGAGAAAACCGCGAAACAGTACGGAACCGAATACGGTCACGCCCAGCGTTACCAGCGAAATAGTAATATTAACTCCGCTCGCCGCCTGGCCGTCTGCTGGCAACAGGCCCGCCATGTTAGCGGCAACGCCCGCCAGCTCAAGGCCGATTACCGCAACGATCGCCCCCATCGCCGCGGGCGGGAACATCACATCCAGCCAGCCGGTGCCCGCTTTTTTCACAATCAGCGCCACCAGGCAAAATAGCGCTCCGCACAAAATAAATCCTCCAAGCGCCAGCTCGTAACCCAGCGGCAATAACAATATTACCGGCGAAATAAACGCAAAGCTGGAACCGAGATATGCCGGAATTTTACCTTTACAGATAAAGAGATAGAGCAGCGTGCCGATACCGTTAAACAGCAGTACGGTAGCCGGGTTGATATGGAACAGAAACGGAACCAGAACGGTCGCCCCAAACATCGCAAACAGATGCTGCAAACTGAGCGGGATTGTCTGTAAAAGCGGCGGTCGTTCACTCACCCCGATAGCGCGGCGCGTCATAATTCATCCTCTGTATGTAATTAAGAAAATCAAAAAAAAGCCGACTTTCGAAGCCGGCTGCTTTTATTATTTTGTACCGAATATTTTATCGCCGGCATCGCCAAGGCCCGGAATGATATAGCCGTGTTCGTTTAGCCCCTGATCAATGGAAGCGGTGTAAAGCTCTACGTCCGGATGCGCTTTTTCCAGCGCCGCGATGCCTTCCGGCGCCGCCACAAGCACCAGCACCTTGATGCTGCTACAGCCCGCTTTTTTCAGTAAATTGATAGTGGCGATCATCGAGCCGCCGGTCGCAAGCATCGGATCGACCACCAGCGCCATGCGTTCATTAATATTGGAAACCAGTTTTTGAAAGTACGGCACCGGCTCAAGCGTTTCTTCATTGCGATACACGCCCACCACGCTGATACGCGCGCTTGGCACGTTTTCCAGCACGCCTTCCATCATGCCCAGACCGGCGCGCAGGATAGGCACTACGGTAATTTTTTTGCCCTTTATCTGGTCGATTTCCACCGGGCCATTCCAGCCTTCGATAGTTACTTTCTCTGTTTCCAGATCGGCGGTTGCTTCATACGTCAGCAGGCTGCCGACTTCAGAGGCCAGTTCACGAAAGCGCTTAGTGCTGACGTCGTTTTCACGCATCAGGCCCAGTTTGTGTTTTACGAGCGGGTGTTTTACTACCACTACTTTCATGCGCTGTTCTCCTCGAATGCGGCAACCACAAAAAAAATCGCGGGATTATACCGCTTTTTTCCTTGCGCGCCATACGACAGGGATCAAGGCGACCCGATGTGAGTATAGAGCAGCGATTTCCGCTGTCGCCGAATATGACGCTCGCAAACGTTTGCCTGGACTGTTAGAATCTCCGCGTTTTCTATCTACCCAACCGCGTGGGGACTTTGCAGTGACCGAAAAAACCTCTCTTAGCTATAAAGACGCCGGTGTTGACATTGATGCCGGAAACGCCCTGGTCGATCGCATTAAAGGCGTAGTGAAGAAAACGCGCCGCCCGGAAGTCATGGGCGGGTTGGGAGGCTTCGGCGCGCTGTGCGCGCTGCCTCAAAAATACCGCGAACCCGTGCTGGTATCCGGTACCGACGGCGTGGGCACCAAGCTACGTCTGGCGATGGATCTGAAGCGTCACAATACCATCGGTATCGATCTGGTTGCGATGTGCGTAAACGATCTGGTGGTTCAGGGCGCTGAACCGCTATTTTTCCTGGACTATTACGCCACCGGCAAACTGGACGTAGAGACAGCGGCAAGCGTTATCAGCGGCATCGCCGAGGGCTGCCTGCAATCCGGCTGCGCGCTGGTCGGCGGCGAAACGGCGGAAATGCCCGGTATGTATCACGGCGAAGACTATGATGTGGCCGGTTTCTGCGTGGGTGTGGTAGAAAAATCAGAAATTATTGACGGCAGCCGCGTTGCCGACGGTGACGTGCTGGTGGCGCTGGCCTCCAGCGGCCCACACTCCAACGGCTATTCGCTGGTGCGCAAAATTATCAACCTCAGCGGCCACGATCCGCTTATTACTGAACTGGAAGGCCAGCCGCTGGCAGACCACCTGCTGGCGCCGACGCGCATCTACGTCAAGTCCGTACTGTCGCTGATTGCGTCATTTGACGTCCACGCCGTGGCGCATCTTACCGGCGGCGGCTTCTGGGAAAATATTCCGCGCGTGCTGCCGGAAAACACCCAGGCCGTGATCGATGAAGCATCCTGGCAGTGGCCGGCGGTATTCAACTGGCTACAGCAGGCGGGCAACGTCAATCGACATGAAATGTATCGTACCTTTAACTGCGGCGTAGGCATGGTTATCGCCCTGCCCGCCGACAGCGCGGATAAGGCTATTGAACTGCTTAACAGTTTGGGTGAAAAAGCGTGGAAGATCGGTATTATCAGGGCTTCTGATTCTGAACAGCGCGTGGTCATTAAGTAATGAAACATATCGTGGTGCTTATCTCCGGCAACGGCAGCAACCTTCAGGCGATAATTGATGCCTGCCAACAGCGGCGTATCAATGGCACCATTAGCGCAGTATTCAGCCACCGCGCCAGCGCCTTTGGCCTTGAGCGCGCCAGGCAGGCAAATATCCCCGCTCACGTCCTGGCGCCCGCCAACTTTGACGGGCGTGAGGCCTTCGACCAGGCGCTGATGCGCCAAATTGACGTCTTCACGCCCGATCTGGTGGTGCTTGCAGGCTATATGCGCATTCTTAGCCCAGCGTTCGTGGCGCATTACCGTGGCCGCCTGCTCAATATTCATCCTTCACTGCTGCCAAAATACCCTGGCCTGAACACGCATCGCCAGGCGCTGGAAAATGGCGACAAAGAGCACGGCGTTTCCGTACATTTCGTTACCGACAAGCTGGACGGCGGCCCGGTAATCCTGCAGGCTCGCGTGCCGATATTCGCAGGCGATGATGAGGCCATTATCGCCGCCAGAGTGCGGCATCAGGAGCACGCTATCTATCCGCTGGTCGTAAGCTGGTTTTTGGACGATCGCCTGGAAATGCGCGGCAATGAAGCCTGGCTCGATGGCCAGCCGCTGCCCCCGCAGGGCTATGCCGCCGACTAATCCTTTCGCTCTCGCCTTTTATAAAAGAGCGCGTTTTTCACCGTTGGACAACGCCCACCTTTGCTCGCCATAATAGCGGCGAGGCGGAATTACCACGTCCCGAGATCAATAAATCGGAGTGTGAGTCGTAATGGGTCAGGAAAAGCTCTATATCGAAAAAGAACTAAGCTGGTTATCCTTTAACGAGCGCGTACTCCAGGAAGCGGCGGATAAGCAAAATCCACTGATTGAGCGCATGCGCTTTCTCGGCATTTATTCCAATAACCTGGATGAATTTTATAAAGTGCGTTTCGCTGAGCTAAAGCGGCGCATTATTATCAGCGAAGAACAGGGCTCCAACTCTCACCCTCGCCATCTGCTGAACAAAATTCAGACTCGGGTGCTAAAAGCCGATCAGGAGTTCGATACCCTCTATAATGACCTGCTGCTCGAAATGGCGCGCAACCAGATCTTCCTGATTAACGAACGCCAGCTATCGCCTAATCAGCAAACCTGGCTTCGCCATTACTTTAAGCAGTATCTGCGCCCGCACATTACGCCTATCCTCATCGTCCGTGAAACCGATCTGGTGCAGTTTTTAAAAGATGATTACACCTATCTGGCGGTGGAGATTGTGCGCGGCAGCGATATTCATTACGCCCTGCTGGAAATACCGTCGGACAAAGTGCCGCGCTTTGTCAACCTGCCGCCGGAAACGCCGCGCCGACGCAAACCAATGATTTTGCTGGATAATATCCTTAGATACTGCCTGGACGATATCTTTAACGGCTTCTTTGATTACGACTCGCTGAACGCCTATTCCATGAAGATGACCCGCGACGCGGAATACGATCTGGTGCATGAAATGGAATCCAGCCTGATGGAGCTGATGTCCTCCAGCCTCAAGCAGCGCCTGACCGCCGAGCCGGTACGCTTTGTTTATCAGCGTGATATGCCGGATGCAATGGTGGAAATGCTGCGTAATAAACTCTCTATTTCACGCCTGGATTCCATTGTACCCGGCGGGCGCTACCATAATTTTAAAGACTTCATCAGCTTTCCAAACGTGGGTAAAGCTAATCTGGTGAATAAACCGCTGCCGCGCCTGCGCCATATCTGGTTTGATAAATTCCGCAACGGCTTCGACGCCATTCGCGAGCGCGATGTGCTGCTTTACTACCCGTATCACACATTTGAGCACGTGCTGGAATTGCTGCGTCAGGCATCGTTCGACCCCAGCGTGCTGGCCATCAAAATCAACATTTACCGCGTAGCGAAAGATTCTCGCATTATTGAGTCCATGATCCACGCGGCGCACAACGGCAAAAAAGTTACCGTGGTGGTGGAACTTCAGGCCCGCTTTGACGAAGAAGCCAATATTCACTGGGCGCGTCGTCTGACCGAAGCAGGCGTACACGTTATCTTCTCCGCGCCAGGGTTAAAAATTCACGCCAAACTCTTTCTGGTATCGCGCAAAGAAGGCGATGAAGTGGTGCGTTACGCCCATATCGGCACCGGCAACTTTAATGAAAAAACCGCGCGCCTTTATACCGATTATTCGCTGCTTACCGCCGATGCGCGTATCACTAACGAAGTGCGCCGGGTATTTAACTTCATTGAAAACCCTTACCGGCCCGTCACTTTCGATTACCTGATGGTATCGCCGCAAAACTCGCGCCGCCTGCTTTATGAACTGGTGGACAAAGAGATAGCCAACGCTCAACAGGGGCTGGCGTGCGGCATCACGCTCAAGCTCAATAATCTGGTCGATAAGGGCCTGGTTGACCGCCTGTACACCGCATCGAGCTTCGGGGTGCCGGTAAATTTGCTGATCCGCGGCATGTGTTCACTGATTCCGCAGCTTGACGGCATCAGCGACAATATTCACGTTATCAGCATCGTCGATCGCTATCTCGAACACGATCGGGTTTATATTTTCGAAAACGGCGGCGATAAAAAAGTGTTTCTCTCCTCCGCCGACTGGATGACGCGCAATATCGACTACCGCATCGAAGTCGCCGTGGCGCTGCTCGATCCGCTGCTTAAACAGCGCGTGCTGGATATTATCGCCATTCTGTTTAGCGACACCGTAAAAGCGCGGATCGTGGATAAGGAACTCAGCAACCGTTACGTACCGCGCGGCAATCGCCGTAAAGTGCGTGCGCAGTTGGCAATTTATGATTACATCAAATCTCTGGAACAGCCCGAATAACCATGCCGATTAAACAACCTACCCCAAGGCCGCAGGAGTTTGCTGCAATCGACCTCGGCTCAAACAGTTTCCATATGGTCATTGCCCGGGTGGTGGACGGCGCCATGCAAATTATTGGCCGCCTTAAGCAGCGCGTACGCCTGGCCGACGGGCTGGATGCTAACAATAGGCTAAGCGAGGAGGCGATGGCGCGCGGCCTCGCCTGCCTGGGGCTATTTGCCGAGCGCCTGCAAGGGTTTAGCGCATCCAGCGTCTGTATTGTGGGCACCCACACGCTACGCGAAGCAACCAACGCGCAGGAATTTTTACGCCGCGCTGAACAGGTGATTCCCTATCCTGTTGAGATAATTTCAGGTAATGAAGAAGCACGCCTGATTTTTATGGGCGTGGAGCATACCCAGCCTGAGCGTGGCAGCAAGCTCGTCATCGATATCGGCGGCGGCTCCACTGAACTGGTCATCGGTGAAAACTTTGAACCGCAGTTGGTGGAAAGCCGGCGCATGGGCTGCGTCAGCTTTGGGCAAAACTTCTTCCCGGGCGGCATCATCAGCAGCGAGAACTTTCGCCGCGCCCGGCTGGCTGCGGTGCAAAAGCTGGAAAACCTGGCATGGCAGTTTCGCATTCAGGGCTGGAACGTGGCGCTGGGCGCATCCGGCACCATTAAGGCCGCGCATGAAATTTTACTGGCGATGGGGGAAAAAGACGGCCTTATTACGCCAGAGCGGCTGGATAAACTGTGTACGGCGGTGCTGGCGCATAAATCCTTCGCCGCACTCAACCTGCCGGGGCTTTCCGATGAGCGCAAAGCGGTATTTGTACCGGGGCTGGCGATTATGTGCGGCGTTTTTGATTCCCTTGGCATTAAAGAGCTGCGGTTATCGGACGGCGCATTGCGCGAAGGCGTGCTTTACGAAATGGAAGGCCGCTTTCACCACCAGGATGTGCGCATCCGCACGGCCAGAAGCCTTGCCAGCCATTACAACATTGACGCCGACCAGGCAAAACGCGTGCTGGAAACCACGCTACATATGTACGAACAGTGGCGGGCGCGCCACCCTAAATGCGTCAATGCTCAGATGGCCGCGCTGCTGAAATGGGCAGCAATGCTGCACGAAGTGGGCCTGAGCATTAACCACAGCGCCATGCATCGCCATTCGGCCTATATTCTTCAGCACAGCGACCTGCCAGGCTTTACCCAGGAGCAGCAACTAATGATGGCAACGCTGGTGCGCTTTCATCGCAAAGGCATTAAGCTCGACGATATTCCACGCTTCACGCAGTTTCGCAAAAAAGAGTTCATCCCGCTGATTAAGCTACTGCGCCTTGGCGTGCTGCTCAACAACCAGCGACAGGCAACCACAACGCCGCCTACGCTTGCGCTGGAAACAGACGATCTCCACTGGACGCTGCGTTTCCCGCACGCCTGGTTTAGCCAGAATGCGCTGGTGCTGCTGGATTTAGAGCGTGAGCAAAAATACTGGGAGGCGATTGACGGCTGGAAACTGTCTATAGAGGAAGAAGAAGCAAGCCCCGTTAACGGAAGCTGACGCAGGCGGGTGGTATGCCGCCCGCCGTCAAACAAGGCTTTCCAGCATCCTGGGATGACTAATAAGATGCCCCTGCATATAGTCAATGCCCATTGATTTTACCGTGTTCAGCACATCCTGTGTTTCAATAAATTCAGCAACCACCTGCATTTTCTTCATGCGCGCCAGTTGGCAGATTGACTCCACTAGCTGATAATCCACGCTGCTTGAGGCAATATTACGTATGAAGCTGCCGTCCAGCTTCAGCATATCGACATTCATTTCCCGCAGACAGACATAGCTCGCATAACCCGTGCCAAACCCATCGATCGCAATGCGGCAACCAAGCTGGCGAAGCTGATAAATAGTCTGATTCGCCAGCGCCATATTCGATGAGGCGCTGCTTTCGTTGATTTCAAACATCAGTTGCCATGCCTGAACATCATAGCGCTGAAGCAGCTCATACACTTCCGTCGCAAAGTGTGCGCGACACACCGACGCCAGGGTCAGATTAATGGAGAAACGAATACCGGGCAGCGCTTCACGGTGTTTAGAAATAAACTCAAGCGCGCTTTCCAGCACCCAGCTATCAATACGCGACGATAATCCAAATTCATGAGCAATAGGCAGAAAATGGTCTGGTTTCACCAGCGAGCCATCATCATTCTTCATTCTGAGCAGGATTTCATAAAAACCGTCGCCGCGAATACCTTCAACCCGCTGCGCCATAAGCTGGAACCCGTCATCATCAAGCGCCTTTTGCAGGCGGTTCATCATATAAACCTTCTGCTTTACAACGTTTTGTACATGACGAGCGCCGCTTACCTGCAGGCTTTCCGGGCGATTAGTGCTGAGTGAAAAATCAGCCATCGTTCCCAGTTCACCGAGCAATAAATAGTGGTGGCTGACCGGCGAACGCACATAGCAATAGCTCATTCCCACCTGCAGTTGCATTGCCCTGCCGTCCCACAGAAAACGGAAACTGCGAATTTTTTGGTATAACTCTTCAACCCGCGTTTTACCTGACTCGCCGCTTAAGCGCAGCACCAACTCTTTGTTCGATAGGTGGTAGAGCGATTCGCCATTTTGCAGCGAGCGCTGCAACCCATTGGCAAGCTGTTGTTTGTAGCTCACGCGCATTAGAACGCCGTAATTCTGCCCCAGCAAATCAAGCTCAGAGAAATTCAGCAAGCACAGCGTGGAACTGGAATAAAAATTCAGATCGCGCGTTAACGCCCGCAAATTCGGCATCTGTACGACAGGGTCGATAAAGGCCGCGTTACGCACCTTTTCATAAATTGTGCGCTGGTGAGTAGTCATTTCCGCCATTAAGTAGATAGTGAAGGAAAAGACCGCATAACACGACGAGGTAATCGCCATCTGCACATCGTATTTATCGCCGGGCAACAGATAGCGATAGTAATAGTGGCTAAGAATAATCAGCACCAGCGTCCATACCGGGATAATGAACAGAAAACCAAAGCGCATTGCTCCCCAAAGCATTACCGGCAGCATAAGCGTCAGCGTGTAGTTGGTATTAAAAATAGTACTGTGGTCGCTCAGCGGCAACAGCATCAAACTCACCAGCCCCAGCAGTATCAGTAGCCATAACACCACTTCCATCTGGCTGGAGTGCGCATGGAACTGCATACGCATACGGGAGATGAAATGGCGGGCAAAGGGAGGGTGGCGTAGCGCGCGAAGAATAAAATAGAAAAAAGGTATGCCGACCAGGCTGCTCACTAACTGGCTTTGATAGTTAATCAGCGTGCTGACTTGCAACGGATCTTCGCCCAACATACTGGCTCGGGCAGAGTAAAACTCAAATATTATAAGCCCCTGATAAATAACAAAAAATATTGTAGCCTGACAGAAAACCAGCCAAAATAAACGCGCAGCGCTCAGGGGCATATAGCCAAAGCTGACTGCGTTACGCCGGGGTACAAACAGCCGATACCCGCCCCAGCTAATTATGCAGGTAAAAAGATAGTGACAAACCGAGGCAATCGCATCAACTTCGCCGCGCATAGGGAGATAGCGTATAACCAACGCTGCGGCGATACCCGGTAACGCGGCCCAGCCGTATAGCAGCATTAGCGCCATCATCAGCGCTGGCGGCATATAAAATAATACAACCCTGACGCCATGCAATTCGGTATATACGTTGCACAGCACGGCCAGTGGTTGCAGCAGTATCGGCAGAATTAACGGCAGGCACCACCAGCGATTTTTGTGTTTCTGATACCAGTCAGACCACTGCATGATGTGTCCCTGGACAATACCGTTTCCCTGGCGACGTTTTTAAGGCAGGCATCCAACCTGACTGTTGCTACCGGCGAACCATACGTTTGCACCGGAATGGATGGCTGATTTTAGTCAGGCAACAAAAGTAGTATCTGATTTAGATCAACTCTTAGGCCCACATTCTGACGTCAACCTGCCCCCATTATATTTTGCCCAACGCAGGGCTAACAGGAATAATTCGCAGTATTTGAAAAGTTTAGATAAAGTTGACGGAATTTTACGCATCAAAGAATTGACCTTACACCCGGAGTATGGCTAAATTTTTCCGTTGCCCGCTTTGTCGGGCCTGCTTAAAGGAGTTCCGTGTGTCACAACCTCCAGGGGTGCATAATCGCAGCCGTTTTAATAGCCGGATGACGCATATTGTGTTACTTATCAGCTTTCTCTTTTTCTTTGGGCGTTTCGTCTACTCCTCTGTGAGCGCCTGGCATCAGTATCAGAATAAAAACAATACCCAACAGCTAAGCCTTGTACTTGAGCGAGATAGCGTATCGCGGTAGCCTTTTTCGTCTGCACCTGTTTTCCCACGTAAGCAGTGCGTTATCGCCTGAGTTTCACTCATATTCCGGCAAAACGGCACAATACAGGGAGCAACCTGGCCATTAATGCCAGCGGCATTTCTGTTTTTTAGTTCTGTCATATCTTTTTTCACGCCCCACAGTAAAAACAAAAATAGCGCATTCGCCGCCACACTCCGTTAATAGCGGCGAAGCGTAGCCTTAACGTAATTAAAATAAGAGAGTGACAAAGTAACTGGTTTCATACCGGGGGAGCGGGACTTAAAAAACGCCTGGCGGGTTTGCCGTTTGATGACAAAGAGGACAAAGCCATGCTTTGTCCTCCTTGTCGCTAACAGTCGAAAAACAATAAATTTATTTTGCTGACAGTTCGTACCGACGTCGCACGTATCAGCGTCTATTTTCAGTAGCAAAAATCCCGCCTGGCGGGTTTTTATATCAGACTCTGTCTCTCCTGCGCCGGGCTATCACTCCCACTCGATTGTCGCTGGCGGCTTGCCCGAAATGTCATAAACAACGCGGGAAATACCGTTAACTTCGTTGATAATACGATTGGATACCCGGCCCAGGAAATCATACGGCAGATGCGCCCAGTGCGCGGTCATAAAATCGATGGTTTCCACCGCGCGCAGCGAAACAACCCAGTCATACTTGCGGCCATCGCCCATTACGCCAACAGAACGCACCGGCAGGAACACCGTGAAGGCCTGGCTTACCTTATCGTAGAGATCGGCTTTACGCAGTTCTTCAATAAAAATGGCATCCGCGCGGCGCAACAGATCGCAATACTCTTTTTTGACCTCGCCAAGCACGCGCACGCCCAGGCCCGGGCCCGGGAACGGATGGCGGTAGAGCATATCGTAAGGCAGCCCCAGTTCAAGACCGATTTTACGCACTTCGTCTTTAAACAGCTCTTTGAGCGGCTCAACCAGCCCCATCTTCATCTCTTTTGGCAGACCGCCTACATTATGATGAGATTTAATCACGTGCGCTTTGCCGGTTGCCGAAGCGGCAGACTCAATCACGTCCGGGTAAATCGTGCCCTGCGCCAGCCATTTCACATCTTCAAGCTTCAGCGCCTCTTCATCGAACACTTCAACAAAAACGCGACCGATGGTTTTACGCTTGGCTTCCGGGTCGTCGATACCGGCAAGCTGACTCAGAAAACGCGCTTCAGCCGGAACGTGTATAATATTCAGCCCGAAGCGATCGCCAAACATATCCATCACCTGCTCTGCTTCATTCAGGCGCAGCAGGCCATTATCCACAAATACGCAGGTCAGACGTTCGCCAATGGCGCGATGCAGCAGCATCGCGGTCACAGAGGAGTCCACGCCGCCGGACAGACCGAGAATAACGTTATCCTGACCCACCTGCTCACGAATGCGCTCAACGGCGTCATCGATAATTTTTGCCGGGGTCCACAGCGCGTCGCACTGGCAAATATCGCGCACAAAGCGCTCAAGCATACGCAGCCCCTGGCGAGTATGGGTCACTTCCGGGTGGAACTGCACGCCGTAAAAGCGCTTTTCTTCATTGGCCATAATGGCGAACGGACAGGTTTCAGTGCTGGCGACGGTTACAAAACCCGGCGGAATGGCCATCACTTTATCGCCATGACTCATCCATACGTCCAGCAGCGGGCTACCCGAACCGCTTAACGCATCTTCAATGCCATGTACCAGAGCGCTGTCGGTTTTAATTTCTACCTGCGCATAGCCAAATTCGCGCTCGTTTGAACCTTCAACGTGGCCGCCAAGCTGCATTGCCATCGTTTGCATGCCGTAGCACACGCCCAACACCGGCACGCCCGCGTCGAAAACATACTGCGGCGCGCGTGGGCTGTTGGCTTCAGTGGTGCTTTCCGGGCCGCCGGAAAGGATTATCCCGTTTGGGCTGAATTCACGAATCTGGGCTTCTGTAACGTCCCATGCCCACAGTTCGCAGTAGACCCCCAGTTCACGCACGCGGCGCGCGACAAGCTGAGTGTACTGGGAACCAAAATCGAGGATAAGAATGCGGTGCTTATGAATATTTTCCGTCATTGACGCTAATTCCGAGGCAAAAAGCAATTAAGAAAAAGGCGCCTGGCGCGTAGTAAATGCGTCAGGCGAATAAACATCAGGAACCCATACGATAGTTTGGCGATTCCTTAGTAATGGTCACATCATGAACGTGACTTTCCTGAATACCCGCGCCGCTGATGCGCACAAATTCTGCTTTAGTACGCAAAGCGTCGATGGTGGCGCAGCCGGTAAGCCCCATGCAGGAGCGCAAACCGCCCATTTGCTGGTGAACAATCTCTTTCAAATGTCCTTTATACGCCACGCGGCCTTCAATACCTTCCGGCACCAGTTTGTCAGCGGCGTTATCGCTCTGGAAATAGCGGTCTGAGGAGCCTTTAGACATCGCCCCCAGCGATCCCATACCGCGGTAAGACTTGAACGAGCGCCCTTGATACAGCTCGATTTCCCCCGGCGATTCTTCAGTGCCCGCCAGCATAGAGCCGACCATCACGGCGCTGGCGCCTGCGGCGATAGCCTTGGCGATATCGCCAGAAAAGCGAATGCCGCCGTCTGCGATAACCGGGATACCGGTGCCTTCCAGTGCTTCAACGGCGTCAGAAACCGCCGTTATCTGCGGCACGCCCACGCCGGTCACAATGCGGGTTGTGCAGATAGACCCAGGGCCAATTCCCACTTTTACCGCGCTCACGCCGGCATCGGCCAGCGCGCGGGCGCCTGCGCCAGTTGCCACATTGCCGCCAATTATCTGTAATTGCGGGTATTTCGCGCGCGTTTCGCGAATACGTTGCAGCACGCCTTCAGAATGACCGTGAGAGGAGTCAATCAGCAGCACGTCAACGCCTGCGGCAACCAGCGCGTCAATACGCTCTTCATTACCGGCGCCCGCGCCAACCGCAGCCCCCACGCGCAGGCGGCCATGTTCGTCTTTACAAGCGTTTGGCTTACGCTCCGCCTTCTGGAAATCTTTAACCGTGATCATGCCGCGCAGGTGAAAGCCTTCATCAACAACCAGCGCTTTTTCTACACGCTTTTCATGCATACGGGATAATACAACGTCGCGGGCTTCATTTTCATGTACGGTAACCAGGCGCTCCTTCGGCGTCATGTAGGCGCTTACCGGCTGGCTCAGGTCGGTTACAAAACGCACGTCGCGCCCGGTAATAATGCCCACCAGCTCATGCTGAGCATTCACTACCGGATATCCCGCAAACCCGTTACGCTCGGTCAGTTCCCGCACTTCCTGCAGCGTTGTGGAAGGCAGAACGGTTTGCGGATCGGTCACCACGCCGCTTTCATGTTTTTTAACGCGGCGCACTTCTTCCGCCTGGCGCTCAATCGACATATTTTTATGGATAAAGCCGATGCCGCCTTCCTGCGCCAGCGCAATGGCCAGTCGGGATTCCGTCACCGTATCCATTGCAGCAGAAAGCATAGGAATATTCAGGCGAATCGTTTTTGTCAGTTGCGTGCTGAGATCGGCGGTGTTAGGCAGAACGGTGGAATGTGCGGGAACGAGCAAAACGTCATCAAACGTCAGTGCTTCTTTAGCAATACGTAGCATGGGCAATATCTCAACCTGAGGGGTGATGGAATGGATAAAATATTGCCGCGGCATTATACAGGGGGAAATCGGTTGCTTCTACATCTTTTATCAAAAAACTTGCCTTTACTCGCCACAGCGGTAGTATCAGGCGAATAACCTGCTGATTGGGATTTTGATCCAGCTCACATGTCTTCTTCACTGTCTGCCGCCATTTTTACCGTCAGCCGCCTTAATCAGTCGGTACGTCAGCTTCTTGAAAACGAGATAGGTACGGTGTGGATCAGCGGTGAAATCTCCAATTTTTCCCGCCCGGCTTCCGGCCACTGGTATTTTACGCTCAAAGACGATACCGCCCAGGTACGCGCGGCCATGTTTCGCAACGCTAACCGGCGCGTTACATTTCACCCTGAACATGGCCAGCAGGTACTGGCGCGCGCCAGCGTCACGCTCTACGAACCACGCGGCGATTATCAGATTATTGTCGAAACGATGCAGCCGGCAGGCGAAGGCCTCCTTCAACAGCAGTTTGAACAACTGAAGCGCCGGCTGGCCGCCGAAGGCTTGTTTGACGCGGCGCACAAACAGCCGCTGCCTGCGCCGGCCCGCCAGATTGGCGTAATTACCTCAAAAACCGGCGCGGCGCTGCACGATATCCTGCACGTATTGCAGCGGCGCGATCCGTCGCTGCCGGTGGTCGTCTACCCGAGCGCAGTACAGGGCATCGAGGCGCCGGCGCAACTTGTGCGCGCTATTGAGCTGGCAAACCTGCGCAACGAATGCGACGTACTGATTGTTGGACGCGGCGGCGGTTCGCTGGAAGATTTGTGGAGTTTTAACGATGAACGGGTAGCGCGCGCTATCTTTACCAGCCGAATTCCTGTTGTCAGCGCCGTAGGTCATGAAACTGACATCACTATCGCCGATTTTGTCGCCGACCTGCGCGCGCCCACGCCTTCGGCAGCGGCTGAAATCGTCAGCCGCAATCAAATTGAACTGCTGCGCCAGTTGCACAGCCAGCAGCAGCGGCTGGAAATGGCGATGGACTATTATCTTTCAGGGCGAAGCCAGCGCTTTATCCGGCTGCATCACCGTCTGCAGCAGCAGCATCCGCATCTGCGGCTGGCGCGCCAGCAAAATACCCTGTTTCAGCTACGCCAGCGCCTGAATGCCGCGCAGGAAAATGCGCGACGCCAGGCGCTCAATCGCCTGCAGCGCCAGATCCGCAGGCTCGATCAGCAGCAGCCTTACGCGCGCATTCACCACGCCAACGCTCGCCTGCAACAGCTTGAATATCATCTTTCCCGGTTGACTAGCCAGCGTCTTAGCGCCGCACGCGAACGTTTCGCCAGCGCTCTCGCCCATCTTGAAGCCGTCAGCCCACTGGCGACGCTTGCGCGCGGCTACAGTGTGACCTCTGCGCCCAACGGGCAGGTACTCAAGCAAACAAAGCAGATAAAAACAGGCGACAATCTGACTACCCGTCTGACTGACGGCTGGGTTATTAGCAACGTTATCAGCGTAAAGCCCATCAAAAAAGCACGCAGTAAATCTTAGCGCTACGGCTAACCTGCGGGAGATAAACCGCCATCGATAATGCCGCACGTTCACCGGCGCCTCGCCGCCCTGCCGGTGAACGCTTGCGGTATTTAACACACTATTCATCCAGCATACACCCTGCCGCCAGGCGCAAATCAAAACGGCAAACCGGCTGTATTTTTCCCGCGTCTTCGCGAGATTGATAGAATTTTTGCTATAAAAAGAATAAAAAAGCCTGGAGAATACCTTAATCAGTTAATCTGGATCAAAATATATAATTTAGATATAAATAATATTTCCTCCCTGGCCTGGGTTAATCGCCTTACTGGTTTTTCGGGCAACGTTAAATTAAACCACTTCTTATTCAGCAAATAATCGGCACTAACAGTAGTTTTAAATTAAAACGCCCTTATGCCAGGTAAAAAACTAACAGCGGTCAATACGCGCTTCTCTTATACCGCCAGGCGTTATTAGTTTCATTATTATAACTATTGATATTATTCTCCAACTATCGCATCCTGCGCTTGACGTATGCGATTAATTCATTTACTTACCAACCAGGGCTTGCCTGTAAAGCTCTTGCGGTAGCTATGCCCTTAAGAAAATTTCACAAACTTTTCTCATTGAGTTTTTCGCACAGAGAAAAAGGTTGTAAAAGTATCAAACCCTCAGGAAGGCTAATTGAAATGGAAAACGCCATAAAGAATATTCAACCGCTTTTTATCACCTTGCTGCTTATTTTTTCGCTGGCTGGATGTCAAAAAACAAAACCTTTGACCGATGACACGCTGGTCACAAGCCTGGTGGATGGCGTAACGCTGACGCATCGCTATGCCATTACGCCGCCGCAAACTTTTACGCCTATAAATGAAGACTACCGCGCTCTCTATGCGGCATCACTAATGAGCGAGCCGGATTTCGGCGGTAAAATCGTCCGCACGCTGGAAAACGGCGAAACCTATGTCGCGCTGGGCCAGGTAGAGCACTTCTGGATAGCGCTTGCGGATAAAGGCCAACAGGAACTGATAGGCTACGTGCCTTTACGCGCCGTCGTCAAAAGTTCTCTTTATGCCGATACCGTACGCAAAGATTCGCGCCGCATACGCAAAAGCAGTAAAAACAAAAAGGCCGTTAAAAATATTTGCGTAACGCTAGGTGACAACAGCAAGGCTTGTAAAAAGGCCAACGAAAACACCTGGATTATCGATTAATTACAAATTCCCCTGGCGGGCACAACATGCGTTCTCAATATCGAGGTGCATTATCGTCGCTGGTACACTTTATTGTTATTAGCGGTGAATTTTTCCTGACCTCGCAGCATTGATTTACAGGCGCGCCAGCTCGGCATGATCGCAGCCATTCGCGCCATTATTGCCGCCATGCTGCAATCCTTAAACCCTGAGCAACGTGAAGCGCAGGCAAAACAGCACGGCGCACTATCCCGTCTGTCGTTGCTCAATAGCCGTAAGGCCGCGCTCTGAGAACATTTCACCCGCCATTACGCCCAGACCGCAGGCGAAATGGAAGATGGTTTCCATACGCTATTCGGCGAGGCCTTTCTGCACGCTTACGACATGGAAGTTAATCAGTACAAAGGTTCACAAAGCGGAGCGGATAAAGCATGAATATCACTACAGCATCGCTGAGCGCGCGCGCCTGCAATCAGGATCACCTGAGTGAAATCCCTGGCTCCCGTGCCGCCTGTTTTGTAGTTTGCGACGGTATCGCGGGCGCTCCCGGCGGCGAAGTTGCCGCAAAAATTGCCTGCGCAAGCATCGTTTCCCACTTCGAAGCAGAAAGCCATCTGAATTTGCGTCACGTGCGCCAGGAAGTTAACAAGGCCAATCAGGCGATCCGCGCCGGGCAAAAAGCCTCGCCAGTTTACGCCCGCATGGGCACAACGCTGGTTAGCCTGTTTATCGACAGGGATGACCCGTTGGCGTACTGCGCTCATGCAGGCGACAGCCGCCTGTATCTGTTTCGTCGCGGCTGGCTGCGTCACGTCACCACCGCTCACAGCCTGGTGCAACAAATGAAAAACGCCGGTCACGATACAGACGGCATTAACAGCAACCTGCTCTATTTTGCCTTAGGGATGAGCGACAACAGCCGTGAGGCCAGTTACAGCTATCTCAAACCTGTTAAAGACGGCGAGGCCTTTTTATTGTGTACCGACGGCTTCTGGCACGGCCTCAGCGAAGCGCACTGCATCTGAGCCTCCTGACAAACCCCAGCCTGTCGCTGTCAGGATGGATGAAATGCAATAAAAAACATGGAAAATCAATGCATTGATTATCGCCTGCTTACTACAAAGAAGGAAAAACCCCGTTTTTTCCTTCTTTGTCAACAACCTGAAACGCAGCAGTCGCTGCACCTTGTCACCACGCCGCAGGAGTGGCTGACGCTAATGCAACAGGCGCTTATTAAAAATAACGACGTCAGTCAGAACAAACAGGACAACTACAGCGCCCTGGCCGTCTGGATGGGGTCGCCCCAGGACACCACGCTACTGCATGCTCCGGCAGATGCCGTGCAGTTTCTCTCTTCACGTGATTAATCAAGGATCGTTATGAAATACTGGCTCTCAGGTTTTGCGTTATTAATGGCCACAAACAGCCTCAGCGCAGCGGCAGAAAACTACCGTATTGTGCAATCGCCCTCCCAAAAGCTGGACGTCTGGATAGATGACATCAAAGACAGTTCCGTTAAAAGCTGGTGCACAACAGATGTGACGCTGCGTATCGTCGCAAAAGAGAATAAAAACCCGAAAGTACTCAACACCTTCATGCCTCGTCTGGGCTCGCTTTTGCGCAGCCAATGCAGCAAGCTCGACACGCTCACCTGGCGGCTTACCGATAACCGCGGCATAAGTCTTGCGACAGGCAGCGCCAGCGCCAGCAACGGCTGGCGAAACGTGCAGTTACAGGAGCAGGCCTACGCCCCCCAGCCCGCAAACGCGCCGGCTGCTCCGTCGGCGGCGCCCGTTTCTCAGGCCGTCTCTCCCCTTGCCGATAATCGCCCCTGGCAGGAGTTTCGCCTGCAGGATGGCTGCATCCTGCGCGTGTACTGGCAGGACAGCAATATGATCTCAGGCTGGTTTATCCCTGATGGCAACGATGGTGACTGTGAAACCCGCCGCTGGCTGCACGGGCGCCGCAACATCGTATTACAAAGCGACAACGGCGAGCAGAAAACGCTGCCGGCTACCTTCATTAACGGCTTTACTCTGCTGGGGTTGGCGGATAACGGCAACCTCGACGATCTGTCCATCGTCTCCGCCAACAACGAACGCCTGGTGCTCGCCAGCCGCCAAAACCTGCAAAGTTGGATGATCTTACCCTATATTCCGGCCCTGAACGGCTGGCAGGCGCAGGGAACCATTGCCGTGGAAATGCCGGCGAAAACCGCGCAAAACGTAAAACTAATGAACGAACAACTAAAACGCGCGCGCGATTACTGGACTGCCTGGCTACCCGCTGGCGTGCGCCAACGTCTTTTGCTTATCGAGACGCTACAGCCGCAGTTGCGCGATCCGGCTGCCAACGCGTGGAAAACGCGGGAATAGGGAAATTGTAATGAGAACACTAAACCAACTGCCGGGCGACGCTTCACTTAAACAGGCAAGGATACGTCTGGAAAACGACATTACCGCTCATCCGACCAACGCCGATCTTCGCACAGCGCTGGCCCAGCTTTTATGCCTGAGCGGCGACTGGTCGCGCGCGCTGACGCAGCTAAAAAGTTGGTTGGCGCTGGCGCGCGGCCAGCTTCGTACTATCGCCGCCAGCATTGACGACAGCGTGACGGCGCAGATTGTAGCGCGCTGCACCGAAGTGGAGTCCGGCGGGCGTATGGTTGATGCCATTTTGACAAACACGCTTTTGCCGCAAATGAGCCGCCAGTTGCTGAGCGCCGGAACGCGCGATGAAAAATACCGCCATCTGCCTATCACATTTGAACAGGACGCCTTTCAGTGTCTGTTTACCGCATAACCTTAACGCCAGAGAGTAGCTAACATGACCCACCGGACGCAAAATCAGGACGTACCCAACGCTTTGCCGCTGGGATATCGCTTCAATGAACTTGAAATCAAGGAAGTTATCGGCGGCGGCGACTTCGGCATTGTATACCGCGCCTGGGATAGTCAACTGGAGCGTAATGTCGCTATTAAAGAGTTCATGCCTGTATCACTGGCGCTGCGCGGCGATAACAACGCCCTGGTGTTGCGCAGCCAGCGCTGTAGTAAGGCATTTATTGCCGGGCTAAACAGTTTTATTCAGGAAGCGCGCCTGCTGGCGCAGTTTAATCATCCTAACCTGCTGCACGTACTGCGCTTTTGGGTGGAAAACGACACAGCGTATATGGCTACAGCGTTTTACAGCGGTATGACGCTGTCCCGCCTGAAGCAACATTATCCGGACAAGTTTGACGAAAGCTGGATTCGCCAGATGCTGCCGTTACTGTTGGGCGCTATCAAAACCCTGCACAACGGCGGCTACCTGCACCGCGATATTTCGCTGGATAACATTCAGATTCAGGAAAACGGCCTGCCGATACTGCTGGATTTCGGTTCTGCGCGCCGCATCATCAGCAATATCGCCGATGAAACCGAAACCATGCTGCGCCCCGGCTACGCGCCAATTGAGCAATACACCGACGACAATGATAATGAGCAAGGCCCCTGGACCGACATCTACGCGCTGGGCGCGGTGCTGTATACCCTGATAACCGGCGCAACGCCGCCGGTTAGCGTCATACGCAGCATAGAGGATAACTATGTTCCGTTAAATAAACTGCGCCCGGAAGGCTACTCGCCGGCGCTGTTACAGGCCATAGATCGCGCGCTGGCGCTACGGCCGGAAGACCGGCCTCGTTCCGTGGATGCGTTCGCCGAACTGCTGACGCTGCCGGTAAAAGAAGTGGAACCGCTGGCAAAAGCGCCGGAGCAGACCCCGCGCCCTACCGCACCGCTCACGGCCGCGCGCGAAAAGCCAGCGCGGATAGCGGCCAGGATAGCACGCTATCGCCTGCCAGCGATGATTGCCGTTTGCGCCATAGCGGGTCTCACACTGGGCGGGATGCTGCTTAAAAATATGCTGAATTCATCAGACGTCCCCCCTGTCGCCGCCCCGGCGCTTAGCGGCGGCGAGGCGACCGCTCTGGTTTATCTGCGCCTTAGCGAAGCAAGCAGGCTGCTTATTAACGCCAGCCCCTACGAACGCGCGCCCGGCTCGGACAATGTTCTTAAGCTACGCCTGAAGGCCGGCCAGTATACGTTTGCCGTGCAAAAAGATGGCGCGACACGCAGCCAGAGCATCACCATTGCACATCCCGGCACCTGGTTTATCACGCCATAACGGCAAAGGAACGCCATGAAAAATATTAAGCCTTTACGCCTGAGCGTATTGAACCGCCTTTTCGGCTGGCGCGCCAGAACCAACTGGGCGTAGCGCTGATGGCGCTGGCGGACATGAGCGAGAAGCCCAGGTTACGCCCGGAGATGGAACTTTGGCGGCTTGCCGAAAAAGAGCTACGGACCAACGGCGGCGTCGTGGATTTATCCATCCCTAAATCCTGCGCCGAATATCTGGCAACAGGCTATGCGTACACGCGTCACCAGGACGATAAAACCCACTGCCCGATGCGTATTGATGTAGGCGAACTGAGCAAAACGCTGTTAATAATCGGCGATCGCTATTGGGCAGGCAACCATCCTACTCCGGCAGCCCCATTTGATAAAATGCGCCTTGATTGGAGCCGGGCCTGAGGCGGGCGGCACGCTGAAGAAAACCCGCATGGGCTCTGAGGGATCCCCACAAACTCAGCGCTAATAAACCAGCA
>NZ_JAEPBH010000002.1 GCF_016632365.1 Tenebrionibacter intestinalis | reverse complement strand
TCTGCCAACCCGGCGGCTGATTTTGCCTGCTGCCGTGTCGATGGAGGCGCATTATAGGGCGCGCAGAGCGGATAGCAAGCGCAAAATTTAAAAAGTTTTTCAACCGCTCATTTTTCACGCACGAAGACGATAATTACCGCTTTTTAATCATTTCAGGCAGCGTTGCAAGGCTGTCGATAACCCAATCTGCCGCCGCCTCGCCTGCCGACGTCACCGGTTTACCGGTACGCACCAGCACTTTGGTGCCCACGCCTGCGGCTGTTGCCGCCTGCATATCTTCCAGCTTATCGCCTACCATATAAGAAGCCTCCATATCGATATGCAGAAAGTCGCGCGCGGCATTCAACATACCCGGCTGCGGTTTACGGCAGTCGCACTGCTGGCGACAGGCATCCAGTAAGGCTTCAGGGTGATGCGGACAATAATAAATACCGTCGAGATCCACCCCGCGGTCCGCCAGCGACCAGTCCATCCACTCGGTAAGTTGTTCAAACTGCGCTTCGCTAAAAATACCGCGCGCAATGCCGGACTGGTTTGTCACCAGCACCAGCGCAAACCCCATCGCTTTTAGCTCACGAAGGGCATCGATAACCCCATCAATAAATTCAAACCTGTCGATCTCGTGGACATAGCCGTGATCGATATTTATCGTGCCGTCACGATCGAGAAAAATGGCGGGGACACGTTTAGCCACCGGTAGCTCCTGTTTGGCATAGACTGACTGGCGCACATCATAGCCCTGATAGCCGAACGTGGCTATCACACTCTGATTGATTTAGACGTCTGGATGCCTTAACATCCATTTCCATTACGAACATGCTATACGCGGCACAACACCATGCCACGGCTAACTCTTTATAAGATAAAAATAATCTGATGATTAAACTTTCCAGAATCACTAAGGTGTTCCAGCAGGGCAATCGCACGATCCAGGCATTGAACAACGTCAGCCTGCACGTTCCTGCCGGGCAGATTTATGGCGTTATTGGCGCCTCCGGCGCAGGTAAAAGCACGCTTATCCGCTGCGTTAACCTGCTGGAGCGCCCAACGCAGGGCAGCGTGCTTGTCGATGGCCTGGATCTGACTACCCTGAGTGAAGCACAGCTAACCAAAGCCCGCCGCCAGATAGGCATGATATTCCAGCATTTTAATTTACTTTCATCGCGTACCGTTTTCGGCAACGTGGCGCTGCCGCTGGAGCTTGACAATACGCCGCGCGCTGAAATCAAACGCCGCGTTAGCGAGCTACTCGAACTTGTCGGCCTGTCAGATAAACATGACGCCTACCCTGCCAACCTGTCGGGAGGGCAGAAGCAGCGCGTCGCTATCGCCCGCGCGCTGGCCAGTAGCCCCAAAGTTTTGCTATGCGATGAAGCGACCAGCGCGCTGGATCCGGCGACCACGCGCGCCATTCTGGAGCTGCTCAAAGACATTAACCGCCGGCTTGGCCTGACAATTTTGCTCATTACTCATGAAATGGACGTTGTAAAACGCATCTGCGATTGCGTAGCGGTAATCAGCAACGGCGAGCTCATTGAGCAGGACACCGTCAGCGAAGTGTTCTCTCATCCAAAAACGCCGCTGGCGCAGCAGTTTATTCAGTCAACGCTGCATCTGGATATTCCGGAAGACTACGCCAGGCGGCTAAGCCCTGACCCCAGGACAGACTCGGTGCCATTAATGCGTCTGGAGTTCACCGGCCAGTCGGTGGATGCGCCATTGCTGTCGGAAACCGCGCGCCGCTTTAATGTTAACAACAACATCATTAGCGCGCAGATGGATTACGCCGGCGGCGTTAAATTCGGCATTATGCTGGCAGAAGTACACGGCGATAAAGAAAATACACAGGCTGCCATCGCATACCTGCAGCAGCATCACGTAAAAGTAGAGGTGCTGGGTTATGTCTGAGGCAATGATGTGGTTACTGGTTCGCGGCATCTGGGAAACGCTGGCAATGACCTTTGTCTCCGGCTTTTTTGGATTTGTGATTGGCCTGCCGGTTGGCGTATTACTCTATATCACTCGTCCAGGGCAGATCGTACAAAACGTGGCGTTTTATCGCCTGACGTCAGCGCTGGTCAATATTTTTCGCTCCATCCCCTTCATTATTTTGCTGGTATGGATGATTCCCTTCACGCGCGCCATTGTCGGCACCTCTATCGGGCTACAGGCGGCGATTGTCCCGCTGACCGTCGGCGCCGCGCCGTTTATCGCACGCATGGTGGAAAACGCGCTGCTGGAAATTCCATCAGGTCTGATTGAAGCATCCCGCGCGATGGGCGCCACACCGCTGCAAATTATTCGCAAGGTGCTGCTGCCGGAAGCGCTGCCGGGGCTTGTAAATGCCGCAACCATTACGCTTATCACGCTTGTAGGCTATTCTGCTATGGGCGGCGCCGTAGGCGCTGGCGGTTTGGGGCAGATTGGCTATCAGTACGGATATATCGGCTACAACGCGACAGTCATGAACACAGTACTGGTGCTGCTGGTTGTGCTGGTCTATCTGATTCAGTTCTGCGGTGACAGCATCGTTCGGGCCGTTACGCGTAAATAACACCACTTTCCTCACCGTTTCGGGCCGCGCGCACCGCGCGCGGCAACTAACGCAGCGTGAGGATTTCGTATTCGACTCATACAGAAGGAAGGGTTATGGCTATTAAGTTTAAAACTGTTGCGGCAATCGGCGCGCTGCTTGGCTCCCTGGCGCTGGCAGGCTGCGGGCAGGAAGAAAAAGATCCAAACCATATCAAAGTCGGCGTTATCGTTGGCGCAGAGCAGCAGGTTGCGGAAGTAGCGCAGAAAGTGGCAAAAGAGAAATATGGTCTGGATGTTGAACTGGTGACGTTTAACGATTATGTGCTGCCAAACGAAGCGCTGAGCAAAGGCGATATCGATGTTAACGCCTTCCAGCATAAACCCTATCTGGATCAGCAAATTAAAGATCGTGGATATAAACTGGTGCCGGTCGGCAACACGTTTGTCTACCCTATTGCCGGCTATTCCAAAAAAATTAAATCGCTGGACGAACTCCAGCCAGGCTCTCAGGTCGCTATTCCCAACGATCCGACCAACCTTGGTCGCTCTTTGCTGTTATTACAGCATGTAGGGCTGATTAAATTAAAAGACGGCATTGGCCTGTTGCCAACCGTGCTGGATGTGACCGAAAACCCCAAAAACCTGAAGCTGGTTGAGCTGGAAGCGCCACAGCTACCGCGCTCTCTGGACGACGCGCAAATCGCGCTGGCCGTGATCAACACCACTTACGCAAGCCAAATCAACCTGACGCCAGCGAAAGACGGCATCTTTGTTGAAGATAAAAATTCGCCGTACGTTAATCTTATCGTTGCGCGCGAAGACGACAAGGATGCGGAAAACGTGAAGAAATTTGTACAGGCCTATCAATCTGACGACGTGGCGAATGCGGCCGATAAAATCTTCAACGGCGGCGCCGTCAGGGGGTGGTAACGGGGTTTTCACACTTTTTACACAAAAAATTCAGGACGGGCCGCTGCCCGTCTTGTTATTTAGGCCATAGATTGATTCAATAAACGCCGTTTGATTATTCATTGAGGAAAAATTATGCGTGCTTTACCGATCTGTCTATTAGCACTCACGCTAAGCGGATGTACACTGCTAAACAGATCTCCCGTGGAACCTGTTGAAAGCACCGCGCCCCCCGTTAAGCCAGAGCCTGTTCGCCCGAAAGCGCCGCGCCCCGCACCGGTAAAAATTTATACCAAAGCTGAAGCATTAGTGGGAAAACCGTTTCGCGATTTAGGGGAAGTCACGGGCGAAGCCTGTCAGAGCAGCAGCCAGGACTCGCCGCCTAACATCGCAACCGCACGTAAACGAATGCAGATTAACGCATCAAAAATGAAAGCGAACGCCGTGCTACAACATAGCTGCGAAATTATCACCGGCGCGCCGGGCTGTTATCGCCAGGCCGTATGCGTGGGCTCTGCGCTAAAAGTTACTGCGCAATGACCAAATACCGTTTCGAACAAATCGGCGTTATTCATTCACCGTATAAAGAGAAGTTTGCCGTACCGCGCCAGCCAGGGCTGGTAAAAAGCGGCGGCGGCGAGCTTCATCTGCTTTCCCCCTGGCATCAGCCAGATGCTGTACGCGGTCTTGAAGGCTTTAGCCACCTCTGGATCCTGTTTATTTTTCACCAAACAATGGATAAAGGCGCAAGCCCCACTGTGCGCCCGCCCCGTCTCGGGGGCAACACGCGCATGGGTGTTTTCGCCACCCGCTCCACGTTCCGCCCTAATCCAGTCGGTATGTCGCTGGTTGAGCTAAAAGGTATTGAATACCGTAAGGATCGCATCATATTACAGCTGGGTAGTCTGGATCTGGTGGACGGCACGCCGGTTATTGACATTAAACCCTATTTGCCGTTTGCCGAAGCGCTGCCGGATGCGCGCGCCGGCTATGCGCAGCAAGCGCCCGAAGCGGCAATACATGTCAGTTTTACCCCCGACGCCGAACAACAGCTCAGCGCTCTGGCGACGCGTTACCCCAGCCTGAAAACCTTCATTATTGAAGTGCTGTCTCAGGATCCGCGTCCTGCCTATCGCAAGGGCGAAAATAAAGGCCGGGATTATGCCGTCTGGCTAATGGATTTTAACGTGCGCTGGCGCGTTAACGAGCAAGGCTTCGAGGTCTTTGCGCTGCAGCCGCGTTAATTTCCATATGTTCGCTTTTGGCAACTTCGCCACGCTGGTAAACTACGTCACAGTTCATTTGCGCGGCGGGAAACCCGCCGGTAATGCCGTCCGGGTCGCCAGCGTTACCATTGCCGAAAAATGAAGATTTAATTTTTGTACCAGGCTTGCTCTGAGCCTGTCTCAGACTGTTCATATGGAACCTTAAAACATGCGTACTAGCCAATACATGCTCTCCACACTCAAGGAGACGCCCGCCGACGCCGAAGTCATCAGCCACCAGTTGATGCTGCGCGCCGGGATGATTCGCAAGCTGGCCTCCGGGTTATATACCTGGCTGCCGACCGGCCTGCGCGTCCTGAAAAAAGTCGAAAATATCGTGCGTGAAGAAATGAATAACGCCGGGGCCATTGAGGTATCCATGCCAGTTGTACAGCCAGCCGATCTGTGGCAGGAAAGCGGGCGCTGGGAGCAGTATGGCCCGGAACTGCTGCGGTTTGTTGACCGCGGCGAACGCCCGTTCGTGCTTGGCCCTACGCATGAAGAAGTCATCACCGATCTGATTCGCAATGAGCTGAGTTCTTATAAACAGCTACCGCTAAACTTTTTCCAGATTCAGACAAAATTCCGCGATGAAGTACGCCCGCGCTTCGGCGTAATGCGCTCACGCGAATTCATCATGAAGGATGCTTATTCTTTCCATACGTCTCAGGCATCCTTGCAGGAAACTTATGACAGGATGTACGGGGCCTATAGCCAGATTTTTACCCGCATCGGGCTGGACTTCCGTGCCGTGCAGGCCGACACAGGCTCCATCGGCGGCAGCGCCTCGCATGAATTCCAGGTGCTGGCGCAGAGCGGCGAAGACGATATTATCTTCTCTACTCAATCCGATTACGCAGCCAATATCGAGCTGGCCGAAGCCGTCGCGCCGTCAACGCCGCGCGCCCCTGCGACGCAGGCGATGACGCTGGTCGATACGCCGAATGCTAAAACCATTGCCGAGCTGGTTGAGCAACACAATCTGCCTGTTGAAAAAACCGTGAAAACCCTGCTGGTGAAAGCGGAAGAAGGCTGCGAAACCCCACTGGTTGCTCTGCTGGTGCGCGGCGATCATGAACTCAACGAGGTAAAGGCTGAAAAGCTGGCCCAGGTCGCCAGCCCGCTCACCTTTGCAACCGAGGCTGAAATCCGCGCTGTGATCAATGCCGGCCCGGGATCCCTTGGCCCTGTTAACCTACCTGTGCCAATGGTCATTGACCGCAGCGTGGCGGTCATGAGCGATTTTAGCGCTGGCGCTAATATCGACGGCAAACATTTCTTCGGTATCAATTGGGAACGCGACGTCGCGCTGCCGCAGGTGGCGGATATTCGCAACGTCGTAGTAGGCGATGCCAGCCCGGACGGTAAAGGCACGCTTATGATTCGACGCGGTATCGAAGTGGGCCATATTTTCCAGCTCGGCACCAAATACTCTGAAGCGATGAAGGCGTCGGTGCAGGGCGAGGATGGCCGCAACGTCACGTTGAAGATGGGCTGCTACGGCATTGGCGTTACTCGCGTCGTCGCCGCCGCTATCGAACAGCATCACGACGAACGTGGTATCATCTGGCCGGACGCTATCGCGCCTTTTCAGGTGGCGATACTGCCAATGAATATGCATAAATCCTTCCGCGTGAAGGATCTGGCGGAACAGTTGTACAGCGAACTGCGCGCCCACGGCATCGACGTGCTGCTGGACGATCGCAAAGAACGACCGGGCGTAATGTTTGCGGATATGGAGCTGATTGGTATCCCTCACACTATCGTGCTGGGCGATCGCAACCTTGATAACGATGATATTGAATATAAGCACCGTCGCGAAGGTGAAAAACAGTTGATCAAAACCGGCGATATCGTTGATTACCTGTTAGCGAAAATTAAAAAGTAAAACGTTACGGCGCCCCGTTTCTCACGGGGCGTTGCTTTATCTGAGACAAAGGCGTGTCTTATGGCATTCAGATTCTCTCTGGCATTCCTGCCCGTTCTGGTCGGCTGTACTATGGATATCGGCCCTTCTCCTGAAACACAAAAGCTAACGCTCAGCCTACAGCGCCAAAGTTCAGCGCCCGGCAATACGCTGCGCGATATCGCGCCTGAGCAGTTGCTTGCCGGCGATTTGCTGTTTTCTTCTTCGCTCGGGCTAACTTCGCTGGGCATCCGGCTGTTCAGCACCTCGTCAGTCAGCCATGTCGCGGTTTACATTGGAGATGGGCAGGTCGCAGAAGCGGTTGGCGATGGCGTACAGATCGTAACGCTCGACGATGTGCTTCGCCATAGCGATAAGCTTTTTGCTCTACGGCTGGCGGACCTTACCCCGGAGCAGGCGCAGTCCATTACGCGCTTCGCCCATAGTAAAAACGGCAGCCGCTATAACTATGGCGGCATTGCTGAGATGGTGCCGTTTATGCTGACAAAACAGCTTTGCTCGCTAAACCCTTTCTCACGCGATTTTCGCCAACAGTGCATACAGGGGCTGGCCAGCGCGCAGCTCAGTACAGTAAACGGACAGACAAAGAACAGCTACTTTTGCTCTGAGTTTGTTACCGCCGCTTATGCCAGCGCCGGACGCCCGCTAACCCATGGGGAATCAAGCTGGGTCAGCCCGTCTGATCTAATGCATATGCGCGTTGGCGATGTGGCATCGCTGGCCCCCGAGCAATCGCTGATTTACGTAGGACACCTCAAGCAGGGGATTTATTTAAAGGCAAGAAAGCTGGCGCGGCTCGGCCGCTGAGCAACGCAGCGGCCAGGACTGCGGGTAAAAATTAGTCATCGCAGCCTTTGCCGGGGCTAAAGCGCCCGTCGCTATCGGCTTTTAGCGCCTTAAACGCTGCTCCCGTATCGGGGTTTTCCATATGGATGTAATGCGCTTTTAGCACCACCAGTACGGGTTTAGCCGCACCGCCAAAGCCGCGTTCCAACTGCGCGTTGTCTGCCATCAGAAAAGTGCGGCCAGTCGCACAATCCTGAAAGGTGGCGGTATCAGCCATATAGCGATACATTCCTTTCATCGCGATGGGCGTCGTCGGTAACGGCATATCCGTCGCTTTTAGCGTATGGTTGAACGGTGAATCAATGTGTTTACCACTGTTATCCAGTATTTCCAGCGCTTCGTTGCGAGCGAGAAGATACGTTTTCATGCCTTTATTATCTGTCAGAACCAGTTTTTCTGCGGTACGCGCCCATGTGCCATAGTTGCCATAGCTGCCCGGCGTTTTGCCGCCGATATAACGTATATTGCTCACCCAGGTACCGTCTTTTTCCAGAAACAGAGAAACATCAATACCTTCGCAATCAGCACACGGCAGCACGCCGTGATAACTTTGCTGCATCGGCTTTAGCGGCACCAACCGCTCATCCATGCCGGAACGGTTATGGCAGCCAAACAGAGAAAACAGTACGGCGGCTGCCATCGCAGATAACATCAGTTTTTTCACAGACAGCTCCTTGCAGATAAACAGTTAACTTAATTAATCCCGGACCCGGCCGCGCAGCGCCTTGGTTACCGATTTTTGCGCTTTAGCGTGCAGCCTGCGCTCTTTTGAGGCTCGCGTCGGGCGGGTGGCTTTACGGCTTTTAGCAACCGTCGTTAGCTCGCGAAGCAGCGTAACCAGACGTGCCAGCGCCGCCTCACGGTTCATTTCCTGGCTACGATATTCCTGCGCCTTGATAACGACAATACCTTCCGGCGTAATCAGGTGATGGCGAGCTGCCAGCAGGCGCGCTTTCCAGGCCTGCGGCAGGCTGGAAGCGCAAATATCAAACCGCAGGTGGATAGCCGTCGCGGTTTTGTTGACGTGTTGCCCCCCCGCCCCCTGCGCACGTATGGCGTTAAGGCTAACTTCCTCTTCGCTAATCGCCACGTTATGTGAGATGGCAATCACGCGCTCTGCCACACCGCTAACTGCAGTTCCAGATGGCGCTCTGCATCAGAAAGCCACAGGATGCCATCCTGGTACGTTGCCTGTAACGACATATTGCGCTCTGCCAACGCGCTCAACTGTGACAACTGTTCATCGTTAATGTTCCAGATAGTCAGATTAGTAAATTTCGCCAGCAGCGCCTGGTTCTGCTGCCGCCAGACCTGCGCTGCCCGGCTGTTGTAAGTAAACAACGCTACCTGCGCAGACTGGCTACACGCTTTTTTCAGCCGTTTTTCCTCCGGCAGGCCCAGTTCAATCCACCACTCAATTCCCATATGATCGTTACGCAGCCATAGATCCGGTTCTTCATCCGCACACAGCCCACGCGTAAAAACCAGCCGCTCATCGGCGTAAAGTATCCACGCCAGCAGGCGCAACATCATACGCTGCTGCGTTTCCGATGGATGACAGGCCAGCGTCAGGTTGGCGTCCAGGAAACGGTTACGATCAAGATCGGCAACGTTAACCGCTGCCTTATAGATAGTCGCTTTTAATGCCACAGGCCCCTCCGAAACAAACAGGCGTTAGTGTAACGGAAAGCCGGCAACGTTGCTGCATCGCCTCTGTATATCACGCCATTTAGTCTGTATCCGGCATAAACACCGTCGTGTAGAATATTGTCCACGCATAAGAGGGCTGGCGACCGCTCAGCCCGGGAAGGGCGCCGCCTTGCTAAACACGGTTAACCCTCGTAGGCTTAAACCGGCGCCCCGAATAAAAGTCTGTTGTCAGGGCTGTGACAGGAGGGCATATGGAAAAATATTGTGAATTAATACGCCGTCGTTACAGTGAGATCGCCAGCGGCGAGCTGGGTTATATCCCGGATGCGCTCGGCTGCGTATTAAAGGTTCTGAATGAAATAGCGTCTAACGAAGCGCTTTCAGAATCAGTCAGGGAACAGGCAGCCTGCGCTGCCGCAAATTTACTGGTGAGCGACTATGTCAATGAATGAAATGTATCACCCCATCAATTGCGATGATTATGACAATCTCGAACTCGCCTGCCAACATCATCTGCGGTTAACGCTGGAACTCAAAAGCGGAGAGGCATTTGAAGCAAAAGCCAGCGATCTTATCACCCGTAAAAATATTGAATATCTGATTATCGAAGATGCCGGCGTTCAGCGAGAAGTTCGCCTGGATAAGATTAACAGTTTCAGCCACCCCCGGATTGGCACCATTATCATTAGCGACGAATAGCACGACAATTCACATAACGGGCAGTTGTGGGCTTAACGCTGGCTGCGTAGGGCCACTGAAGCCCGCTGCCCCGCAAAGACTCCGCCGCTTCGCGGTACGCTCAACGCAAAGCGGTCGGCCCAACATTCTGTCTCCCGTCCCGGGCGCGCAGCCTTTGCCTGCGACTGCCGTTCGCCATTTTAGCGGGCGAACTTTCCATACGGTAAGGTAATTCTGTACGCGTTAAAAGCGACCTGGGATACGGCAAGCCGCCTGACAGGAGCCGTCCAACTTTATGGGGTCAGTCCATAATGCGGGCCTCAACCGACGGCGACCTTGTTTGCGCCTTAATGGGCAGCGTTGCCCTTGCTGGCGTAATAGGCCGCGAGATTCTCAATATCCTCATCAGATAAACCGCTAACATAGGCCTTCATAATCTCAGCCTGACCACCGCTGCGCTCACCCTTTTTATAGGCGTGCATCGCCTGGGAAAGGTATGCTTCGCTCTGCCCGGCAATGGAAGGGTACAGCGGTACCGACGAGACGCCCTCTGCGCCGTGACAGGCGACACACATCGCCGCTTTGCTTTCACCGGCCTGCGGGTCGCCTTTTGCCAGCGTTGGTAAACTTAGCGCAAGCAAGCCCATAACCAGCACTGCTCTTTTCATCATTGCTCCTGCTCCTTTTTCCAGTCTAATAGCCAACTCTGCCCGGGCTGCGCCTGGCCCTCCTGCGTAATGAACACGCCGGGCGCGGCGACAGGCTGCTCGCCATAAAACAACAGCGGCGTTGCGGCGCGCTGCCAGGGGGGGATCCCCAGTTCCTGCCACAGTTTTTTTATCGTTCTTCCACGCTCGCGGCCTACAATATGTATCTGCCCGTGCGCGCCGAAGCGCACGCTAACCGGCTCGTCGGCACGCGGCGGCCGCACAGCGATGCCGCTGTCGCCCCAACACAGCATACCCAGCCCCTCCGGCAATACAAGCGGCTGGCGGCTGTCGCGCCACTTAAGGCAAACGCCGTCTAACGACATACGCGTTTTTACCCACCACAGCGCCCCACGATAGCGTCGCACGGCATAAGCGCCAAAGCGCAGTTGCGGCGCTGCGTCTTCGCGGGCGCAGGCCACTTCCTCCCACAGACGAGTCAGCGCCGCCCGTGACGGCATGGCCACCTTCAGATGCGCAAACCAGCGACGCAGCAGCGCATTGCGCCGCGCCTCGCTCATTTCTGCCAGCGGCGCGATACGCAGCGTATTATCAGCGCCCAGCAGCCCGGACAAAGCATCGGACAACAGCTCATCCAACAGTTGCTCCTGTTCGCCGCACAGCGCCGCGCTACGGGCCGCTGCCCGTGCGAAGTGCGGCCAGCGCGCCTGCAAAAGCGGCAGCACATGCAGCCGCAAAAAGTTGCGATCGAAGCTATCGTCAGCATTGCTGTCATCGTCAATCCAGCACAAGCGATGTTGCCTGGCCCAGGCCTCAAGTTCGCTACGCGGCGTATCCAACAGCGGGCGCAACAGCACGGTGTGGGCAAATGCTAACCGCTGCGGCATTGCCGCAAGCCCTGCCGGACCACTCCCGCGCCGCAGCGCCAGCAACAGCGTTTCACACTGATCGTCCAGATGCTGCGCCGTCACCAACGCTTCATCCGGCGCCAGCGCCGAGGCGAGCGCCCGGTAACGCGCTTCCCGCGCCTGGGCCTCAGGCCCCTGCCCCCTGTTTTCCAGCGTCACGCGGCGCACCTGTAGCGGCACGTTCCAGCTATCACAAATTTCCTGGCAATGTTCAACCCAGGCATCGGCAAACCGGCTAATGCCATGATGTATATGAACCGCGCGCAGTTGCAGCGCGGGATGGCGCTCACGTAGCTGCACCAGACGATACAGCAGAACAGTAGAGTCCAGCCCGCCGCTGAAGGCCACCAGCAGACGGCGCTCTGGCTCCAGCCAGTCGGGCAACGGAGGAGATGTCATAGTCGGGATAAATATCAGAGAATGTTGCCGGCAACGTTACCGGGCCGCGCTGTGCGACGCAAGCTTTACTGCTGATAAAGCTCCAGCGGCAGCCCGTCGGGATCGGTGAAAAATGTAAAGCGCTTATCGGTAAGCGGATCGCGCCGGACGGGTTCGCTATGTATTCCATGATGCGCCAGATGGGCTACGGCGGCATCAAGGTCGTTAACGCTAAAAGCAAGATGACGTAGACCGCAGGCTTCAGGGTGACTCAAGCGCGCAGGCGGGAAAGGAAAAGAAAAAAGCTCAAGGGTGTATTGTCCATTGAGCGCCAAATCGCCTTTCCAGGAATCACGCTCTTCGCGATACACCTCTGACATCAGCGTAAAGCCAAGGATATCGCAATAGAATGCCTTACTGCGCGCATAATCGGTGGCAATAATGGCAATGTGATGTACGTTTTTCAGACCCAGCATGCGCGTCTCCTTTTTATCCCAATTCTGACGTTACGGGTTTCAGGCTCCGTTCGACAAGCCGCTTCTCGCCTTTTCGGAATGCTCTGCGAATGAAAAAGGCCGGAAAACCGGCCCCTTAGACGCATGATGCCCGGAATCAGGCGTAGCCGTAACTCATCAGGCGCTGATAGCGGCGATTGAGCAGATCGTCCGTGCTTAACACATCAAGATCCGCCAGATCTGCCAGCAACTGCGCCTTAAGCGCGGCAGCCATCGCTTCCGGATTACGATGCGCGCCGCCCAGCGGCTCTGTAATCACGGTATCGATAAGCTTTAGCTCTTTCAGGCGAGGCGCGATAATGCCCATAGCCTCTGCCGCCAGCGGCGCTTTATCGGCGCTTTTCCACAAAATAGACGCGCAGCCTTCAGGAGAGATAACTGAATAGGTGCTGTACTGCAGCATATTCACTTTATCGCCAACGCCAATCGCCAGCGCGCCGCCGGATCCGCCTTCGCCAATAACGGTGCAGATCACCGGTATTTTCAGGCCGGACATTTCACGCAGGTTACGCGCGATAGCTTCGGACTGGCCGCGTTCTTCCGCCCCCACGCCGGGATAGGCGCCCGGCGTATCGATAAAGGTGATGACGGGCATATTGAAACGCTCGGCCATCTCCATTAAACGCAGCGCTTTGCGATAACCTTCCGGCGCGGGCATACCGAAGTTACGGCGGATTTTCTCTTTTGTTTCACGCCCTTTCTGATGGCCGATAACCATCACAGGGCGGCCGTCCAGACGCGCTATACCGCCCACGATCGCTTTGTCGTCCGCATAGGCGCGATCGCCTGCCAGTTCATCAAACTCATCGAACGCAAAGCGCAGATAATCAAGGGTATAAGGGCGCTGCGGATGGCGCGCCAGTTGAGCTATTTGCCATGCGCCAAGATCGGCGAAGATTTTGCGGGTCAGTTCCACGCTTTTTTCACGCAGACGATGAACCTCTTCATCGATATTAATATCCAGTTTGTCATCCTGACGGCTCACGGCGGTCAGAGAATCGATTTTCGCTTCCAGCTCTGCAATCGGCTGTTCGAAATCAAGGAAATTCAGACTCATAATATTCCTGTTTTAGTCAAGCTCCGGCTCCACCTGCTACAAACCCGGCACGCCACGCGGCTAAAGGTTAATGGTTCGCGCCAGGGCAAATCAGTCAAACTCCAGCTCCACCTGCTCTGAACCGATCAGCCCACGGAGATCGTTTAGTAAACGATCGCTTGGCGATACGCGCCAGGCTGCGCCAAAGCGCAGACGCGCTCGCGCATCCGCCCTCTGATAGTAGAGATGTACTGGAATGGTTCCCGAACGATGGGGCTCCAGAGATTGACGGAGTCGGTTTAAAAGCTGGTCATCAATTTGCCTGTCCGTTAGCGAGATAGCAAGCCCGCGAGCATACTTTTCGCGAGCTTCGTCGATGTCCATCACTTCGCGGGCCATCATTTTCAGGCCCCCGCTGAAGTCATCAAAACTCACCTGCCCGCTAACGATCAGAATACGGTCTTTCTCCAGCAAATGCTGGTATTTCTCCAGCGCCTCGGTAAACAGCATCACTTCAAGGCGCCCGGAACGGTCATCCAGCGTACAGATGCCGATGCGGTTGCCGCGCTTGGTTACCATCACGCGCGCGGCCAGCACCAGCCCGGCAGCGGTAGTTACTTTACCGCGCTCGGTCGGGTGCATATCTTTCAGGCGCATACCGCCCACGTAGCGCTCAATTTCTTTAAGGTATTGATTGATAGGGTGTCCGGTCAGGTATAACCCTAACGTTTCACGCTCGCCGTCCAGCACGACCTGTTCCGGCCACGGCTGGCAGTTGGCGTAAGACTGTTCAACCTGCTCCGGCGCTTCAGCCAGTACGCCAAACATATCAACCTGGCCTATGGCTTCCGCCTTCGCATGCTGATCGGCGGCCTTGAGCGCGTCGCTCAAGGCGTTCATCAGCGCGGCGCGGTGCGGGCCAAGTCTGTCGAACGCGCCGGACATAATAAGTTTTTCCATCACGCGCTTGTTGATTTTCTTCGTATCGGTGCGCGCGCACAAATCGAAAAGTTCGCGAAAATAGCCGCCGTTATTACGGGCTTCAATAATGGCTTCTATCGGACCTTCCCCAACGCCCTTAATCGCGCCGATACCGTAGACAATTTCACCCTCATCGTTAACGTGGAAGTGATACAGCCCGGAGTTGATATCCGGCGGCAAAATTTTCAGCCCCATACGCCAGCATTCATCCACCAGCCCTACCACCTTATCGGTGTTATCCATATCGGCAGTCATTACCGCTGCCATGAACTCCGCCGGGTAATGGGCCTTCAGCCATAGCGTCTGGTAGGAGACCAGCGCATAAGCCGCCGAGTGCGATTTGTTAAACCCGTAACCGGCGAATTTCTCTACCAGGTCAAAGATTTTTATTGCCAGTTCGCCGTCGATGCCGTTTTTCTTCGCGCCTTCTTCAAACGTGCCGCGCTGCTTAGCCATCTCTTCCGGTTTCTTTTTACCCATTGCGCGGCGCAACATATCCGCGCCGCCGAGCGTATAACCGGAAAGTACCTGGGCAATCTGCATCACCTGTTCCTGATACAGGATGATGCCGTAAGTCGGCTCCAGCACGGGTTTGAGGCTTTCGTGCTGCCACTGAATATCGGGATAGGAGATCTCTTCACGCCCGTGTTTACGGTCAATAAAGTTATCCACCATCCCGGACTGCAAGGGACCCGGGCGAAACAGCGCCACCAGGGCTATCATATCTTCAAAGCAGTCAGGCTGCAGACGCTTAATCAGGTCTTTCATGCCGCGCGATTCAAGCTGGAATACCGCCGTGGTTTCCGAGCGCTGCAGCATGTCGAAGCTCTTTTTGTCATCGAGCGCAATGGCGGCGATATCCAGCGGCGGCTCGCCCTGTTTCTCGCGCCGGGCGTTGATCATCTCCAGCGCCCAGTTGATGATGGTGAGCGTACGCAGGCCAAGGAAATCAAATTTCACCAGGCCTGCGTATTCCACGTCGTTCTTATCAAACTGGGTAACCGGATGCTGGCCTGCTTCGTCACAGTACAGCGGCGCGAAGTCGGTGATTTTCGTGGGCGCGATAACCACACCGCCGGCATGCTTACCGGCGTTGCGCGTCACCCCTTCAAGCTTGCGCGCCATATCAATCAGCGCCTTAACTTCTTCGTCTGCCTCGTAAATTTCTGGTAACTGCGGCTCGGCTTCGAATGCCTTCGCAAGCGTCATGCCCGGATCGGGCGGCACCAGTTTTGAGATGCGATCGACGAAGCCATAGGGGTGCCCCAGCACGCGGCCTACGTCACGGATAACCGCCTTCGCCGCCATTGTGCCAAAAGTAATGATTTGCGATACCGCGTCACGGCCATACATGTCCGCCACATGTTCGATAACCTGGTCACGTTTTTCCATGCAGAAGTCAACGTCAAAGTCGGGCATCGAGACGCGTTCGGGGTTCAGGAAACGTTCAAACAGCAGGTCAAATTCCAGCGGATCGAGGTCAGTAATCTTCAGCGCATAGGCCACAAGCGAACCGGCGCCAGAACCTCGCCCTGGCCCTACCGGCACGCCATTGTCCTTCGACCACTGGATAAACTCCATGACTATCAGGAAGTAGCCCGGAAACCCCATCTGGTTGATAACCTGAAGTTCCGTCTCCAGTCGCTCGTCATACTCCGGGCGGCGTTCGGCGCGCTCCTGCGGATCCGCAAACAGAAATTCGAGGCGCTCTTCCAGCCCTTCTCTGGATTTTTTTACCAGGAAGTCTTCGGTGGTCATATCACCGGTTGGAAACTGCGGCAGGAAATATTCCCCCAGACGCACGATAACGTTACAACGTTTTGCGATCTCAACGCTGTTTTCCAGCGCCTCCGGAATATCGGCAAAAAGCTCGCACATTTCCTCCCCGGTGCGCAGATATTGCTGCGCTGAGTAGTTTCGCGGGCGCTTCGGATCGTCAAGCGTGAAGCCATCATGGATAGCAACGCGTATTTCATGGGCATCGAAATCATCGGCGGCCAGGAAACACACGTCATTTGTCGCAACGACCGGCAGGCCGTGACGTTCGGCCAGCTCAATGGCTGCGTGCAGATAGCTTTCTTCATCCGGCCGTCCGGTGCGAACCAGCTCCAGATAGTAGCGATCGGGGAAGTATTGCTGATAAAACGCCACGCACTGCTCGACCAACGCGCTATTGCCGCGAAGCAGGCTTTTACCGACATCCCCCTTTCGCGCCCCGGAAAGAAGGATTAAGCCCTCGTTGAGTTCGGCCAGCCACTGTCTGTCTATCCACGGCCCGGCGGCGCCATAGCCGCGCTGGTAGGCACGGGAAATCAACAGCGTAAGGTTTTGATAACCCTCATTGTTCATCGCCAACGCGGTGATGTGGCAGTATTCATCGCCCAGCCCTTCGCTGAGCATCTGGAAGTCGGCGCCGATAATCGGCTTTATTCCCGCTGCGTGCGCGCCGCCGTAAAACTTTACCAGACCGCAGAGGTTGGTAAAGTCGGTGATCGCCATCGCGGGCATACTAAGCGACGCGGCTTTTTTGACCAACGGCCCGACTTTCGCCAGCCCATCTATCATGGAATAGTCGCTGTGTATCCGCAGGTGGATAAAACGTGGTTCAGCCATTTTTCTTCCCGATTTTTACCGTCAGGAGACCAGGCCCAGCGCGCGCTTCACCGGGCCGAAACTGCGACGATGGTGCTCGGTAGCGCCGTGCTCAATCAGCTTTTCCAGATGAAACGCCGTGGGATAGCCCTTGTGCTGTGCGAAACCATATTGTGGAAAGTGTCTGTCCAGCTCAGTCATTTCACGATCGCGCGTAACCTTTGCAAGGATGGAGGCCGCGCTAATCTCCGCCACCCGGCTATCCCCCTTAACAACCGCCGTACATGGCATGGCAAGCTTCGGGCAGCGGTTGCCGTCAATCAGCACATACTCCGGCGTAATATGCAGGCCCGCTACGGCACGCTGCATCGCCAGCATAGTGGCATGAAGGATATTTAGTTCATCGATTTCGTGCGGTTCAGCGCGCCCCAGGCTCCAGCTCAGCGCTTTATCGCATATTTCAGCGAAAAGCGCCAGGCGGCGCTTTTCGCTGAGCGTTTTGGAATCGGCCAGCCCCGCAACAGGACGCGCAGGATCGAGGATCACGGCGGCTGTCACAACCGCGCCGACTAACGGCCCACGTCCAACTTCATCCACGCCCGCAACAAGGTGAGTATGAGGATAGATAAATTCGTTCATTGCGCTAATTCCAGCACTGCCGCCGCCGCCTGTTCATCGGCTTTACAGCGAATTTTTTCGTGCAGCTTGCGAAAAGTATCGTGAATTTCAAGGCTTTTAACGCCGCCGTCAAGTAATGCCGTCAGCGCCTCAGCCAGGTTATCCGGCTGACACTCTTCCTGCAAAAGCTCTTTTACCAGCTCGCGCCCTGCCAACAAATTAGGCAACGACACGTACTCGGTTTTCACCAGCCGCTTCGCCAGCCAGAAGGTGAACGGCTTCATGCGATAGCCCACTACCATCGGGCATTTCGCCAGCATACATTCCAGCGCGGCCGTGCCCGAGGCGAGAAGCGCCGCATCGCTTGCTATCATCGCCTCGCGCGCGCGGCCATCCAGCAGACGCATGCTCAGCTCTGGCGCAACTTGCGCCTTGATGCGTTCGAACTGCTCACGCCGTTTCGCATTCACCAGCGGCACCAGCAGTTCGAGCGCCGGCCAGCGCTGGCGCAAAATTTGCGCGGTTTTCAGGAAATCAGCGCTCAGCATTTCGACTTCCGCGCCGCGGCTGCCTGGCAGTAACGCAAGGCAGCGCGCGTTATGGGCAATACCCAGCGCATCGCGAGCGGCATTTTTATCGGGTTCAAGCGCCATAGCATCGGCCATAGTGTGGCCGATGAAACGGCAGGGAACGTTAAAGCGGTCATAAAACGCTTTTTCAAAAGGCAGGAAAGCCAGCACCAGATTGGTGGCCCGCCCGATTTTGAAAACGCGCTTTTGTCGCCAGGCCCAGACGGACGGGCTGACGTAATGAATCGTTTTGATACCGCGCTTTTTGAGATTACCTTCAAGCGTGATATTAAAATCCGGCGCATCAATACCGACAAAGACATCAGGCTCCAGCTCGCTGAGGCGTTTTGTCAGTTCCGCACGGATATGGAGCAGGCGCCGAAGACGACCAAGGACTTCCACTATCCCCATCACCGCCAGCTCTTCCATCTCATACCAGGCCTCACAGCCCTGCGCCTGCATCAGCGGGCCAGCCACGCCGACAAAGCGCGCACCGGGCGCCTGCTCACGCAATGCCCGAATCAGCCCGGCGCCAAGAATATCGCCGGAGGTTTCTCCGGCAACGAGCGCAATCGTAAGCGGTCGTCCTGCTTTCATTTAGCGAATCAGGCCACGGGTTGAGCGCGCGAAAAATTCAGTGAATAATTTCACCTCTTCGTGCTCCGTCGCCAGCGCGTCAATCTCTGGCTTTACTTCGTCAAGCGTTTTCCCGCTGCGATAGAGCAGTTTATACGCATTACGGATAG
Organism: Tenebrionibacter intestinalis; assembly: GCF_016632365.1. Lineage (GTDB taxonomy): Bacteria > Pseudomonadota > Gammaproteobacteria > Enterobacterales > Enterobacteriaceae > Tenebrionibacter > Tenebrionibacter intestinalis. Next base: position 154,157 of record NZ_JAEPBH010000002.1, on the reverse strand, counting down.
CATGCAGCGCGTCTTTACTAAAGCCGCGACGCTTAAGCCCTTCAATATTAACGCCAAACGGCGTTGCGTGGTTGCCCTGCGCAATGACGTATGGAGGAACGTCCTGCGCTACGCCAGAGCAACCGCCCACCATCACGTGCGCGCCAATGATGCAGAACTGATGTACTGCGGTCATGCCGCCGATAATCGCAAAATCGTCAACGCTGACGTGACCTGCCAGCGTCGCATTGTTCGCAAGGATACAGCGGCTACCAACCTGGCAGTCATGCGCCACATGGGCGTTGATCATCAGAAGATTATCGCTACCCACCTTCGTTACCCCACCGCCCTGTACCGTTCCGCGGTGAATAGTGACGCTCTCGCGGATACGATTACGATCGCCAATCTCCACGCGTGTCGGCTCGCCGGCGTATTTCAGGTCCTGGTTTGCCTCACCGATTGAAGCAAACTGATAGATCTGGTTATCACGGCCAATTCGGGTATGGCCATTGACGACGATATGCGACTTCAGTTCGGTTCCTTCGCCTATTTCAACGTCGGGACCAACCAGACAGTAAGGGCCAATGTGAACATTGGCGCCAATAACGGCGCCGTCTTCCACAATAGCGGTGGGATGAATAAAGGCGGATTTATCAATCACGTATCAGGCCTCCCGGTTACGGGCACACATCATAGTCGCTTCACAGACAACTTTACCGTCTACCGTCGCTACGCCGCTAAAGCGGGTTACGCCACGGCGGGTTTTTTCGAAAGTCACTTCCATAATCATCTGATCGCCCGGCGCAACCGGACGTTTGAAGCGCGCTTCATCGATCCCCGCAAAGTAATAGAGTTCACCCGGTTCAAGTTTCCCCATGCTTTTGAATGCCAGAATGCCGGTAGCCTGCGCCATCGCTTCCAGAATCAACACGCCAGGGAAAATCGGTTTGCCAGGGAAGTGCCCCTGGAAAAACGGTTCATTGACGGAAACATTCTTTACAGCACGCAAAAAACGACCTTCTTCAAAGTCCAGCACGCGATCTACCAGTAGAAAAGGAAAACGGTGCGGCAGAAGCTCAAGAATCTCTTCAATGTGCAGAGTATGAGTGTCAGTTGTCAAAATACTCTTCCTGTCTGATATAAAAATAAAACGCAATATAACACGAATACGGCCTGTCGCGCTCCGAAGATCGCCGACAGGCCGTGGAAACAATCGCTGGTCAAAACGATTATACGCTGCTGGTTTTGTCCTGACTGATGTGACGCTCAAGCGCTTTCAATCGCTTATTCATCTCATCGATGTTCATTACCAGCGCAGCCGTTTTACGCCAGGCTTTATTCGCTTGCAGCGGGATCCCGGAAGAATACACGCCAGGTTCCGTGATCGGGCGCATTACCATGCCCATTCCCGTTACGGTTACCTTATCGCAAATTTCCATGTGGCCGTTAATAACGCTGGCGCCGCCAATCATGCAGTAACGGCCAATTTTGAGGCTACCGGCCATGATAACCCCACCGGCTACCGCAGTATTGTCGCCAATCACCACGTTATGCGCAATCTGACACTGGTTGTCGATGATAACGCCGTTACCGATTTGCGTATCATCCAGCGCGCCGCGATCAATCGTGGTGCAGGCGCCAATCTCAACGCGATCGCCAATAATAACGCGCCCCAACTGGGGTATTTTCACCCAGTTGCCGCGATCGTTAGCATATCCGAAACCATCTGCGCCGATCACGGTACCCGACTGGATAAGGCACTGCGCTCCAATCGTGATTTCGTGATAAACGCTGACGTTCGCCCACAGGCGAGTCTCCGCGCCAATGCGGGTGTTTTTACCCACAAAACAGCCTGCGCCAATGATGACGTTATCGCCCAGCTCAACGCCAGATTCAATAACGGCATTTGCGCCGATGGCGACGTTAGCGCCCAGTTTAGCGCTGGGATCAATCACCGCGCTCGGCGCAATATTTTCCGCCGGCTGAGGTGTGGTATCGAGGATCTGCGCCATACGCGCATAAGTCAGATAGGGGTTTTTCACCACCAGCGCCGCGCCCCTGGCCCAGGGGAGATCGTCCTGAGTCATCACAACCGCCGACGCACGGCAGTCTGCCAGTTGCTCGCGGTAGCGCGGATTAACCATAAAGGTTATCTGCCCCGGCTGGGCAGACTGCATGGAAGCGACGCCGGTGATGGCAATATCGCCATCACCGTGCAATTCAGCATCCAGCTCGCGGGCTAAGTCAGCCAGTCGAATGGATGACATGAATTATTTCACCTGCTTGAGCACATCAGCGGTGATGTCTTTAACATCGCGGCTGTTGTAAGCAACCGTGCTGCTGTCAACAACCAAATCGATGCTCTGATCGTCGGCCACTTTCTTAACCGCGCTCTGAATACGGGTAACGAGCTTACCGCGTTCTTCGTTAGAACGGCGTGCGCGATCCTGTTCAAATTTCTGCGCTTTGCTGGAAAATGCTTCACGCTGGGACATGACGTCTTTTTCCAGTTTGCTACGCTCGCTTGCCTTCATGGTCGCGCCATCGCGCTGAAGACGCTGCATTTTGGATTTCAGATCGCCTTCTAAGCGCTGCAGCTCGCCTGCGCGGCTTTTGAATTCATTTTCCAGCGTACTGGAAACGCCACTCTTCTGCGCAACCTGCTGGAACAGGTTAGACATATTCACAACGGCAATTTTATCCGCCGCCTGCGCAGAGGTAGCCATAGCCAGGCCTACGCCCGCAGCAATTAACCACTTTTTCACTATAAACTCCTTAACCATGCCATATGTACCTACAGGTACGTTTCAGCTTAATCGGGCGGAAATTTCCGCCCGAAAATGTCGCTACACTGATTTAACATTCCCTTGTTGAAAGCAATTACCAGGTTTTACCAATGTTAAACTGGAACTGCTCCGCTTTGTCTCCATCGTATTTTTTAAACGGCTGGGCGTAGGAGAAGACCAACGGCCCCAATGGCGACATCCACTGCAAAGCGATACCGGCAGACATGCGAATGTTACTCGGATCGCTGTAGTCAGGGATACCGGCAGCACGGGTTTGCGCCGTGTTTTTCCAGTTAGTATCCCAGACTGTACCGGCATCCACGAACAAAGAAGTACGCACCGAATTGGCGTATTTATCGCTAATGAATGGCGTCGGCGTAATCAGCTCAAGGCTGGCAACGCCCATAGCGTTTCCGCCGATAGCATCGTTGGAGTTACACAGAGATGCAGTGTTACAGTTATTGGTGTTCGGGCCGTAATATGCCGCTTTCGGGCCAATGTTATTGGACTGGAAGCCGCGCACTGTGCTGGAACCCCCCGCATAGAAGTTTTCATAGAACGGCATTTCTTTGCTGCCCAGACCATCGCCATAGCCCCAGCGGGTACGGCCCAGTACGACCCACTTATGATCTTCATCAATAGGCATATAGCTTGCCGTATCCAGAGTAACTTTATAAAACTCGTTGTCGGATCCCGGTATGGTCACTTTACCGTTCAGGTTGACGCGGTTCCCCTTCGTCGGGAAGAAGCCGCGATCCAGATTGTTAAACGTCCAGCCGTAGTTGAACGTGAAGTCATCTGCGGAGAAATCGTTGTCTGTAGAGGTTTTGCTCGGGTTATTACCCTGAGAATCCAGGTAGCGCCACATTGCGATCTGCGGCTGCATATCAGACAGATCGTTATGCACGTACCCCAGACCTACGCGCAGGGAGTTATATTCATTGACCGGGAAGCCCAGCGTCCCGTCAAGCCCGTAGCTCCTGTTGGTATAGGTCGACAGATCCGCATCATCCGCCTTAAAGTCGTTATAGAACAAGCGGCCGCCGAGGCTCACGCCATCGACCGTAAAGTACGGATTGGTGACCGCCAGTTCAGTATAGGTCTGATAAGAGTTTTTCGTCCCGTTGATGCCAACGGAGTAACCCGTCCCCAGCCAGTTATCCTGCTGGACGCCCGCCTGGAAGCTTACGCCGCTTTCAGTACCGTACCCCACGCCAAAGTTCAGGCTACCGGTATTGCGCTCTTTAACTTTATAAACAATATCAACCTGATCCGGGCTGCCCGGCACACGCTGAGTATCAACGTCTACGGTTTCGAAGTAGCCGGTACGGTTAAGGCGCTCTTTACCCTGGTCAACCAGATTACTGCCAAGCCATGCCCCTTCCATCTGGCGCATTTCACGACGCAGAACGGAATCTTTTGAGACATCGTTGCCAACAAAGCGAATTTTACGCACGTAGTAACGGTTGCCGGAATCAACGCTTACGAGCAGTTTCACCGTTTTTTCAGGATCGTTGATTTCCGGCTGCGTCATGACGCGGGGATAAGCGTAACCATAACGACCCAGCAGCTTTTTAATGTCGTCTTCCATGCGGGTCACTTTGGTGCCGTTATACAGCTCGCCTGGCTTAATTTTAGTCAGGCTTTCGATTTCGGCTGAGTGGCCTGCCAGGTTGCCATTCACTTCAACGCCGGCAATGCGGTACTGATTGCCTTCATTGACGTTAATAGTAACGTAGATCCCTTTCTTATCCGGCGTCAGGCTTACCTGGGTGGAGTCAATATTAAAGCGAGCATAGCCGCGATCGAGATAGAAGCTGCGCAGGGTTTCCAGATCGCCTGCCAGTTTCTGCTTTTGATATTTACGATCGCCCACCAGGTTCCACCACGGCACTTCGTCACGCAGTTGGAAGCGGGAAAGCAATTCTTCCGTGCTATAAGCGTGGTTGCCCACGATGTTAATCTGCTGAATTTTCGCCGATACGCCTTCCTGGAACACCAGCTTCAGGTCAATGCGATTACGCGGCAGCGGCGTAACGACCGCCTTGACGCTGGCGCTGTATTTACCGACGCTGTAGTAGAAATCTTCCAGCCCTTTTTCGATATCGGACAGCGTGGTGCGATCGAGAGATTCCCCCACACGCACGCCAGACGCCTCAAGGTTTTGCTTCAGCATATCGTCCTTGACCGACTTGTTGCCGGTAAAGGTAATGCTGGCGATCGTCGGGCGTTCTTTTACCTGAACCAGCAGCGTATCGCCGTCGCGCAGAACACGCACGTCCTCAAAGTTACCCGTAGCGAACAGCGAACGTATGGTGTTGCTGATATCTTCATCAGTCACCGTATCGCCAACACGTACTGGCATACTAAGGAGGGCCGCACCAACAGCGACTCGCTGCAGGCCTTCGAAATGAATATCTCTCACTACGAACCCGTCTGCACCGTAAACGGTGGCGCTGCTGAAGAGCAGCGACGCTATGAGCAACTTTTTCATCGCCATCGTTGTTATGCGTTCTTCCTAACCTACTCTCTATAACCGAGAGAAATCATTGAAAAGTGCAAGCCCCATTAACAGCACCAGCAATATTGAACCAATGCGATAACTAAAGTCTTGAACTCGCTCGGAAACCGGCCCGCCTTTAAGCTTCTCAATCGCTAAAAATAGCAGGTGTCCACCGTCCAGAACAGGGAGCGGGAACAGGTTTATTATTCCCAGGTTGACGCTGATAAGCGCCAGAAACATCAGGAAGTAAATGATCCCGTACTCCGCTGAAACGCCTGCTCCCTGCGCGATGGAGATAGGCCCACTGAGATTGTTCAGTTTAACATCACCGGTTATTAATTTCCCCAGCATATTGACCGTCAGCTTCATCAGTTGCCAGGTCTTTTGCGTGGCAACGATTGCGGCATTAAACGGCCCATACTGGCGCACAGTTCTGTACTCTTCAGGCAGAGGAACCAGCGTAGGCACTACGCCTGCAAATCCTTCGGCCCTCGCTTTACCCGGTTTTGTATCCGGTATCAGCGTTAAAGACAAGGGGCTGCCCTGTCTTTCAATATCCAGTCGCAGTTCACGCCCCGGGTTTTCACGCACCAGGTTTGCGAACGTCGCCCAGTTTGTTAAAGGCTGACCATCGACTTTAACGATCCTGTCCCCGGCTTGCAAACCTGCTTTGCGCGCCGCCGATGTCGGCTGGACTTCCGCCAACACAGGTTCGATGCGCGGCCCGCGCGGCACAAGGCCCAACGAGGTTACCGGATCCTGACGGTCCGGTTCAAAGCGCCACTGCCGCAGGTCCAGCCGTTTCACGCTACGCGCATCGCTGCCAAACGGCGTAACCGTAACAGAAACCGAGGCATCGCCAATCTTACCGATAAGCGCCAGACGAACAGCATCCCAGTCAGGCGTTTCGATACCATCGATAGCGTTAAGTTCCATACCCGGCGCAATTTGTGCCTGCGCGGCGATGGAGCCCGGCGTGATTTCACCGATAACCGGGCGTACGCTGGGCACGCCGGCCATAAACACCAGCCACCAGGCAAAAACAGCAAACAGAAAATTCGCGACGGGCCCTGCGGCAATAATAGCGGCTCGTTGAGAAACGCGCTTATTGTTAAACGCCTGATGGCGCCGTTCCGGCATAACCGGCTCCACGCGCTCATCAAGCATCTTCACATAACCGCCAAGCGGGATTAGCGCAAGCGCAAATTCCGTACCGCGCCTGTCAGTACGGCTCCACAGCACTTTGCCAAATCCGATACAAAAGCGCTCCACGCGCACGCCGCAGCGCCGGGCAACCCAGAAATGGCCAAATTCGTGCACGGTGATGAGAATTCCCAGTGCAATGATAAACGCAGCCAGATTCCAGAGAATGCTCAGCATAAAAAGTCCTTAAAGCGCCCGGAAAAGCAGAAATAACAGGCAGACGAATACCGGCACTGCCGCCGTCAGGCTATCAATACGATCCAGTATGCCGCCGTGGCCGGGGATCAAATTCCCGCTGTCTTTAATGCCCGCTTCACGTTTGAACATACTCTCCGTAAGATCGCCCAATACCGACGCCAACGCTGCGGCAATTGAACAGATAAGCAATACAGAAGGCGACGTATTGAGGTGCGCCGAAAAACCAAAAATCCAGGCTATCGCCGCCGATGTCAGCAGCCCGCCCAGAAAACCTTGCCAGGTTTTGCCCGGCGAAACTTTCGGCGCCAGCTTATGCTTGCCAAACATTTTGCCAAACACATAAGCGCCGGAATCCGCCCCCCACACCAGCACCATCACATAGAGCAGCCAGATGGCGCCGGTATAATGGTTTGTGTCGTAATGCCAGTTGCGCAGCACCACCATGCCCCAAAAAAACGGCACGATAGTCAATAATCCAAAAATAAGGCGAAGCACGCGTGATTTTCGCCAGGCGGCGGCGGAGCGGGGATAGGATAGCACCAGTAAAAGCGCGGCGACCCACCACGCCAGCGACGCCCAAAGAACGCCATCAATGATATGCACATTTGCGCTTTGATGGTATTCAGGAAGCGTAAATAGCATAACGGCCAGTAGCAAACCGCAGAGCGCGGCCAGCCAGATACGCTGAGAGCGGCTGGCAAAACCACTAAGCTGCCCCCATTCCCAGGCGGCGAGCATGCAGACTATAAGCGTCGTAATGGCAAACCCCACTGGGGGCAGCCACAGTAGCGCGGCAATCACAGCGGGAATTAAAATCAGCGCGGAAATCAGGCGATACTTTAGCAAAAGCTACCCCCATCAGGCATTGCTGCCGCCGGGCATCGTACCACCAAAACGTCTTTCGCGGTTTGCAAAGGCATGTAGCGCACCTTCAAAATCTTGTTCATCAAAATCGGGCCAGAGAACATCTGTAAAATAGAGTTCAGCGTAAGCTATCTGCCACAGCAAAAAGTTGCTGATACGATGCTCTCCCCCTGTCCTTATAACTAAATCCACAGGGGCCAGCTCGCTCATGCAGATCTGCTTATTCAGCGCTTCTTCATCTATCTGGTCCGGACGCAGCAGGCCTTCCTGAACCAGGGATGCAAGGTGCCTGACGCCCTGGAGAATATCCCACCGACCGCCGTAGTTGGCGGCGATGTTCAGCGTCAACCCCGTATTCTGGCTGGTCAGCGCCTCGGCCTTCAGGATGCGCTCCTGTAAACGCGTATTAAAACGGCTGGTGTCGCCAATCACGCGCAAACGCACGTTGTTGCGGTGCAGATTTTTTACTTCGCTGTCAAGCGCCCAGGTAAACAGCTCCATCAGCGCGCTAACTTCCTGCGCAGGGCGGTTCCAGTTTTCACTACTGAAAGCATACAGCGTCAACGCGTCAATGCCATTATTCGCCGCAAAAACCACTGCGCGGCGCACGGATTTAGCGCCCGCTTTGTGGCCAAAGACTCGCATCTTGCCCTGTCTTTTTGCCCAGCGGCCGTTGCCGTCCATAATAATGGCGACATGGCGTGCACCGTGTGCAGGTACATTTTCGCTCAGTGGTTGATTAGCAGACAACATAACACGTTTACATTCCCTGATAAGGATTAAGCGGTTCAGGAATACAGAAACCTTCACGTAAAAAAGCCGTGTTAATCCACGGCGTCACCAACAGACAAGCATCGCTGATACTTCTGTCAGGTGGCGCAGACTATATCACCGAAGCCATAAGCTAACAAATAGCGTGGTTTACGCAGGCGCTAAATTTAACACTTTGCGTAACAATTTAACCAGCCAGCCGCCGCAGCGCGCGCGGCGCGGTCAACGGCGAGGACATCTTCCACGCTTTGCGGTTGCCTGGCGTCTGTTTCATCAAGCACGGCGGCATTGAGCGCGGCAATATCCGTAAAGCGAATCCGCCCGGCCAGAAATGCGCCTACGGCGATTTCATTCGCCGCGTTTAGCGCCGTCGTGGCCGCCTGTCCCCGATCGAAAGCGGTCATCGCCAGCTTCAGACAGGGATAGCGCTCAAAATCCGGCGCCATAAAGCTCAGCGAACCCATCTGGCAAAAATCGAGCGCTTTCGCTCCCGCATTTACCCGTGCCGGATAGCCCATAGCATGTGCAATCGGCGTGCGCATATCCGGTTCGCCGAGCTGCGCCAATACGCTGCCGTCACGGTAACGCACCATCGAATGAATGACCGACTGTGGGTGAATAAGCACTTCCATTTGTTGCGCCGAAGCATTAAACAACCAGCGGGCTTCAATATATTCAAGACCTTTATTCATCATGGTGGCGGAGTCAACGGAAATTTTCCTCCCCATCGACCAGTTCGGATGATTGCATGCCTGAGCGGGCGTCATTGCCGCCAGCTCAGACACGGGCGTATTGCGAAACGGGCCGCCAGAGCCGGTAAGAATGACGGAGGTAATACCGTTTTCCTCCAGAGAGGCATATCCCAGATGATTCTGGATTGTTTCAGGTAAACTCTGAAAAATGGCGTTATGTTCGCTGTCTACCGGCAGCAAACGCGCGCCGCTGCGCTTCACAGCGTCCATAAATAACCGCCCGCAGGTTACCAGCGACTCTTTGTTCGCCAGCAGCACCTGCTTGCCTGCGCGGATTGCCGCAAGCGTCGGCAACAGGCCTGCGGCCCCCACAATCGCCGCCATCACCTGGCTTACCTCGTCAAGCTGCGCCATCTCGCAGGCCGCCTGCTGACCTGCCAGCACCTGCGTCCGGCTGCCTGCTACGCCCAGGCCTTCACGAAGCTGACGGGCGCTGGCTTCATCGTCCATTACCGCATAGCGAGGCCGAAACTCAAGGCACTGTTCCAGCATACAAGCGACATTTTTGCCCGCAACCAACGCCGCCACTGTGAATCGTTCGGGATTATGGCGAACCACATCGAGCGTGCTACAACCGATAGAGCCGGTCGAGCCGAGGATGGTCAACTGTTTCATTGGCATTTATTAGCCCGAAAAAGAGATATTCACGCGCGGCATACCGCGCAACTAATGCAAAAACGCCGCCAGCAAAAACCGTATCAACGGTTCTTCTGTACGGCGTTTTCCACTCAGCGGAAATCAGAACTGCATCAGTTCAGTTTCTTTTTCCGCCAGCGCCGCGTCCACCTTTTTGATGGCCGCATCAGTCAGTTTCTGCACGTCGTCCTGAGAACGGCGATCTTCATCTTCACTGATTTCTTTGTCTTTGAGCAGCGCTTTTACTTTATCGTTAGCATCACGGCGAACGTTGCGCACGGAAACGCGCGCCTGTTCGGCTTCAGCGCGCACCACTTTGATCAAATCCTTACGGCGCTCTTCAGTCAACGGCGGCAGCGGAACGCGAATATCCGTACCGGCCGAGCTGGGGTTGAGACCCAGATCGGAGGCCATAATCGCCTTCTCAATGGCCGGACCCATGCTGCGGTCAAAAACGTTGATTTTTAGCGTGCGGGCATCTTCCACGGTCACGCTGGCCAACTGGCGCAGCGGCGTCGGCGTGCCGTAATATTCCACCATGATACCGTCCAGCAGGCCAGGGGAAGCCCGACCGGTTCGGATTTTGCTGATTTGGTTTTTAAACGCTTCAACGCATTTTTCCATGCGTACACCGGCGTCTTTTCTGATGTCGTTAATCACGTTATGAATCCTTGAAAACTGGTTGTCAGGCGGCCCCGGGCGAGTCGCGCACGCAGGCGCCGCGCGCAAATCCCGGTAAGGCGCAATATCTGCCTGACGCGGTCGCCGCGGTTATAAGCCGCCGCGTTCATCGCCCAACACAGACGGGATAAGTATAGCCCGTTCGGCTGCCTGGAGAGGGGCATCGCTTCAGGGTCTGGATCTTACCCTGATTTACGGCAAACGAAAATTAATCCGTGATCAAAGTGCCTTCTTTTTCACCCATGACCACACGGCGCAGCGCGCCTGGCTTGTTCATGTTGAACACGCGAATCGGCAGATTATGATCGCGGGCCAGCGTAAAGGCCGCCAGATCCATCACCTTCAGCTCCCTTTCCAGCACTTCCTGATAGCTCAGTTGTTCGTAGAGCGTCGCAGTTGGGTCTTTCACCGGATCGGCAGAGAAAACGCCGTCGACCTTGGTCGCTTTCAGTACAACGTCTGCTTCAATCTCAATACCGCGCAGACAAGCGGCGGAATCGGTTGTAAAGAACGGATTACCTGTACCGGCGGAAAGGATCACCACACGGTTGTTGCGTAGCAGGCTAATGGCTTCAGCCCAACTGTAATTATCGCATACCCCGTTCAGCGGAATCGCAGACATGAGGCGAGCGTTCACATACGCGCGATGAAGCGCATCGCGCATCGCCAGGCCGTTCATTACGGTTGCCAACATGCCCATATGGTCGCCTACAACACGATTCATACCAGCCTGCGCCAACCCGGCGCCACGGAACAGATTACCGCCGCCGATGACCACGCCCACCTGAATACCCAGCTCAACCAGTTCTTTAATTTCCTGAGCCATACGATCCAGTATGCTCGCGTCAATACCGAAGCCTTCTGCTCCCTGCAGCGCTTCGCCACTCAGTTTGAGCAGTATGCGTTTGTAAACGGGTTTTGCATTGGTAGCCATGTTTCTTTCCTGGGACAGTCAACAAATGGGACGGTGAGTTCTGGCGACAGAGTCTGTCGCATAGCTGCCGAATCTGAATCAGATCCGGCTGATTATTCTGTCAGGCCCAGCGCCTGAGGATAGCCGTCGCGCGGCCTTACTACACAATTGCTCTGCAAAACAGAGCAAATTATACCCCTAAAACCTTCGGGCATCGGGAACGCGTTATTTTAAGATCCGCAAGATCGCCGGCGCATCCCGTAAAAACGCCGCTTGTCCAAAATCAGGCGAGGCCGTCAGTCTGAAAATCCCGGCGGCTAACAGGCCCGCAAACGATCTTACCTACGCCTTAACGCCTGCTGAACAACGGCTTTATCCAAAATAGTTTGGGTACGGGAAGGCGGCAAGCCTGCGAATCCCCGGGCACTCATCTAAGTAAGTGGCTGGGGTAAGCAGGGGCAGCCTGCGCATCTGCGGCCCAAATTATGAAGATCAAAAAGAGCCGCCCGCAGGCGGCTACTTACAACGATTAAGACTGCTTAGACATAGCAGCAACTTCTGCTGCAAAGTCAGTCTCAACTTTCTCGATGCCTTCACCCACTTCAAAACGGATGAAACCGGTCACGTCAGCATTATGCTCTTTAAGCAGTTGGCCCACGGTTTTGCTCGGATCCATAACAAACGGCTGGCCGGTCAGAGAAACTTCGCCGGTGAATTTCTTCATGCGGCCTTCAACCATTTTCTCTGCGATTTCTTTCGGCTTACCAGACTGCATGGCGATATCCAACTGCACCTGGTACTCTTTTTCAACAACATCAGCAGAGACGTCTTCCGGCTTAACGAATTCCGGCTTGCTTGCCGCAACGTGCATGGCCAGTTGCTTAACCAGCTCTTCATCTGCGCCGGTTGCGGCAACCAGAACGCCGATGCGCGCGCCGTGCAGGTAGTTGCCCAGCACGTCGCCTTCCAGAATTGCAACACGGCGGATATTGATGTTCTCGCCGATTTTCGCCACCAGCGCAACGCGCTCTTCTTCAAACTGCGTTTTCAGCGCTTCAACATCCGTGGTTTTGCCAGCAACAGCCGCATCCAGCACCTTGTTGGCAAAAGCCTGGAAGCCGCCGTCTTTCGCAACGAAGTCGGTCTGGCAGTTAACTTCCAGAATCACGCCGTAGCCGCCCTGGATTTTAGTCAGGATCACACCGTCAGCGGCGACGTTGCCTGCTTTTTTCGCCGCTTTAATCGCGCCGGATTTACGCATGTTTTCGATTGCCAGCTCGATGTCGCCGTTAGCTTCAGTCAGGGCTTTTTTACAATCCATCATGCCTGCGCCAGTACGCTCACGCAGTTCTTTTACCAGAGAAGCGGTAATCTCAGCCATTATGAATTCCTCAATTATCTCTCAGGAGGTCGACTCTCTGGAGATATGACCCACCCAGCCGCGGCGGCCAGGCGGATTAAAAGAAAAAGGGGGCCTGAAACAGGCCCCCTAACCAAACTATGTCATACCTGGTTAATAAGGGGCTTTTCCCCCGCGCTTTGGCTGACAGACGCGTTATCTTTGCTCGCGCAGCCCGGAGCGCTGTTGAAAGCGCCCGGAACGTCTCGAGTTTGCCGCCATTCTGCCCTTCTCACGCTCCTGGGGTAAGCAAACAGGCCTTATTATTCAGCTTCTACGAAGCTTTCTTCCGCCTGAACAGCCAGATCCTGAGAACGGCCTTCGCGAACGGTAGCGGCTACTGCGCCCAGGTACAGGCTAACGGCGCGAATGGCGTCGTCGTTGCCCGGGATAACGAAATCAACGCCGTCCGGATCGGAGTTAGTATCAACGATAGCAAATACCGGAATCCCCAGGTTGTTTGCTTCTTTGATAGCGATGTGTTCGTGGTCTGCATCAATAACAAACAGCGCGTCCGGCAGGCCGCCCATATCCTTGATGCCGCCCAGGCTGTTTTCCAGCTTGTCCAGCTCGCGGGTGCGCATCAGCGCTTCTTTCTTGGTCAGCTTGTCGAAGGTGCCGTCCTGAGACTGCGTTTCCAGGTCTTTAAGACGTTTAATGGACTGACGAACGGTTTTCCAGTTGGTCAGCATGCCGCCCAGCCAGCGATGGTTCACGAAGAACTGATCGCAGCTCACAGCCGCCTCTTTCACCGCTTCGCTTGCAGCGCGCTTAGTACCGACAAACAGAATCTTGCCTTTACGGGAAGCAATTTTGTTCAGCTCAGCCAGGGCTTCGTTGAACATCGGTACGGTCTTCTCAAGGTTGATGATGTGAACTTTGTTACGCGCGCCGAAAATGAACGGCTTCATTTTCGGGTTCCAGTAACGGGTCTGGTGGCCGAAGTGAACACCAGCCTTGAGCATGTCGCGCATGGAAACAGTTGCCATGTTTAAAACCTCTGTTAAAAGTTGGGGTTATGCCTCCACGTATCCCATATTACCGACCCCTGGGGGCACCCCGGAATATGTGCCGATACGTGTGTGTTATACACAAAGTGAGTTTTCCGCTTACGCACGCGAAAATGCGCACATAAGTCCGGCGCGCTTTATACCATAACCGGCCCCGGGACTCCAGCGGTTATTATCAGTAAACGCTGCGTGAATAACCGATTTGGATCACTACGGCAGCCCTGATAACATACGTAATTATTGTCGAAAACCGACGCCTGCGGACGTAATTCATGGCTATATCAATTAAGACCCCGGAAGATATCGAAAAAATGCGCGTGGCGGGCCGCCTTGCCGCTGAAGTGCTGGAAATGATAGAACCTCACGTGACGCCCGGCGTCACCACCGGCGAGCTGGACCGCCTGTGCAATGACTGGATAGTCAACCATCAGCACGCCGTCTCCGCCTGCCTGAACTATCACGGCTTTCCTAAGTCTGTGTGTATTTCTATTAATGAAGTGGTGTGCCACGGTATTCCAGACGACGATAAATACCTCAAAGACGGCGATATTGTGAATATTGACGTGACCGTGATTAAAGATGGCTTTCACGGCGACACGTCTAAAATGTTTATTGTAGGCAAGCCGACCATCCTGGGCGAGCGCCTGTGCCGCGTCACTCAGGAAAGCCTGTACCTGGCGCTGAAGATGGTCAAACCCGGCGTTAACCTGCGTGAAATCGGCGCGGCGATTCAGAAATACGTTGAAGCGAAAGATTTCTCGGTGGTGCGCGAATACTGCGGCCACGGTATCGGCCGCGGCTTCCACGAAGAGCCTCAGGTGCTGCATTACGATTCTCCCGAAACCGATGTAGTCCTGAAACAGGGCATGACGTTCACCATTGAGCCGATGGTGAACGCAGGCAAAAAAGAGATTCGCACCATGAAAGACGGCTGGACGGTAAAAACCAAAGACCGGAGCTTGTCTGCCCAGTATGAGCATACTATTGTGGTGACCGATAACGGCTGCGAAATTCTCACGTTGCGCAAAGATGACACTATCCCGAACGTGATTTCGCATAACGAGTAATACAGAGCCGACTGAAACTGTCGATGCACGCCGGGCCGGACGGCCTGGGCCAGAAATGACAGTAAAATCAAACTGGAAAATCAATTCTTTGATTTTCGGCTGATAGCCATGAGAGGACAAAAACCGTGGTTTTGTCCTCTCCGGCATCAATCCGTGCCTGTGCCAGTCGGCTTTTTTCTTACTTTACGGGCGAGTCATGAGTCAAACATTACCTGAACAGCACCCAAACACGCTCACCCCTTCCCTTCCCGGCCAGCCCGATTATCCCAACGCCTGGCGCGACGAAGCGCTGCATATTGAGACCATCCGCGAACGTCTGGCGGTTTTTCAACGCTGGCTGGGCGAGGCCTTTGATGGGGGGATCCCGGCTGAGAAACTGATCGCTGCGCGCACTGAATTTATCGATCAGCTCCTTCAACGCCTGTGGCTTAGCTACGGTTTCGGCGAAAAGGCGGATCTGGCGCTGGTGGCTGTAGGCGGCTACGGGCGCGGCGAACTGCATCCGTTATCCGATATTGATGTGTTGGTATTAAGCCGCTGCCCGCTGCCGGAGGAACAGGCGCAGAAAATCGGCGAACTGATTACGCTTTTATGGGATCTGCGCCTTGACGTAGGCCACAGCGTGCGCACGCTCGAAGAGTGTCTGCTTGAAGGGCTTGGCGACCTTACTATCGCGACCAATCTGATTGAATCCCGCCTTATCATCGGCGACGTGGCGCTGTTTCTGGCGTTGCAAAAACACATTTTCAGCGATGGCTTCTGGCCGTCGGAAAAATTCTTCGCCGCAAAAATTGAAGAGCAGCAAGCGCGCCACCAGCGCTATCACGCCACCAGCTACAACCTTGAGCCGGACATCAAAAGCAGTCCCGGCGGTCTACGCGACATTCACACCCTGCAATGGGTAGCGCGCCGCCACTTCGGCGCCACGTCGCTTGACGAAATGGTCGACTTCGGCTTTCTGACCGAGGCCGAGCGCAACGAGCTTAACGAGTGCCGGCAACGGCTGTGGCGCATCCGTTTTGCTCTGCATCTGGCGCTTAATCGCTATGACAACCGCCTGCTGTTCGACCGTCAGTTAAGCGTAGCCCAGCGCCTGCATTATCAGGGCGAAGGCAGCCAGCCCGTCGAGCAAATGATGAAAGCGTTTTATCGCGTCACCCGCCGCGTCAGCGAGCTAAATCAAATGCTGTTACAGTTGTTTGATGAAGCAATACTCGCCCTCACCGCCGATGAAAAGCCGCGCCCGATTGACAACGATTTCCAGCTACGCGGCAGCCTGATTGACCTGCGCGACGAAACACTGTTTATGCGTGAACCACAGGCCATACTGCGCATGTTTCATACTATGGTACGCAACAGTGATATCAGCGGCATTTATTCCACCACGCTTCGCCAGCTATGCCACGCGCGACGCAACCTGACACAGCCGCTGTGCTATATCCCTCAGGCCCGTGAAATTTTCCTGTCAATGCTGCGCCACCCCGGCATGGTGCGACGCGGGCTGCTCCCCATGCACCGCCACGGTATCTTGTGGGCCTATATGCCGCAGTGGTCGCTCATTGTCGGTCAGATGCAGTTTGACTTGTTCCATGCCTATACCGTGGATGAGCATACGGTACGCGTACTGCTGAAACTGGAGAGTTTTGCAGACGAAGAAACGCGCCAGAAACACCCGCTGTGCGTCGATCTGTGGCCGCGCCTGAGCCACCCGGAATTGATTTTTATCGCGGCGCTGTTCCACGATATAGCCAAAGGCCGCGGCGGCGACCATTCAGTGCTCGGCGCCGAAGATGTTCTGAAATTCGCCGAGCTGCACGGCCTGAACGCCCGGGAAACCCAGCTAGTCGCCTGGCTGGTGCGCCAACATCTGCTGATGTCGGTCACCGCCCAGCGCCGGGATATACAGGACCCGGAGGTGATCAAACAGTTTGCCGCCGAAGTGCAGAGCGAAAATCGCCTGCGCTACCTTATCTGCCTGACCGTCGCTGATATTTGCGCCACGAATGAAACGCTGTGGAATAGCTGGAAACAGAGCCTGCTGCGCGAACTCTACTTCGCCACTGAAAAACAGCTACGCCGCGGCGTGCAAAGCACGCCGGATATGCGCGAACGCGTGCGCCACCACCAGAAGCAAGCGCTAACGCTGCTGCGCATGGAAAATATCAATGAGGTCGCGCTACACCATATCTGGGCGCGTTGCCGGGCTAACTACTTTGTGCGCCATACGCCAAATCAACTGGCCTGGCACGCCCGTCACCTGTTGCAACACGATCTCAGCCAGCCGATGATTTTACTTAGCTCGCAGGCGACGCGCGGCGGTACGGAGATTTTCATCTGGAGTCCTGACCGGCCCTATCTGTTCGCCGCCGTCTGCGCCGAGCTGGACTGCCGTAATCTGAGCGTCCACGACGCCCAGATCTTTACCACCCGCGACGGCATGGCAATGGATACTTTTATTGTGCTCGAACCGGACGGCAGCCCGCTATCCGCCGATCGCCATGAGGCTATTCGCCAGGGCCTGGAACAGGCGATTACGCGCAACGTCTGGCAACCGCCGCAGCCTAAGCGTCAGCCTAACCGCCTGCGCCACTTTACGGTGAACACGGAAGTCAACATCCTGCCTACCCATACCGATCGGCGCACCTTTATTGAGCTTATCGCGCTGGATAGCCCCGGCCTGCTGGCGCGTATCGGGCAGATCTTCGCCGATCTTGGCATCTCGCTGCACGGGGCGCGTATCACCACTATCGGCGAACGGGTGGAAGACTTATTTATTCTCGCCACCGCAGAGGGCCAAGGGCTGAGCGCGGCGCTGCAGCGTGAAGTACAACAACAGTTGACATCGGCCCTTAATCCAAACGATAAAGGCTAATCCAATCCATTAACATACGTAAAATTATCAGGAAAGTTCGCCAATGCAGCAGTTACAGAATGTTATTGAGTCCGCCTTTGAACGCCGCGCCGATATTACCCCGGCCAACGCAGACGCCGCTACCCGTGATGCGGTAAATCAGGTTATCAGCCTGCTCGACAGCGGCGCGCTGCGCGTTGCGCAGAAGGTTGACGGCCAGTGGGTCACTCACCAGTGGTTAAAAAAGGCCGTTCTGCTCTCCTTTCGCATTAACGACAACAAGGTTATGGAAGGCGCGGAAAGCCGCTATTTTGATAAAGTGCCGATGAAATTTGCCGACTATGACGAAGCGCGCTTTCAGAAAGAAGGGTTCCGCGTTGTGCCGCCTGCGGCAGTGCGTCAGGGCGCTTTTATCGCCCGCAACGCCGTGCTGATGCCCTCTTATGTCAATATCGGCGCATACGTGGACGAAGGCACGATGGTGGACACCTGGGCGACCGTCGGCTCCTGTGCGCAAATTGGTAAAAACGTTCACCTTTCCGGCGGCGTAGGCATTGGCGGCGTGCTGGAGCCGCTACAGGCTAACCCGACCATCATCGAAGATAACTGCTTTATCGGCGCGCGCTCTGAAATTGTTGAAGGCGTTATTGTTGAAGAAGGTTCTGTTATCTCTATGGGCGTTTACATCGGCCAGAGCACCAAAATTTACGATCGCGAAACCGGCGAAGTGTTTTATGGCCGCGTTCCGGCAGGCTCCGTAGTCGTTTCCGGCAACCTGCCTTCTAAAGACGGCGCTTATAGCCTGTACTGCGCGGTAATCGTAAAGAAAGTCGATGCCAAAACACGCGGTAAGGTTGGCATTAACGAGCTGCTGCGCGCCATTGACTAAGGCTTCTCCGCCCGCAGGACAGGGCGCTTTGCGCGCTGTCCTGAGACGGCTGACAAACCCCATCCTGACGCAGACAGAATGGATGAAATACAATAAAAAATAAGCAAAATCAACGCATTGATTTTCTCGTGCTTACTAAAAAGAAGGAAAAAACCCGTTTTTTCCTTCTTTGTCAATAGACTGAAGACAGGGCCTTTCCGCCCTGTTTTTCTCGCTCTCGCGCGTAAAACCTTGCGTACGCATCCATACCCAATTCCTGCCCGGGCTACCAGGCCCGCAGCGCCGGATAGGTAAAAAACAACAACTGGCAAACGTTTAACCCGAAATGGAACAGCGTCGCTACCCACAGCCTGCCGCTCCACATCCAGGCCAATCCGTAAATTACGCCCGCCAGCGCGGCAAAAACCATCAGCAACGGGCCGCCTGAATAATGCATCAGACCAAACAGCAGCGCGGACGCCGCCAGCGCGGCCAGCGGGTGTATCACCTGCGTCAGGCGCTGCTGGAGATAGCCGCGAAACAGGGCCTCTTCAGCCAAAGAAACAAAAAAGAGATTCGCCAGCGCAAACTGCGGCCACCAGCCAGGAAGATGCAATTCAAACTTTAGTCCGCCCAGCGCCACGGCGATACAAAGCAGAGCCGGAACCGACGCCGCCAGAACAAACCATGCCCGGCGCGGCGCGCGCCACGCTACCGGCGCGATAAAAAGCGTATTTATGCAGCCTGCAAGCACAAAGGGAACCAGCGCCTTATCAGCGTTGTAATAGAGCGTAAACGGCACGCTGGCGGGGCTAACCACAACCGCATCAAGCATCTTCAGGTTATGGAAGCCAGGCGCAAAGTGCAGCGTTAACGCAAGCGCATCCAGCACCAGCAACGCTTCGGTAATAACGCGCAGCCGCGCATGCTGCCTGAGGCGAAAATGGAGGGCAATCAATGCGACGGAAATAGCCATCCACGCCAGCGCTCTTACGTCCAGAATGCCTGAGTAGACCCCCATTCCCACGGCGACAGCCAGCGCCAAAAGAGAAAATCGTTTACGGAACGCCAACAGCAGCAGCGCAAGCGCGAGAAAATACCACATGAGTAATACCCGGTTATTTAAATAAACTGAGGGATAAGCACGCCTGCCCGGCCGGGAAAGGCAACCCGCCCCCAAAGCGGGGCGTACGGTATTTTACATGCCATAACCGCACTGACAACGTCCGGCACGCGATACGGCTAAAAATAACCACACTATTTTTACTGTTTAACTCCGCCTTAGCGCTTTTTTGCTTCAGACGCTGGCAAAAAGGGTTTTTAACGTTAACTATCTTAAGATTCCGTTTGTTTCGCTTAATGGGAAAACTGTCATGTATGATAATTTGAAAAGCCTCGGTATCACTAATCCGCAAGAAATCGATCGTTACAGCCTGCGTCAGGAAGCCAATAACGATATTCTGAAAATCTACTTTCGTAAGGATAAGGGGGAGTTTTTTGCCAAAAGCGTAAAATTTAAATACCCGCGCCAGCGTAAAACCGTCCTCGCAGACGGCGTGGGCCAGGGTTTTAAAGAAGTGCAGGAGATAAGCCCTAACCTGCGCTATGCAATCGATGAGCTGGATCAGATCTGTCAGCGCGAACGCGGCGCGATCGATCTCAAGCGCAAAATTCTCGAAGACCTGCGTCATCTTGAAAACGTAGTCACTCACAAAATTAGCGAGATCGAAGCCGATCTGGAAAAGCTGACGCGCAAATAATACGCCTGCCCGCAGCCCGGCGAAGGCGTATTAACGCGGCTCGCCCGTGCGGGCCGCAGTAGCGCGGATACAGGGCTTAATGCTGCTCGTCTAGCTGTAGCGCGATATACAGCAGCAGACGGTCGTCAAAATTGCTCAGATTCAGCCCCGTCAGCTCGGCAATGCGCCTGAGGCGATATTCCAGCGTATTGCGGTGAATAAACAACGCCTTCGACGTCGCCAGCGGCTGCACATTGTGGCGAAACCAGGCGCTAAGCGTGCGGCGCAGCAGGCCGTTGCCATCCATCGCCTTTAACTTCGCCAGCGGCTGCGCCAGCTCACTGGCCTGCCAGCCGCCGCGCAGACTATCCAGCAGCACCGGCAACTTAAGATCCTGATAATAATAGCTGCGGCTTTCCGGCATACGCTGTTTCCCCACAATCATGGTTGTGCGCGCCGTACGATAAGAGCGGGCAATGCCGCCAGGGCCGGTAAAATAGTTGCCCAGCGCTACGCGAAAGCGCAGATGGCCGCTCTCTTTCATTCTTCCAAGAAGCTGCTCCACGCGACAGCGATGATCGTCGGCGTCCCAGCGGCCAAAAGCATTAAGCGCCGGTTTTAGCACCACCATCTCGGTAAGCGAGACAATGGCTATCAGGTTATTGCGCTCAGGCATGGTCAGCGCCGTTTGTAACTGCCGCAGCTCCGCCATTGCGCTGTCAACGCCAAGCTGGCCGCTATCCACTTCAATCACCGCCGCCACGCGCGGCTGGTTAAGATCGATACCGAGGCGCTGCGCCCATTCGGTCAACGCCGGAATATTCTCCTCTGCCTGAATCAGGTTCATGACCAGTTCTTCGCGCAGGCGGCTATCCTGAGCTAACAGACGCATCAGGCGCGACTGCTCCAGCATCATTTCGGCAGTCATACACACCAGCTCGCCGTATTTACGCAACGACTCAGGCCTCCCGGTCAGGCCGATTACGCCGACGATCTCCCCTTCCTGACGCAGCGGCAGATTAATTCCCTGGCGCACGCCATGCAGATGACGGGCCACTGCATCGTCAATATCTACCACGCGCCCCTGGGAAAGCACCAGCAGCGCGCCTTCATGCAATTCACCAATGCGCTCACGGTCGCCGCTGCCGATAATACGTCCCCGGGCATCCATCACGTTTATATTGGTATCAATGATGCGCATCGTTCGCGCCACAATATCCTGCGCCATTTTGGTATCAAGATGCCAGCCCGCCATATTCTCCTCCCGTGAGCACGCCCCCAGCTTAAAAGAGATAATACAATTGCACATTGTGCATAAGCACAAAGCCGCAGAACGATATATAGAGTTGTGTCGGGAGTCACAAAACAGGCGGGAATAACGCGTCATGGCCCGCAGAACCTGCGGGCCGGTAGCATCTCATACGCACTCTAAAAGTAAACGCCGGTGCAGGCCGATAAACTTATCCATATGCGGCTTTTCTGATTTCATCGGGAAAAGCGCCAGACCTACCTCCAAAAGCGGTGTTGGTCAGCGCGACAACCGGCAGCCCGCAGGCAACGTCAGCAAACCAACGGTGTCCATAAGCGCCGCCGGACGGGTAAGCGCCCGCGTTGAGGATAGCGAAGGCGCAAAAACCGCGACAAGCCCATCTCCCCTCTGCTGAACGACGTCTAAACCGTCCGCCATCAGCGCCGGTTCAGAGTAGCCGTTCGCATACGGCTGTGCCAGTCGCGACAAACCACGCATGGTAAAAACTGTCTTTTCCAGGCCCGGCGGGACCGTCACTTTTCCCACACAATGTCCGCCAGGCTACGGCCTTCAACCTTCTCCAGCACGCCGCCTGCCACATCAATTCCCAGCGAATAGCGCCAGCCCGCGCCCGGTGCAAAATACAGCGGCGCGGCAACAAGACGGGGCAGATTTTCTTTAAGCGAGAGGCCAGCTCCATCCCGGCCATCGGAGATAGTTAGCCGGTGATAAGGGCGTACTGAAACGCCAGGAAACGATAACCCAGTCCTGATGTATGGGTCAGCAGGTGATGATCCGTAATGTCCGGGCGGGTTCCCTCTCCCAGCGCAGGGCGAAACTCCGGTAACCGGGACGGGACTTACAGAAAAGCCCCTTCTCCCCGCAGTGGAGAAGGGGCCAGATTACCCGGAAAAAATTACTGCATAAGCAGATAGATAGTCGTGTCGCCACGCTGTACATTCAGCGCCAGCACCGAGGGTTTGCTATCAAGAATTTTACGAAGCTCTGCGATGTTTTCTACCGGCTGTTGGTTCGCGCCAATGATAATATCGCCTTTCTTCAAACCGATACGCGCCGCCTGTGAATTAACCTTCACGCTGTTTACCACTACGCCTTTATCCTTGCCTGCGCGATTGCTCATTTCAGCGCCGTCAATCCCGTTGAAGATGCTGGAAGAGTCAACCTGAGTCTGGCGGCTCTGCTGCAACTCCAGCTCAACTTTTAACTCCTTGCCGCCGCGCAGCAGGCCAAGCGCAATTTTACTGCCTACCGGCATACTCCCCACCTGGGCGCGCAGCGCGGCGAAGCTGCTGATGGGCTTGCCGTTCATAGAAACAATCACATCGCCAGCCTTCAGGCCCGCTTTTGCGGCAGAGGAATTCGGCAACACCTGGCTGACGAAGGCGCCGCGCTGGGCGTCAACTTTCATCGCTTTGGCAAGATCGGAATTCAACTCCGTACCCATAATGCCCAGCTCGCCGCGACGCACCTGGCCAAACTGCACCATCTGCCCGGTCAGGCTTTTCACCATATTACTGGGAATAGCAAAGCCAATCCCGATATTGCCGCCGTCCGGCGCCAGAATCGCGGTGTTGATACCGATAAGCTCGCCGTTGAGGTTAACCAGCGCGCCGCCGGAGTTGCCGCGGTTGATTGCCGCATCGGTCTGAATAAAGTTTTCATAGTTCTCAACGTTAAGGCCGCTGCGGCCCAGCGCGGAAACTATACCCGAAGTCACCGTCTCGCCCAGGCCGTAAGGGTTGCCGATAGCGACCGCATAGTCGCCCACGCGCAGCGCGTCGGAGTCGGCAATATTAATGGCGGTCAGGTTTTTCGGATCTTTTAACTCAATCAGCGCAATGTCGGAACGCGGATCTTTCCCCACCACCTTGGCGTCGAATTTACGCCCGTCGCTCAACTGCACTTTAATCGTGGTGGCGTTATCCACCACGTGATTATTGGTCACCACATAACCTTTTGCAGCATCAATAATGACGCCGGAGCCCAGCGCCGCAAATTTTTGCTTCTGGCTTCCACCAGGCCCGCCCTGGCAGAATGGCGAGCTCTGAAACGGCGAACCGTCCTGGCAAAACGGTGAATCATCACCAAAGAACTGCTGGAAATTGCGCGGCATGCGGGATGTATTAACCGTAGTACTCCCTTCTACGTTAATACTCACCACTGATGGCATAACTTTTTCCAACATCGGCGCCAGGCTTGGCATTTGTTGTGACGTCATTGCGGAAGAAGCGGTCTCAGCGGCGAAGGCAGGTACGTGACCCAGCGCCAAACCCAGACTCAGTGCCAGCGCACTCATTGCTAACGTGGTTTTTTTCATCTTTATGTCTCAATATTACCTGTTGGGCAAAAAAGCTATGATATGGACGACCTATCAGAGTCACTTTTATATCGTGAAGTTCCCCTCATAATGTCATGGAAAAAGTAAAAAAATATTGGTTTTCTTTACAAAAGTAAATTATCAGGCTACCGCCATTAGCCGACGATACTCGTCCCAGGCATAAAGGTCAGTCATCCCGCTAATATAATCCTGAATTAACCGACAGCGATAATAGAACTCCATCACCTCATAATGCGGGTTGCTGCAAGAAAGCTTATCTACGGCTTCTTTATATGCCAGGCAGTGGCTGGACGATAATTTATGATACAGCCTTGTCTCAATGGGTAAATGACGCACGCCGCCCTCGCTGACCATCTGCTGAAAATCCGCCAGCGGCAGCATCAGCAGCGGGCTGTAAATATCCAGCAGACCGCTAATTACCCGATAACCCTGCAATTCGAGTTGTTCAACGTCCGGATGGTTAAATACATGCTGCATCGCCACCTGTTTATAAAGATCCAGCAATCGACTGGCCGGGCTGTCATCTTCAAGCAGCGCCTGATTAAAAGAGCCATCAAAAACAGGTTTAATATTATCAATAAAGCGCTGTGCGGCATACGGCACCAGCTTATTGAGCGTATTGACGCGCAAATACATAAAAAACTGATCCTCCGCGCTGCGTCGCATATTATTTGCGCGCGATTTTTCCCAGGCGTCAAGCACGACCTGAGAAAACAGATCGCCCTGGCAATGTTGCCCCCAGCGTGCGCAAAGATGATGATAAAGCCGCTCTACAGTAAATATATTTTTTTCTACCGCATCTTCAAGATCGGCTACGCAATAAGAAATATCGTCTGCCGCTTCCATTATCCAGGTGAGCGGAAAACGGCAGTAGTCGCCAAGCTCCAGTTCGCTGCGCAGACGCGCGATGTAATGTTCTTCAGAAAAATAAAACCCCGGTTTTTTCATTAAATAGCGGCAGGATGCCGGCGGCGTTTGCGCATCCCAGGCCGGGCGCGTGTATTTCAAAATGCAGCCCACCTGCGCCCAGGTCAGATTCAGCCGCAGCAGAGTATGCACCAGGCGAATACCCTGAGCGTTCCCCTCAAAGTGGCACAGATCCTGGCGCACTTTGCAGCGCAGCGTATTAAGCGCATCATCGCCCTCTTTCAACCGCAGCGTCGCAATAGCGCAGTGAAAATCTTCCTGCGCATCGCCGCAGGCCGCATCCGGGCGCAGGCGCTGGCGAAACCAGTCGTTAATAGCCGCCTCGCCAAAATGGCCGAACGGCGGGTTGCCGATATCATGCATCAGGCAGGCCATTTCAACGATACTTTCAAACGGCCCGGTCAGTGTTTCAAGCCCGTAGCGCGCCAGCAAATTTTGCTCTTTAAGGCGGCTTAATACCTCACGGGCAATGTAGCGGCCTACCTGCTGTACTTCCAGAGAATGCGTCAGGCGCGTGCGTACCGCCGCGTTACGTTCCAGAGGAAATACCTGCGTTTTTTGCTGCAGGCGACGAATGGCGGGTGAGTTAATAATGCGACCGCGATCGCTTTCAAAAATACGCAGGATTTCATGCTCGCTTTTTTCGCCTTCCGGGGAGCGGAAACGGCGATGCCAGTTTATTTTCCTGCGAAAGTCGATATCACTCATGATCCCTCCGGTTTATTTTCCTCGTCGTTTGACATGGTAGACTATGCCCGCAAATCCCACTATTAGCGAGTACCCCCCACATGAAAGCAGGCATCATTGGTGCAATGGAAGAAGAAGTCACGCTGCTGCGCGATAAAATCGACAACCGTCAAACGCTGAAGCTGGCAGGCTGCGAAATTTACACCGGCACGCTAAACGGTATGGACGTTGCGCTGTTGAAATCGGGCATCGGCAAAGTGTCTGCGGCAATGGGCGCCACGCTGCTACTGGAGCGCTGCAAGCCGGACGTCATTATCAATACCGGCTCAGCGGGCGGTCTGGCGCCGTCCCTGAAGGTGGGCGATATCGTTGTGTCCAGCGAGGTACGCTATCACGATGCCGACGTCACCGCCTTTGGCTACGAATACGGCCAGATGGCGGGCTGCCCGGCGGCATTCGTTGCCGACGAAGCGCTGACGGCGGCCGCGCAGCAGAGCATTGAGCAGCACAATCTACATGCGGTGCGCGGTCTGGTCATCAGCGGAGATGCTTTTATTAACGGCGCAGAGAATCTGGCGAAAATTCGCGCCCATTTTCCGCAGGCCATTGCGGTAGAAATGGAGGCGACCGCTATCGGCCACGTCTGTTATAACTTCAGCACGCCGTTTGTGGTAGTGCGCGCCATTTCCGACGTAGCCGACCAGCAGTCTCACCTGAGCTTTGAGGAATTCCTGGCGACCGCCGCGAAGCAATCCAGCCTGATTGTGGAAACGCTGTTACAGAAACTGGCGCATGGTTAGTATGCTACGGCGCATTCTGTACGCGCAGCTACTGCTACTCCCGGCGTGGCTGTACGCCGCGCCGCGGGTTATCACACTTTCACCCGCCAATACTGAAATCGCCTTTGCCGCCGGCATCGCGCCGGTGGCGGTCAGCGCCTGGTCCGACTATCCCGAAGCGGCTAAACGGCTCGAACAGGTCGCCAGTTGGCAAGGAATTAACGTGGAGCGTATTATTGCGCTAAAGCCGGACCTGGTGCTTGCCTGGCGCGGCGGCAACGCCGAACGTCCCGTCAACCAACTGGCTAAACTGGGCGTCAGGGTTCTCTGGGTAGATCCGCAAAGCGTGGAGGATATTGCAAAGGCGCTTGAGCAACTCGCCGTCTGGAGCCCGACGCCGCAAACGGCGCGCCGCGCCGCCGCCGGGCTGCGCGCGCAATGGCACGATATTCAGGCGCAACATGCCCGGGCCGCACGTAAAAGCGTGTTTATTCAGTTTGGCGACAGGCCGCTGTTTACCAGCGGCGGGCGCTCAATACAAAACGAGGTGCTTAACGCCTGCGGCGGCAAAAATATCTTTGACGACAGCGTCGCTCCGTGGCCGCAGGTCAGCCGTGAGCAGGTACTTACTCGCCGTCCACAGGCAATTGTTATTACCGGTGACGCGCGTAAGGCCGCCGCTGTAAAGCAATTCTGGGGCCGTGCGCTGCCGGTTGACGTTATCGCCCTCAATGCAGACTGGTTCGAACGCGCCGGGCCGCGTATTATCCTCGCCGCGCAGCAGCTTTGCGCTGCACTGACGCAGGTTGATGAATAAACTGAGGCGCGACAATGCTGGTTTACTGGCTGGATATTTTAGGAACTGCGGTATTTGCCATTTCCGGCGTGTTGCTGGCCGGTAAGCTGCGTATGGATCCGTTTGGCGTGCTGGTGCTGGGGGTCGTCACCGCCATAGGCGGCGGCACGCTGCGCGATATGGCGCTCGCCAACGGCCCGGCGTTCTGGGTTAGCGATCCTACCGATCTTATCGTCGCGATGGTGACCTGTGTGCTGACCCTGGCGCTGGTTCGAAAGCCGCGCCGTCTGCCGAAGTGGATTCTGCCGGCGCTCGATGCCGTCGGGCTGGCGGTCTTCGTCGGCATCGGGGTGAATAAAGCTTTTTACGCCGGCACAGGGCCGCTCGTCGCCGTGTGCATGGGCGTGCTGACCGGCGTCGGCGGCGGTATTATTCGCGACGTGCTGGCCCGTGAAGTGCCGATGATTCTGCGCACCGAAATTTACGCTACCGCCTGTATTCTCGGCGGCGTAGCGCACGTTATCGCCTACCAGCTCTTTCACCAGCCGCTGGAAAAGGCAAGCATGATGGGGATGGCGGTAACGCTGCTGATTCGCCTTGCGGCGATCCGCTGGAATCTTAAGCTGCCGGCCTTTGCGCTCGAAGAGCGCCACTGAATTTACAGCGCAGATTACCTGCGTCTTTACCCCATTTTTAGGGTCTGTGCGGCTGGCGACAAAGCAGGCTAAATCTGTTTGGCGCGCAGTCTGTTAACCGTCCCGCAGGCCCGATACCCCGGGCCTGTGGAGAAGCGACATAAAAAGCCATAAGCGGCTGCCGACATGTCTGAAGGCACGCTTTAATTTTCCTGGCGCAAATTAAATACTGAAGGAAGAACCGCAGCCGCAGGTGCTTTTTGCGTTTGGATTGGTCACAATAAAACGCGAACCTTCCAGACCTTCGGTATAATCTACGGCGCCGCCTACCAGATATTGCAGGCTCATCGGATCGACGACCAGCGCAACGCCCTGCTTCTCAATAGTCATGTCGCCGTCGTTGATCTGGTCGTCAAAAGTAAAACCATACTGAAAACCGCTGCAACCACCGCCGGTGATATATACGCGCAGCTTCAGGTTAGGGTTTTCCTCATCTGCAATCAGGTTCTTCACTTTACTCGCGGCCGCGTCGGTAAACTCAAGCGGCAGCGCTGCTACGTCATCACTCATTTTTTGCTCCAAACCAGTAGCTCACCGGGGAAAAAATTAACCCGATAGTTGTCGACATTATCCAATACCCTGGTAAATCGTTCAAGTATTCTGCGCGTCCCCGCCGCGCGCGCGCAGCTTCTGTGCCTCCTGCTTTGCCAGCGTGCGGGCGAGTATCGTGGAATAAAGCGGCTTGCCGCCCAAAAATTGCGCCAACAGCGTAGCGCCCAGGCAGGTAATAATCATGGGCAAAATAAGCTGGTAGTTATCGGTCATCTCCAGCACCAACACAATCCCGGTTAACGGCGCTCGTACGCAAGCTGCAAACAGCGCCCCCATCCCGGCAATGGCAAACGTGCCCGCATCAAGGTGGTAACCCGGAAACCAGGACGCGCACGCCATGCCAAACGCCGTACCCAACAGCGTACCAAGCGCCAGCATAGGCGCAAAAATGCCCCCCGGCGCGCCTGAAGAAAAGCACAGCACGGTGGTAATGACACGGGCGACAAAGATGAACACCAGCGCCCCGGCCGCATAGTTTCCGGCCGCGGCTATCGGAATCAGGTTGAACCCGCCGCCTGCCGCCGCAGGTTCAATGAGCCCCAACACGCCGCACAGTCCCCCCAACAGCGCGCCGGTAAGCACCCATTTGCGGATATCCCCGCCGTGCAGGCGCTGGAATTTATCCTGCGTAAAGAAAATCAGGCGATTAAAGAGCGGGCCGAGCACGCCAAAGACCATTCCCAGCACCAGGTACAGCCAGAGCGTTTCCACCGGCGCGTTGCTGAGTTTACCCACATCAATCACCGCCCCCTCGCCGTTAAATACCCGAAATACCACGCTCGACATAATCACGCCGGTAAATACGGCTTTAATGGAAATCAGGTTATAGCGAAACTGCGGGCGCATCTCTTCAATAATAAAAAGAATACCCGCCAGCGGCGCGTTAAACGCCGCCGACAGCCCCGCCGCAGCGCCGGTCGCCAGCAGCGTATGCCGTGCTTCGGCGCTGCGCATACGGAAGATATCCAGCACCATGCGGCCCACGTTACCGCCCAGTTGCACCGTGGGGCCTTCACGCCCAAGCACCATACCGCCGCCAAGCGTGCCAAGCCCGCCGATAAATTTTACCGGCAGCACGCGCCACCAGCGCACAGGGCGCAGTTCTTCAAGCGCCCCCTCAATCTCCGGTATGCCCGAGCCGCCAGCTTCCGGCGCGAAACGCCGCACCAGCCAGTAGCCCAGCGCCGCCAGCAGCGCAGAAGCGACAAACGCCAGCGGCCAGGCAAGCCACACATGGTCTGCAACCCCGGCAATGGCCTCCAGCCTCCGGTATTGCACGTAATTTACCGCCTTTTCAAACGCCACGCCGACAAGGCCCGCCAGCGTGCCGACCACCGCAGCCATAAACAATATCGCCAGCGGCGTTTTATCGCGCTGAAGCAGCCGGCCAATCAGTTTACGCCGCCGCAGGCGCAGTATTTCACGGGCGCTTAAAGAAAAGGTTTTGGGATTCATCGCGTTCAGCAGGCAGTTTTGAGACATTTCGTTATAGTTTACCCGGCGATAGCGGCGTCGTCCCGGGAAAATATCCGTCAGCGTTTCCTGCGTTGATCGATGACAACTTTTATACGTCGCCCCGGATCCCGTAGAATAGCGCGCTGAAAATCTCTTCCACGAATCAGGAGCCGATTCATGAGCCAGTCTGAAAACCTGTTTGCCGCCGCGCGCGCTTATCCCCGGCGGCGTAAATTCGCCGGTGCGCGCTTTCAACGGCGTAGGCGGCACTCCGCTGTTTATCGAACGCGCCGATGGCGCGTTTATTTACGACGTCGACGGCAAAGCCTATATCGACTATGTTGGCTCCTGGGGCCCAATGGTACTCGGCCATAATAACGCGACTATCCGCAACGCGGTGATTGACGCCGCTGAACGCGGCCTGAGCTTTGGCGCGCCAACCGATATGGAAGTGAAGATGGCGCAACTGGTGACGGATCTGGTGCCCTCAATGGATATGGTGCGAATGGTCAACTCCGGTACCGAAGCCACCATGAGCGCCATTCGCCTGGCGCGCGGCTTTACCGGGCGCGATAAGATCATTAAATTCGAAGGCTGCTATCACGGCCATGCCGACTGTCTGCTGGTAAAAGCCGGTTCCGGCGCGCTAACCCTCGGCCAGCCAAATTCACCGGGCGTGCCCGCGGATTTTGCCAGACATACCCTGACCTGCGTCTATAACGATCTTGCCTCGGTGCGCGCCGCGTTCGAACAATATCCGCAGGAGATAGCCTGTATTATCGTTGAACCGGTGGCAGGTAATATGAACTGCATCCCGCCACAGCCGGATTTTCTGCCTGGCCTGCGCGCGCTGTGCGATGAATTCGGCGCGCTGCTGATTATTGATGAAGTGATGACCGGTTTTCGCGTAGCGCTGGGCGGCGCGCAGTCTTACTACGGCGTAACGCCGGATTTAACCTGCCTTGGCAAAATCATCGGCGGCGGCATGCCGGTGGGCGCATTCGGCGGTCGCCGCGACGTCATGAACGCACTGGCGCCAACCGGCCCGGTTTACCAGGCCGGCACGCTCTCCGGCAACCCGGTCGCGATGGCGGCGGGCTATGCCTGCCTGCAACAGGTGGCGCAACCGGGCGTTCATGAAACGCTGGAGCAGCGCACCACGCAGTTGGCGAACGGCCTGCTGGAGGCCGCTCAGGAAGCGGGGGTCGCGCTGGTAGTGAACCACGTCGGCGGCATGTTCGGCCTGTTCTTCACCGATGCCGACAGCGTAACCTGCTATCAGGACGTTTTAGCCTGCGATACCGAACGTTTTAAGCGCTTTTTCCACCTGATGCTGGAAGAGGGCGTCTATCTGGCGCCATCTGCGTTTGAGGCTGGGTTTATGTCTGTCGCCCACAGCACCGACGACATCAATCACACTATCGACGCCGCGCGCCGCGCGTTTGCAAAGCTCTAAGCATCATGCCATAACAAGGCCGCGTGAGGTCTGTCGCCGCCCGCTCAGGGCTAAGGACGCGGCCTCCGCCCTACGTTGGGCGGAAAAGCGGGGCTGACTCGCCGCCAGTCGGGTGAAAGGACGCATCCACGCGTCCTTCACCGCCGCAGCCTTGCCCGGAAAACGCCTGAGCGCCCGGCGTAACGCCGGTCAGTTAAGATGTTTGAAAATCACGACTCCGTTAAGGCAAAAAACATGACAGGTTGAGATCCGGTTAGTGGGTTTTTTTTATTTAATCAGCCTTTTTGTTCGCTTTTAACATATACAGGCTGACCGCGCGAGGGCTGAAGCCCGGCAACCGCAGGCGAAAACAGTGACACAGCGCCCGCAATGCGGCTGGGGCGAAAAGAGGCAGAACGTCAAGCCGGCCAGGCTGTTGATCGCAAGGTAAGCGCGCCGCGAAGCAATGATGCCTTTGCATTATCGCAGGCGTTTGCAAAGTGGGCCGCTGCGGCCCACTTTGCCCATTGTTCATTCACCGTTGGCGCCCCCCGTGTAATCGGGCTTTAAGTGAACGAAACATCCGCTTAACCCTACGCGACCGGCGCTTTTTGCTGGAAAATAGCGTTACTTTCCCTGTCTGCGCAGTAACAACACAAAATACGGCGCGCCGATAAAGGTCGCCAGCAAGCCGGCCGGGATCTGATCCGGAAATAAAATCATACGCCCGCACCAGTCGGCCGCCACCATCAACGCGCCGCCCAGCAGCGCGGCGATGATAAGCTGCGCCAGCGAGCGGCGAAAGCCAAGCATACGGGCGATGTGCGGAGCCATCAGCCCCACAAAGCTGAGCGGTCCGATGGTCAGCGTAGCGGCAGCCGTTAACGTAGCGGCCAGCAGCAATAGCGTTATGCGCACCGGCGTCAGGGCAATACCGACCCCCCTCGCCGTCGCCCCGCCCAGCGCCAGCACCTGTAACCAGCGCCGACACAGCGGCGTAAGCGCCAACAGCAGCGCCATCACCCCTGCGGTACGCAGCGCCCGTTCGCCGCTGACATTATAGGTAGAACCGGAAATCCACGTCAGCAGCGTCGCCATACGCGGATCGCCGCTGGCAAGCAGCAGCATCAGCAGCATAGTAAACGCGGTGCTGAGCGCCATCCCCGCCAGCAGCATACGCTCAGGCGAAAACCCGCCGCGCCCGCCCGCCACGGTGATAACAAGCAGCGTAATGGCCGCCCCGAGGCTGCCTGCCGGCAGCAGCCAACCAAAAGCGTCCCCCGGCACCAGAAACAGCATCACCACAACGCCAAACGCCGCGCCGGAGCTGATGCCCAGCACTTCCGGGCTTGCCATATCGTTGCCGGTCAGGCGCTGAATAATGCAGCCTGCCGCCGCCAGCATCATACCGGCGCTCAGCGCCGCCAGCGCGCGCGGCCAGCGCCACTGCCACAAATCGGTCAGCATACCGGCATCGGCCCAGCGCCAGCCGACGGCGTCACGCCCCAGTACCAGAGCGATTGCCAGCAGCGCCAACAGCAGGCCGGCGCCGATCAGCGCACTGGCCGCTACGCGGCGGCGCTCCTGGCGTACACTCTCGCCCTGAGACATCGACGGCTCACGCGAGGTACGCAAACGCGGCAGCAGCCACAGCAGCAGCGGCGCGCCAAGCAGCGCCGTCACCGTACCGGTGGAGATTTCACGCCAGACCGTCGCCAGCCAGACGATAAGCTGGTCAGACAGCCAGAGAATCAGCGCGCCGATAACCGCAGCCAGCGCCAGGCGCGCCAGCAAACGCCGCGCGCCGAACATCCGGGCAAGCAGCGGCGCGAACAGGCCGATAAAGCCCACAATACCGACGGCGTTCACCAGCAGCGCGCTGATGGCGACAGCCAGCGTCAGGGCCAGCAAACGCGCCAGCGACAGCGCCAACCCCAGATTACGCGCCACGCCGTCATCAAGCCCCATCAGCGTAAGCGGGCGCAGCATCAGCAACACCAGCATTAACGCGCCAAGCAAACGCGGCCACAGCGCGCTCACGCTGCGCCAGTCGGTCTGGTTTAGCGTGCCTGTGCTCCACAGAAACATATTTTGCAAAGCATCATGGTTAAAAATCGCCAGCAGTTGGTTTAGCGCACCGCAATACATGCTCATCACCAGGCCTGCAAGAATTAGCGTCACGGGCGACAGACGCTTCCCCCAGGCAGCGCCAAACACCAGTAGCGCCACCAATCCCGCTCCCGCCAGCGCAGCGATTTGCTGAAAAGCCAGCGGCAGCGCCCAAAGCGTCGCCACCGTCACGCCAAGCTGCGCGCCGGTCGCCACGCCAAGCGTAGTCGGTTCCGCCAGCGGATTACGCAATACCTGCTGGAACAGTACGCCCGCCAGACCAAGCCCGGCCCCCACCAGCAGCGAAATCGCCAGTCGGGGTAGCGCGCTGTAGTAAAACAGCATTTCGCGTATATTATCGATATTCGGCTGCCGCCATGCCTGGCCCCAGGCCGCACGCGGCAGCAGTGCCGTCAGGTTGTATAGCGTCATCAGCAATGCCGCGGCAAACAGGGTTGCCAGCAACAGGCCGGGGAAAGCGAATGAGGGGGCTTTCATGAATGCCCCCTCAGCGCCCTATCCAGCACGCGGCAGAAATGCATGGCCGACAGCGTTGCGCCGTAAAACCACACCGGCTGCACGCGGGTAAAACGGTCTTTACGGACAAACGGCATCGCCTGCCACAGCGGCGTCGCGGCAACCTGGCTCATCTGCGCGTCGTCGCCGTGCGCAAAACAGACGACCTGTTCGGCGTCCACCGCCGCCAGCCGCTCCAGCCCCACTACGGCGCTCCCCCAAAAATTCACCTCGCCTGACCAGGCGTTTTCTAACCCTAACGTATCCATGACCTGCTGAAACAGGCTGTTTTTACCAATAATAAGCGCATGGCGCGCATCCATTAACGACATCAGCAAAATTGGCCTGCCGCGCCAGGGCGCAAAACGCGTCTTGCCGCTCTCAATAAAGGCATCAAACTGGTTAAGATGCGCGCGAACGCGCAGGCGCAAATCCAGCCGCTCTCCGAGTTCTGTCAGCGAGCGGCGGGCGCTGCTCAGCGGACGCGAGCCGTCGCTAAAGCGAATGCCCATGCCCGGCGCGATACGCTCAATTTTCTCTACCGAAGGACCGTAGCCTGCCGAGTAGACAATGAGCGACGCACGCAACTGACTTAGCAGTTCAAGATTGGGTTCCGTGCGCAGGCCTACGTCAATAACCTCTGGCGGCAGCGCCGGCTCCCCTACCCACAGGCGGTAGTTTCGGGCGTCGGCAACGGCCAGCGGCATTACGCCCAGCGCCAGCAGCAGCTCCACAGGCAACCACTCCAGCGCGACAATCCGTCTCAAATCCGGCGTTGCGGCGCGGCTGACGCCCGGCGCCGTCAGTAGCGGCGAAAGCGCCGCAAGCGCCAGCAGCCGGCGGCGCGATAGCGTGAAATCAAACATTTGCGGCCTCACCAGACAAAACTGACCGGCGCACCGCCCGACGGATGCGGCAGAATTCCCATCGGGATGCCGTAAATCTGCGCCAGCGTTTCGCTGTTCATTAATTGCCCGGGCGTCCCCTGTGCAATGACTTCGCCGCCGCGCAGCGCCACCATCCAGTCGCAGTAGCGCGCCGCCATATTGATATCGTGCAACACGGCAATCACCGTCAACCCGCGCTGACGGCTGAGGCGCTGAATCAGCGCGTGTACTTCCGCCTGATGGGCGACGTCGAGCGCGGAAGTGGGTTCATCAAGCAGCAGGCAGCGGCTGTCCTGCGCTACCAGCATGGCAATCCAGGCGCGCTGACGCTCGCCGCCGGAAAGGCTGTCCACCAGCCGGTGAGCAAAAGGTTTTAGTCCAACCAGGGCAATGGCTTCTTCCACTTTCTCGCGATCGGCCACGCCAAAGCGGCCCAGCGCGCCGTGCCACGGGTAGCGGCCAATGGCCACCAGTTCACGTACGGTCATGCCTTCTGCGGCAGGCAACTGCTGCGGCAGGTAGGCGGCTACGCGCGCAAAAGCTTTGCTACTCCAGCTATCCAACGGCTGCCCGGCCAGCGCAATATCGCCTTCTGACGGCTTCTGATGACGACCCAGCATCTTCAGCAGCGTCGATTTGCCGGAACCGTTGTGGCCGATAAGCCCGGTCACTTTACCGGCAGGGAAGGTTAAAGAAAGAGAGTGCAGCAGCGTGCGTCCCGGCACGCGAAAGGTGACATCGTTAAGGCTAAAGGTCGCCTCATGAACGCTCAGTTTATCCTGCATAACTCGCCAGTAGGTTAAAGGGCACGGCAAACCGCGCCCTGAGAGGGAAGGTAAATCAGAAGCGGAACGTAGCGGTCGCAACCACCTGACGCTCGGCCCCCCAGAAGCAGCCGTAGGTCTGAAAACAGCTTGCCACATATTCGCGGTCAAACAGGTTGTTTACATTTAGCGCAACGCTGGAGCCGCTCATGCCCAGGCGCGCCAGATCATATTTCACGACGGCGTTCGCCACCGTGTAGCTGCCCACTTTAAAAGCGTTGTCCGGGGAACCATAAGCAGAACCCACATAGCGCGCGCCAGCGCCCAGCGTCAGGCCGGAAAGCGGGCCATCGTAAAAGGTGTAATCGCCCCAAAGCGAAGCCATATGCTCAGGCACCTGCTCTGGCGTATTGCCCTTGAGTTTGGTGTCTGTGGTGTATTGCGCATCGGTATAAGTGTAGGACGCCGTCACGTTAATATTGGCATTCACTGCGGCTTTGGCCTCCAGTTCCAGACCACGCGTGCGGACTTTCCCTCCCTGAATCGAGAAAAACTCATGATTCGGCGCCGGATCCGCCATCAGGTTGTCAGACTTAGTCAGCTCGAACAGCGCGCCCGTCACCACAACCGGCATATCCTTCGGCACATACTTCACGCCCGCCTCGTACTGGCGGCCTTTAGATGGCTTAAACGCCTGGCCGCTGGCCGATGCGCCGGTATTAGGCTCAAAAGATTCGCTGTAGCTCAGGTAGGGGGTAATACCATTATCGAACAGGTAATTAACCCCGGCCCGACCGGTAAACTGGCTGTCGCTACGCGCAGAGATGCTCTTTGTCTCGCCGCGAGTTACCGCTTCCTGCCTGACCCAGTCGTAGCGTCCGCCAACGGTAAAGACAACGTTGTTCCATTCGGCCTGATCCTGCACGTAGATACCGGCCTGGCGCTGCTTATTCACCACTGAATACGGGCCGGAAACCCCCGCTTCTTTGCTGCCAAAATCAAAATCGCCGGTTACCGGATTATTGAGATCCAGCAGCGGCACAGAGCCGTCGTAACCGAACCAGGCGTCGATATCATTGCGCATGCGCATAAAGTCAACGCCCGTCAACAGCGTGTGCTTAACATCAGCGGTAGCGAATTTGCTTTGCAACTGGCTGTCAACAGAGAAGTTTTGCAGCTTTTCATTATCCGCTACGTATTTGCGCGCCAGATAGCGGCCTTTTTCCGCATCCGGCAACGCGCTGCACAGGGCGTTGCCCGCGTTATAGGCATCGCTGCACACGCCCACGCCGTACACGCTGTTCTGCGAGGTTTTATTTTCGGCAAAACGCAGGTTCTGGCGAAAGGTAAAGGTGTCGTTAAACGCATGATCGAAAGCATAGCCGACCATTTTCTCATTACGCGTGTAGGTATTGTTCGTGGCGCCTTCGTTAAAATCGCGCCCCAGACGTTTGCCGTTCGGCAACGTCTCAACGGTGCCCTCTTTCGGCAGCCAGCCATAGTAACCAACATCCGGTTCATTCTGGAAATACGACAGGAAGGTAAGGTGGGTATCGCTATCCGGACTCCACGTAAAGGATGGCGCAACCGCGTAACGTTGCTCTTTTTTATATGTCTGCATGGCGTTACTGGAGCGCGCCACGCCGGTCAGGCGGTATGCATATTCGCCGTTATCATCCAGCGCGCCGCCAAAATCAATACCGGTCTGGAACAGGTTGTCGGACCCCATTTTAAACTGAAGTTCACGGATGCTGTCCGCGTCCGGACGCTTGCTGACCATATTAATGATGCCGCCCGGGCTACTTTTTCCGTACAGCACGGACGTCGGGCCGCGCATTAACTCCGCGCGCTCCAGCATATAAGGGTCGATAACCGCATCATTATAAAAGTCGCCCTGCAGTTTCAGACCATCCAGATAGTTATTCTGACTCAGGCCGTTGGCGGTAAACCCGCGGATAACCACAAAATCGTAAGAATTAGACGCGCCGCGAGTGCCGACGTTTACGCCTGGCGTATAGCCCAGCGCTTCTTTCACCGATGCAGGCTGGCGCATCTGCATTTCTTCGCGGGTGACAACAGAAACCGACTGGGGGGTTTTCTCAATCGGGGTATCGGTTTTCGTCGCCGTCGCCGTACGTTTGGCGGCAATCGTTGCAGACGGCCCCCACGCACTTTCCTGCTCAACGCCCGCCGCGCCGGCGGTCACGGTGATGGTGTCTTCTTTGTTGTCCGCCGCCCGGGCGGTTACGGAAATACCGCCTACCGCTGCGGCTATCAGCACGGCAAGACGACAAACAGAAGCGTTGGCCGGCAGGCCGATATTGGAAAGCGCCATTGTATTTTTCTCTAAGGGAGTAATGAACTGAGAACGTAAACGATAATTATTATTATGGGCAAGAATGATAGGCGAAACGCAGCCTGCTTTTCAAGAACAAGCTGGCGCGCCAGACGCCGCCAGCGCAGGGTTCAACCGCTCTGCGCCAGTAATTTAACCCCACCTTCACAATTCTTTTTTTTTATTTGCCGTAACGTAACGAAAACGCTCTTTAAATCACATAACAGGCATAAAAAGTTCGTCTGCTGACGCATAATATCCGTCAGTTAAGCAAGCTTTGAATAACGATTCTGTTAATGCAAAAAACCAGGACACGTTGAGGTCTGGATTAGGGGCCTTTTACTTTTTATTTGCATCCCTGTTCGCGTTTAATCCGTGCAGACTTCAGCATGGGGGGCTGACGCCCGCTGAAATCAGGGAGCCGCAGGCGAAGACAGGGCGAGAGCGCCCGCAATGGCGGATTGGGGAGCAGCGAGACAAGTGGACGGACCGGGCGCAGGTGATGGCCGCCATGAGCGCGGCGCAAAGCAGGGTGCCTTTACGCTACCGCAGGCGCGGGCAAAGCGGGCCGCTTTGCCCGTTCACCGTTGATAAAGGGCTTTAAGTAAACGGAGCGCCGCTTAACCTTAAATGCCTGCGCATAAGCAGGCATTTTCCATTCGTTTATCCGGTTAGTTAATTAATCGCCGCCAAACATATCCTTAATCCAGCCTGCGACGCCGTCGCTTTTCTCCTGCTGTTGCGCAGGCTGCGGCGGCTGCTCGGAAGACTGGCTAAACGGATTGCGCGCCTCAGCCTGCTGCTGGCTTTGCTGACATAGCGCGCTGGGGTTGGTCGTCCATACCGGTAGCTGGCGCTGTCCGCCGCCGCACTGGAAGGTGCCCATGCTATCCACGCCGATATCCACGATATCTTCCGGCGCCACCAGATCCAGCGGAATCGGCGACTGGTTGCTCAGGTAACGCTGATAAATCGTCATCGCCCCGCTGGAGCCGTACAGGCGCGTGGGCTGATTGTTATCGCGCCCCACCCAGGTAATCACGACTTCCTTACCATCAATACCGGCAAACCAGGTATCTACCTGATTGTTGGTGGTGCCGGTTTTTCCGGCCAGGTGCAATTTAGGAAACTTAGCGCCCAGCGCGCGGCCCGTACCGCGCTGCATAACCTGCTGCATGGTAAATAGCGTCATATAAGCCGCCTGTGCCGCAACCGCGCGTTCAGCCTGCGGGTAGCTCTGATAAAGCACGGCGCCATCTTCGGCAATCACTGAGCGCAACGCCGACATCGGCGCACGGTTGCCGCCGCTGGCAATGGTCTGGAACGCCTGCGCGACTTCCACCGGCGTCAGGTTCAACGCGCCAAGCAACATAGCCGGTACCGGTTTCAGTTGCTCTCTCGGCACCCCAAGCTTAACCCAGGTATCGGTAACCGCCGCCAGCCCCAGCGACAGACCAAGGTTTACCGTCGGCACGTTCATCGAGCGGGTCAGGGCGTCCACCAGCATGACCTGGCCGCTGAAGCGACGATCGTCATTTTGCGGCGACCAGGTTTTGCCGCCCGGCTGCGCAATGGAGAGCGGCGCGTCAGCAATCCAGGTGTTCAGGCGATACTTATCCGGCTGGCTCAGGGCCGTCAGGTAGGTTGCGGGCTTGGCCAGCGAACCGATAGAGCGGCGCGCCTGCATGGCGCGGTTGTAGCCTGCAAACTCGGGTTTGGCGCTGCCTACCATAGCGCGTACCTCGCCGCTAAAGCGATCGACTACCACCATCGCGCTTTCAAGATCGCTGAGTTTACGCTGCTTCATCAACGCCGGAATACCCTCGGTGACGGCTTTTTCCGCCGCATCCTGCGCTAACGGGTCAAACGTGGTGAAGATTTTCACGCCGGAGAGATCTTTTACTTTGTCGCCCAGTCTGTCGTGCAACTGCTGGCGCACCATCTGCATAAACGCCGGCTGCGGCGAAATCACGCCGCCGCGCGGCTGCACGCCCAGCGGGCGGGCGCTCAGCATATCATACAGCTCCTGATCGATTATCTTTTGCTGTTGCAGCAAACGCAGCACCAGGTTACGACGCTCCAGCGCCAGCTTCGGGTTACGCCACGGATTATACAAAGAAGCGCCCTTTACCATCCCCACCAACAGCGCCTGCTGATCGAGGCTCAGCTCTTCCACCGGGCGGCCGAAATAGTAGAGGCTGGCGAGCGGAAAGCCGCGAATCTGATCGTCGCCGCTCTGGCCGAGATAAACCTCATTCAGATACAGTTCCAGAATGCGATCTTTGCCGTAGCGCGCGTCCATAATCAGCGCCATATACGCTTCGTTGGCCTTACGCCACAGCGTGCGCTTGTTGGTCAGAAACAGGTTTTTAACCAACTGCTGGGTTAGCGTACTCCCGCCCTGCACCGCGCGTCCGGCGGTCATATTGGCAAGAAACGCGCGGCCGATAGAATAAAGGCTGATGCCGTCATGTTCATAAAAATGGCGGTCTTCGGTAGCGACCAGCGTATCCACCAGCAGATCCGGGAAGCCGGCGCGCGGCACGAACAGGCGCTGTTCGCCGTTAGGCGATGACAACATGGTGATAAGCCGCGGATCGAGGCGGAAGAAACCAAATTCACGGCCGGTATCGAGGTTTTTAATCGACTCCAGACGATCGCTGCTGAACGTCAGGCGCGCGCGAATCTGCCCTTCTTTACTGTCCGGGAAATCAAACGGTCGGCGCAGTATATCGATGCTGTTGCCCTGCACTGTGAACTCGCCCGGGCGCGTTATGCGCGCTACCCGCCGATACTGAGTGGCTTCGAGCAGTTTTACCATCTCGTTTTTGCTGTACGGCATGTCCGGTTCAAGGTTTACCATACGGCCGAAAACCGCCGCCGGCAGTTGCCAGACTTTACCGTCAATACGGCTGCGGATTTTCTGATCGAGATAAACGCCGTAGGCAATAAAGACCACCACCAGCACAATCAGCAGTTTTATTAAAAACCACAGCCAGCTACGCTTTTTACGCGGCGGGCGTCCTTTCTTTACCTTGCGTGGCATATTCCCCTCGTCGTCATAATGGTCATACTCATCGTTATCGTGTTCTTCCCTGAGGCGACGACGGGCCGTCTTCGCTTTTGCAGGACGTTCGGGCCTTCCTTTACGTCCAATCGGTTCGCGGTCATTCCCCGCCATGCTCTTTCTCCACACAAGTTCGTGTCGCAGGGACCTGATTGTCATGTCCTGCGCGTCTTATGAAAGTAGAAACGTCTCAAATGCTCCGCTCGCGCTACTGATATTTTTTAGTGCGTCGGGTAGGCGCAGCAGAAGACGGATCGTCGGGCCATACGTGTTTCGGATAACGCCCTTTCATTTCTTTTTGCACATCGCGGTAAGCGCCGCGCCAGAAGGCCGCAAGATCGCGGGTTATCTGTAACGGACGCCGCGCAGGCGAGAGCAGTTCCAGCACCAATGGCACGCGGCCGCTGGCGATAGCGGGCGTTCGGGCCTCGCCGAACATTTCCTGCATTCGCACCGCCAGCGCAGGCGGGTTTTGCGCATCATAGCGAATGGCAATACGGCTGCCGGTCGGCACAGTGTAATGCTCAGGCAGCTCTCTATCCAGCCGTTGACGCTGCGGCCAGTCAAGCAGGCTATACAGCGCCTGAGTCAGATCGACGCGCTTAAGCGCCTGCAATGAACGCACGCCGCCCAACTGCGGCAGCAGCCAGCGCTCCAGCGAGGCCAGCAGCGCGGCATCATCGACCTCAGGCCACGGATGCTCCGGCAGCCAGCGCGCGGCGCACATTAGCCGCAGGCGAAGCTGCGATACCGATTCACTCCAGTCAAGCACGCCCAGCCCTTTATCGCGGATACCGTTAAGCATAGCCTGGTGTAACTCAGACTCTGTGGGCTGGTTCAGCGGCTGACGCTTTATCGTTAACTGGCCAATACGCCAGCGTCGCCAGGCCCTGAGCGTGCCTTTATCGTCGTCCCACTCTACGCTGTCGCTCTGTACAAGCAAATGCGGATAGTGCGCCATCAGCGCGTCAATATCCAGCGGCAGCGCCTGCAGAATGCGGGCGTCCGGCGAACGGTCCCCCTGCAGCAGCAGCGGTGCGATAAGCCACTCATAACGCGTGAGCGCATCATCGCGCTCAAGCATTGCGCCCATACCGTTCGCCAACTGGTAGCGCCCTTCCTGACCGCGACGGCGGGCGATACGGTCAGCAAAGCCGGCCGCCAGCAATCCGGCGGCTAACGCGGCATCGCACTCACCGCCCTGGTTTTCCAGACGCCGGCTAAGCTGGCGCGCGCGCTGTCGCCAGTGGTTCTGGCCACGCGCCAGCGCATTACGCAGATCGCTGTCGCCAGCGCGCGGCGGTTCTTCAAGGATAGCCGCCAGGCGCGCCGCTGTGGCCTGCTCGTCACGGCTTTGCGCCGAAGTCAGCATCGCCGCCAGCCGCGGATCTATACCCATTTGCGCCATCTGCCGACCACGGGCTGTCAGACGCCCGGCATCGTCCAGCGCGCCGAGCGAGGCAAGCAGGCGGCGCGCGGCAGCCAGGTTCGCCGCTGGCGGCGCGTCCAGCCAACACATTTGCGTGACGTCGCAGCAGCCCCACTGGCACAGCTCCAGCAGCAGCCCCGATAAATCGCTTTGCAGTATTTCCGGCTCAGCCTGGGCCGCCGCGCGCGCCGCCTGCTCAGCCCCGATCAGGTGCAGACAGACGCCCGGCTCAAGCCGCCCGGCGCGGCCCGCGCGCTGGATCATTGAAGCCTGGCTGACGCGCTGAGTCGCCAGCCGCGTCAGGCCGCTGCGCGGCTCAAACTTCGCCACGCGCTCCAGCGCGGCGTCCACCACCAGCCGAATACCTTCAATCGTCAAACTGGTTTCCGCAATATTCGTCGCCAGCACCACTTTGCGCTGACCGCGCGCGGCGGGAAGAATCGCGCGACGCTGCGCCTCCAGCGGCAGCGCGCCGTAAAGCGGACACAGTATAACATCCGCCGCCACCCGCTCGCGCAATAGCGCCTGCACACGCTCAATCTCCCCTACGCCGGGCAGAAACAATAGCAATGACCCCGGCTCCTCGCGCATAAGTTGCGCCGTAGCGATGGCTACCGCCTCATCAAAGCGCTGATGCGCAGGCAGCGCCTGGAAACGGCGCGTTACCGGCCAGGCGCGGCCTTCAGAAACAATCACCGGCGCCTGCGGCAACAGCGCGCTCAGCCGCGTGCTGTCGAGCGTGGCCGACATGATTAGCAGTTGTAAGTCATCACGCAGCCCCTGTTGCACCTCCAGCAGCAGCGCCAGCGCCAAATCCGCCTGGAGGCTGCGCTCGTGGAACTCATCGAGCAACACCAGCGACACGCCGCTAAGCGCCGGGTCGCGCTGGATCATGCGTGTGAGTATGCCTTCGGTCACGACCTCCAGCCGGGTTTGCGGCCCCACGCAACTTTCGGCTCGCATACGATACCCCACGGTTTCACCCGGCTGCTCGCCAAGCTGTTCTGCAAGCCGCTGCGCCACGTTGCGCGCGGCCAGCCGCCGCGGTTCCAGCATAATAATACGGCCTGTGGGCTTGCGCTCGCGCAGCAGCGCCAGCGGCAGCCAGGTCGATTTGCCTGCGCCAGTGGGCGCGTTAAGCAACACCTGCGGCGCGCGCTCCAGCGCCGACAACAGCTCAGGCAGCACGGCCTCAACGGGTAAAGTAGTCACAAAAAACACCCCGGGGTTAACAAATAAACGGCGACATTGTAGCATCGACGCCGTTCACCGCACGCTGCGCCATTGTGGCATTGCCGATTTAAAACGCAGCCCGCCGGAAATACCCCGGCCCGCATGAGAGAGAGCTATGTCCACGACCCGCCGCCTGTTTTTCGCCCTTGAAATACCTGACGAACTTCAGCAACAGATAGTCTACTGGCGCGCGCAATGCTTTCCTGCGCACGCAGGCCGCCCGGTCGCCGCAGCTAATTTGCACATGACGCTGGCGTTTCTCGGCGAAATCGGCGCGCAAAAACAGCAGGCGCTCTGCACGTTAGCCGGGCGTATCCGTCAGCCAGGTTTTACCCTGACGCTAAACGACGCCGGCCACTGGCCGCGCCCGCGCGTTGTATGGCTCGGGCCGCGCCGCACGCCGCGCGGGCTGTTGCAACTTGCCTCAATACTGCGCTCGCAGGCTGCCCGCAGCGGCTGCGCTCAGAATCCTCAGCCGTTTCACCCCCACGTTACGCTCTATCGACAGGCAAGCGATAGCGTATCGTTGCCGCCCCCCGGCTTCGCCTGGCAATGGCCGGTCAATGCATTTGCGCTTTATGCGTCGGTGTTCGAACGCGGCCGTACGCACTATCGCTTACTATCGCGCTGGCCGCTAGGCAATGCCCCTTAATAAAAGGAAAAGTATGGAATTCACCTCCCCGCTTGAGCCCGCTACGCTGATTAAACGCTATAAGCGTTTTCTTGCCGATGTGATCACGCCCGACGGTCGGTTACTCACGCTACACTGCCCGAATACCGGTGCGATGACCGGCTGCGCCACGCCAGGCGACACCGTATGGTATTCCACCTCCCCCAGCGCTACGCGTAAATACCCCCATACCTGGGAGCTCACGCAAACGCAAAATGGCGCAATAATTTGTGTCAATACGTTACGGGCCAACGCCGTTGTAAAAGAAGCAATAAGTGAAGGACGAATTCCGGACTTACGCGGCTATAAGAATATACTTAGCGAAGTTAAATATGGCGCCGAGCGAAGCCGGATAGATTTTAAGCTACAGGCGGATAATCGGGTTGACTGCTATATTGAAGTGAAATCAGTCACGCTGGCTGAACAAAACAA
This sequence comes from Tenebrionibacter intestinalis, assembly GCF_016632365.1. Taxonomy (GTDB): domain Bacteria; phylum Pseudomonadota; class Gammaproteobacteria; order Enterobacterales; family Enterobacteriaceae; genus Tenebrionibacter; species Tenebrionibacter intestinalis. Next base: position 109,561 of record NZ_JAEPBH010000002.1, on the reverse strand, counting down.
TGGCTTTTTTCCTGATGCCGTAACGCTGCGTGGACAAAAGCATTTACGGGAACTCATGAGCGTCGCTCATGATGGAAAACGCGCGGTATTGCTGTTTGCCGTGCTCCATTCCGCTATCGACAGCGTGGCGGCAGCGCAACATATTGATGATAAATACGCCCGTCTGTTATACGAAGCAGCTCAATGCGGCGTAGACATTCTGGCCTGGAAAGCGGAAATGAACCCGGCGGCAATAACGCTTGTTTCCCCTGTTCCTGTCAGTGTATGAAAATACATTAGGCTTACTTACGCGTCCGGACCGCAAACCAATACGCTTTTCTTCACAGGCTTGTCAAGAGGAGGATTTAATACAATTGCCATACGGAAAAGCTTCTGTTATTTATAGCGGCCTGTTTTTTCCCCCTCCAATGGGGATCGATAGTGCGTGTTAAGGAGAAGCAACATGCAAGAAGGGCAAAACCGTAAAACATCGTCCCTGAGTATTCTCGCCATCGCTGGGGTGGAGCCATATCAGGAGAAACCGGGCGAAGAGTATATGAACGAAGCCCAGCTAGCGCATTTCAGGCGTATCCTTGAAGCGTGGCGTAACCAGCTTCGGGATGAAGTTGACCGTACTGTTACCCATATGCAGGATGAAGCTGCTAACTTCCCTGATCCGGTTGACCGCGCCGCCCAGGAAGAGGAATTCAGCCTTGAACTGCGCAACCGTGACCGTGAACGCAAACTGATCAAGAAGATCGAAAAAACGCTTAAGAAAGTGGAAGAAGAAGATTTCGGCTACTGCGAATCCTGCGGCGTCGAAATCGGTATCCGCCGTCTTGAGGCCCGGCCAACTGCCGATTTGTGCATTGACTGCAAAACGCTGGCGGAAATCCGCGAAAAACAGATGGCCGGTTAACTTCACGCGCCACGCATATAAAAAGGCGGGCGCCTGCCCCGCCTTATTTTCTGCCTATGCATCAGCAAAACTATACCGGGCGTTTTGCCCCTTCTCCATCAGGCGAGCTACATTTTGGCTCGCTGATTGCCGCCCTTGGTAGCTGGCTTCAGGCGCGTTCCTGTCGCGGACGGTGGCTGGTGCGCATTGAAGATATCGATCCTCCCCGCGAAGCGCCCGGCGCCGCCGATACCATACTCCATCAGCTTGAACGCTACGGCCTGCGCTGGGACGGCGAGGTACTGTGGCAGTCGCGCCGCCACGACGCCTACCGCGAAGCGCTGGCCTGGCTGCACGCGCGGCAGCTTAGCTATTACTGCGACTGCTCCCGCCGCCGCATTCAGCAACACGGCGGCGTTTATGACGGCCGCTGCCGCGAGCGCCATCTCGGCCCGGCGCATGCCGCCGCGCGTCTGCGCCAGACGGCGCCGGTGTTCGCTTTTCAGGATGGGCTACGCGGCGAGATTCACGCCGACAACGCGCTGGCGTGCGAAGACTTTATTATTCACCGCCGCGATGGTTTATTTGCTTACAACCTTGCCGTGGTGGTTGACGACCACTTTCAGGGCGTGACCGAAATTGTGCGCGGCGCGGATTTAATTGCGCCAACGGTGCGCCAGATTGCGCTTTATCGCACGTTCGGCTGGGAAACGCCAGGATATGTCCATTTGCCGCTGGCGCTCAATGAACAAGGCAACAAGCTGTCCAAGCAAAACCATGCGCCAGCGTTACCCGCAGGCGACCCGCGCCCAACGCTTGTGCAGGCGCTGCGTTTCCTTAACCAGCCGATCAACCCGGGCTGGCGCGATATGTCAGCCGAAGCGCTGTTAAACGAAGCGGCAACGCGCTGGACGCTCGCCGACGTGCCGTTGAATCCGGCATTCTCAAACGCGTCATAACAAGCTATGATGAGCCGCAGTTTTTTTGTCTGAATATTGATTGACACATCCGAGGTGCATTATTTTTACCCGAGTCGCTAATTTTTGCCGCAAAGTGCTGAACCGCGAAGAGAGCGTGGCCACAGAACAAACCACCCAGCCGCATATAACGGTTGTCCCGCGCGATCGGCATACTATTTCCCGCAAAGATATCAGCGAAAACGCCCTCAAAGTACTTTATCGTCTTAACAAGGCGGGCTATGAGGCCTACCTGGTTGGCGGCGGCGTTCGCGATCTGCTGCTGGGCAAAAAACCAAAAGATTTCGACGTTACGACTAACGCCACGCCGGATCAGGTACGCAAGCTGTTTCGTAACTGCCGTCTGGTGGGCCGTCGTTTCCGCCTGGCCCATATTATGTTCGGTCCCGAAATTATCGAAGTCGCCACATTCCGCGGCCACCATGAAGAGCAGGCGGACCGCCAGCTTTCCCAACGCGGCCAGAACGGTATGCTGCTGCGTGATAATATTTTCGGCTCCATTGAAGAAGACGCCCAGCGCCGCGATTTCACTATCAACAGCCTCTATTACAGCGCCGCGGATTTTACCGTGCGCGATTACACCGGCGGCCTGAACGATTTACATAACGGCGTTATTCGCCTGATTGGCGACCCGGAAACCCGCTATCGCGAAGATCCCGTGCGGATGCTGCGCGCGGTACGTTTCGCCGCCAAACTGGGCATGTCCATTTGCCCGGCAACCGGCGAGCCCATTGCGCGCCTGGCGACGCTGATTAATGATGTACCGCCCGCACGCCTGTTTGAAGAGTCCCTGAAGCTGCTTCAGGCCGGTTACGGTTATGAAACCTGGCGCCGGCTTAGTGAGTACAACCTGTTACAACCGCTGTTTCCGGTTATTACCCGCTATCTGACCAGCAACGGCGACAGCAATATGGAGCGCATCATCGCGCAGGTGCTGAAAAACACGGATAACCGCATTCATAACAATATGCGCGTGAATCCGGCGTTTCTGTTTGCCGCGCTGTTCTGGTACCCGCAGCTTGAGATGGCGCAAAAGCTGGCTCAGGAAAGCGGGCTGGCCTACTATGACGCTTTTGCGCTGGCGATGAATGAAATACTGGATGAAGCCTGTCGCTCACTCGCCATTCCCAGGCGCATCACTTCGCTGATTCGCGATATCTGGCAGTTGCAGTTACGCCTGTCCAAACGCCAGGGTAAACGCGCCTGGAAGCTCATGGAGCACCCTAAATTCCGCGCCGCTTATGACCTGCTGGAGCTGCGCGCAGAAGCGGAAAACAACCCGGAGCTACAGCGCCTGGCCCAGTGGTGGGGTGAATTTCAGTCTGCGCCGCCGCCGCGTCAGAAAGAGTTGATTGGGCAACTGGGCGAAGACCCGGCTGGCCGACGCCGTCAACGCCGCCCGCGACGCCGCGCGCCAAAGCGTGAGGGCAGCGCGTGACGCTGTGCTACATCGCTATCGGCAGTAACCTGGCCGCGCCGCTGGCGCAGGCCACGGCCGCCATCCAGGCGCTGGGCAATATTCCTGAAAGCCGCCTGTTGGCGGTTTCTTCGTTTTACCGCACCCCGCCGCTTGGTCCACCGGATCAGCCCGATTACCTTAATGCCGTAGCCGCGCTCGATACGGCGCTTAATGCCCACCAACTGCTGGAGCACACCCAACATATTGAGCAGCGGCAGGGCCGCGAACGTAAAAACGAACGCTGGGGGCCGCGTACGCTGGATCTCGATATACTGCTATTTGGCAACGAAACGCACCGCACCAGCCGCCTTACCGTACCGCATTACGACATGAAAAATCGGATGTTTATGCTCTATCCGCTCGCAGAAATCGCCCCACAGCTTACGTTTCCGGATGGCGACACGCTGCAAAACTGTCTGGCGCGCCTGCACGAAACGCCGCCGCCGCGCTGGTAACCCGCAGCCGGTTTCATAAGTTACGCCGCGGCGTTAACGTAGCGCGCCCGCTCATGAAAATGGAATAATCTCAAAATACTGGCATTCAGCTTTCGAATCTTCCAGAATGCGCTATCCACGGGTGCAGGCGCGTTGCTGAAATACCGCCTGCACATTATCAGACAGGGGATAGTATGAAGCCAACCACCCTTACCCACCTTCGCCAGTTTAAGCAGCAGCAGAAAAAATTCGCCACGCTCACCGCCTACGACTTCAGCTTCGCGAAACTGTTCGCTGACGAAGGCATAGGCGTTATGCTGGTGGGCGATTCGCTGGGCATGACCATGCTGGGCCATGACTCCACGCTGCCGGTCACCGTTGAGGATATCGTCTGGTGTACCCGCGCCGTGCGACGCGGCGCGCCTGCCAGCCTGCTGCTGGCCGACCTGCCGTTTATGGCTTACGCTACGCCGACGCAGGCCTGCGAAAGCGCCGCTGCAGTCATGCGCGCCGGGGCCAATATGGTGAAGCTTGAAGGCGGACGCTGGCTGGCCGATACAATCGATATGCTGACCAAACGCGCCGTTCCTGTATGCGGCCATCTTGGTCTGACGCCGCAGTCGGTCAATATTTTTGGCGGTTATAAAATCCAGGGCCGTGGTGATAACGCGGCGCAAACGCTGCTCGACGACGCGCTGGCGCTGGAAGCCGCAGGCGCCCAACTAATGGTGCTGGAATGCGTGCCCGCAGAGCTGGCAACGCGGGTTAGCGAAGCGCTGAGCATTCCAACAATCGGCATCGGCGCCGGAAACGGCACCGATGGACAGATCCTGGTCATGCACGATGCGCTGGGCATTACCGGCGGTCACGTTCCTAAATTTGCCAAAAACTTTCTTGCCGAAGCCGGAGACATTCGCAGCGCCGTGCGCCAGTATATTGCCGAAGTTGAATCCGGCATCTATCCGGGCAAAGAACACAGTTTTCACTGACAGGAGAAAAGTTGTGCTGATTATTGAAACCTTACCGCTGCTGCGTCAACAGATCCGCCGCTGGCGCCTTGAAGGTAAACGTATCGCGCTTGTGCCCACTATGGGCAATCTGCACGACGGCCATATGAAACTGGTGGAAACCGCAAAGGCGAGCGCCGATATTGTGGTCATCAGCATCTTCGTTAATCCCATGCAGTTTGACAGGCCAGACGATCTGGCGCGCTACCCGCGCACCCTTCAGGAAGACTGTGAAAAACTTAACCGCCGCAACGTGGACGTAGTATTTACCCCCACAGCGCACGAATTTTACCCGCATGGCATGGCGGATCAGACGTTTGTCGAGGTGCCGACGCTTTCAAATATCCTGGAGGGCGTCAGCCGCCCCGGCCATTTTCGCGGCGTCGCAACCGTGGTCAGCAAGCTCTTTAATCTCGTACAGCCAAACGTAGCCTGCTTTGGCGAGAAAGATTTTCAACAACTGGCGCTGATTCGCAAAATGACGGCCGATATGGGCTACGACGTTGATATTATCGGCGTTCCCACCGTGCGCGCCAAAGACGGCCTGGCGCTCAGCTCGCGCAACGGCTACCTGACCGGCGAGCAGCGCAAAATCGCACCGGGACTGTACAGAGTAATGCAGGACATGGCGCAGAAGCTGCGCGACGGCCAGCGTGATACCAGCGAGATTATCGCCATCGCGGAGCAGGCCCTTAACGAGAAAGGCTTTCGCGCCGATGATCTGCAAATCCGCGATGCAGACACCCTACAGGCGCTCAACGCCAGCAGCCAGCGCGCGGTAATTTTGCTGGCGGCCTGGCTCGGCCAGGCCCGCCTTATCGATAATATGCAGGTAGAGTTCGGCGCGTAGACGCCGAATAAAAATACGGCAACACTGCCGACGACGGTTCCTCTGACGCGAGCCTGCGCCCGCTTTATGTCTACTGAAAGTAAGGTTTTGTTATGATTCGTACCATGCTGCAAGGCAAGCTTCACCGGGTAAAAGTGACTCAGGCCGATCTCCACTATGAAGGCTCCTGCGCTATCGATCGCGATTTTCTCGATGCAGCCGGCATTCTGGAATACGAAGCGATTGATATTTACAACGTGACTAACGGCAAGCGCTTCTCCACCTACGCGATTTCCGGCGAGCGCGGCTCGAAGGTCATTTCAGTAAACGGCGCCGCCGCGCACTGCGCCAGCGTCGGCGATATACTGATTATCGCCAGCTATGTCGCCATGCCGGACAACGAAGCCCAAAGCTGGCAGCCGAAAGTCGCCTATTTCGAGGGCGAGAATGAAATGAAGCGCCTCGCCAAAGCCATCCCTGTTCAGTTTGCCTGAGCGCCCGCCCCGCAGCCGCAAGCTGTGGGGGAAGGCCCCCCTTGCCGCTTCACAGCGCCGCCAGTTAACGCCGTCGCGCAAGTTATACGGCGGGCCTGGGCGGCGTTATTGTCCCTGAAGCGGTTTACGCTGCTGGCACCGCAGGCTGGTAACGCAACCTCCGCCGCGCCCGACTATCGTATCGCGAAACGCAGCGAATTACGCAGCGCCAGCATCTATCTGTGCCAGCAGCGCGGCGCTACAGCCGGCAATCGCTTCACAGTGCGGGTGCTTATGGCTAAGCAACGCCGCCGCCCCCACAATAGCGGTGATAAAAATAACGTCGTCTCCGCCGTCGGTATCGTGCAGCGCATCACTCATAACGCGACTGAGCATATCAGGCTATGCCAGTATTTCACGGGCAAGGTAATCATGCCCGACAATCACCCATCCCGGCATCAAGTTACGGCCTCCATTCATTGGGAAAGGAACCCGTTTATGCGTGCCGGAATAAGCCATGCTGACTTACAACAACCCGAACGACTTGCGTCCGTATCGCCTAGGTGCGCAGCCCGCGCCCACGCTGAATTAACGTCCAGCACAGCAGGTAAAACACAGCAATAAACGCGACCAGCACGCCAACCGTTAACGCCAGCGGCACGTCGGATATGCCGAGAAAACCATAGCGAAATCCGCTTATCATATAAACGATTGGGTTTAGCTTCGACAGCCCCTGCCAGAACGGCGGCAGCAGCGTGAGCGAATAAAAGACGCCGCCCAGGTAAGTAAGCGGGGTAAGCACAAAAGTCGGGATTAGACTGATATCGTCAAAGGTTTTGGCGAATACAGCGTTAAGCAGGCCTGCCAGCGAGAACAGCACCGCCGTTAGCAGCAGCGTAAGCGCGACAAAAAGCCATGAGTGAACGTGAAACGGTACAAACAGCAGCGAAATAATGGTCACCAGGACCCCAACGCAGATACCGCGCGTCACGCCGCCGCCGACGTAACCGGCGATAATCACATGCGTGGGCACAGGGGCAACCAGCAACTCTTCGATATTACGTTGAAATTTAGCGCTGAAGAACGACGAAGCGACATTAGCATAGGCGTTAGTAATGACCGCCATCATGATTAAGCCCGGCACGATAAACTGCATATAGCTAAAACCGTGCATTTCTCCGATTCGCGAGCCGATAAGGTTACCGAAAATAATAAAGTACAACGTCATGGTGATGACCGGCGGAACCAGCGTTTGCACCCATATGCGCATAAAGCGATGGATTTCCCGGGTCCAGATACTTTTCAGCGCTACCCAGTAAAGCTGCATCATGCTGATTCTCCTTTTTTTTCATGCACCAGCGTGACAAACAGCTCTTCCAGACGGTTTGCTTTGTTACGCATACTCAATACCTGCACGCCCTGCGCGCTCAACTGGCTAAACAGGCTATTTATCCCCTGTTCACGCAGCACCTCCACCTCCAGCGTCGAGGTATCAAGCAGCCGATACTGATACCCTTCCAGCTTTGGCAACGGACTTTTCGCTGCCAGATCGAGAATAAACGTTTCCGATTTAAGCTTTGACAACAGCGCCTTCATCGAGGTGTTTTCCACCAGCACGCCGTGCTGAATGATGCCGATATTGCGACACAGCATCTCCGCTTCTTCCAGGTAGTGCGTGGTGAGAATGATGGTGGTGCCGCTGTCGTTCAGCGCTTTCAGGAAAGTCCACATCGAGCGGCGTAGCTCAATATCCACGCCCGCGGTGGGTTCGTCGAGGATCAACAGTTTTGGCTCATGCATCAGCGCGCGGGCAATCATCAGGCGACGCTTCATCCCGCCGGACAACATGCGCGCGCGTTCATTGCGCTTTCCCCACAGGTCGAGCTGATTAAGGTATTTTTCGCTGCGCTCAAACGCATCGCGGCGCGGTACGCCGTAGTAGCCAGCCTGATTAACAACGATCTGCTGTACCGTTTCAAACGGGTTAAAGTTGAACTCCTGCGGCACCAACCCAAGTTGACGCTTGGCGTTAACGATATCGTTAACCAGATCGTAGCCAAATACCTTCACCCTACCCGCGCTTTTGTTTACCAGCGAACTGATAATACCAATAGTGGTCGATTTCCCTGCGCCATTAGGCCCCAGCAGGGCATAAAAATCTCCAGCCTCAACCTGCAAATCAATCCCGCGCAGCGCCTGAACGCCGCCGGGGTAGGTTTTGGTTAATTGCTCCAGTTCCAGTGCGTAAGTCATAGATGTTGTAGTGCCTTTAGTGGATTCTCTGTGCCCTGAATATTTCCGGCGTAATAATACACCGCGTTGAACATCTGCGGCGCTAACGCATTTTACCGCCTCAATCCGGGCGCTATTACAGTGAAGAATAGTTAAACTGTGTCCCTTAATTCTCATGATGCGGGTTTAAGGGACACAGCCTGGTAGGTTTAAAAAAAAGTTGAGTTGCCCTATATTACCCCAACGCATTTATTCGGTTACAGGTTGTTAACCACTCATGAAAGACATTGAAACACTCATCAGCAATAATAAAATTTGGTCCAAACTGCTGGTGGAGGAGGATCCCGGCTTCTTTGAACAGCTAGCGCACGCGCAAAAGCCGCGCTTCTTATGGATTGGCTGTTCCGACAGCCGCGTTCCCGCAGAGCGCCTGACGGGCCTCGAACCTGGCGAACTTTTCGTTCACCGCAATGTTGCTAACCTGGTTATCCATACCGATCTTAACTGCCTGTCGGTCGTGCAGTATGCGGTAGATGTGCTGGAAGTGGAGCACATAATTATCTGCGGCCACTACGGCTGCGGCGGGGTACAGGCAGCGGTCGCCAACCCGGAGCTGGGCCTTATCAATAACTGGCTGCTGCACATCCGTGATATTTGGTACAAACACAGCACGCTGCTGGGCGAACTGCCGCAGGAGCAACGTATGGATACGCTGTGCGAACTGAACGTGATGGAGCAGGTCTATAATCTCGGTCATTCAACGATTATGCAATCGGCCTGGAAGCGCAGCCAGAAAGTCAGCGTTCACGGCTGGGTTTACGGCATTCACGACGGCCTGCTGCGCGATTTGAACGTTACCGCCACCAGCCGCGAAACGCTGGAGCAGCAGTATCGCAACGGCATGTCGAACCTCAAACGCATGCACCACAATCACAGATAAGGACAAACGCCGGTACGTGCGGCTCAGCTCAGGACGCCGCAAAAATAAATAAAATCAACAGATTGATTTGAGACTGCTGACAAACCCCATCCTGTCGCAGACAGGATGGATGAAATACAAAAAAATAAGGAAAATCAATGCATTGATTTTCGCCTGCTTACCACAAAGAAGGAAAAAAACCGTTTTTTCCTTCTTTGTCAACAATCTGAAATCAACAGATTGATTTTCGGCTATTCGCCACAAAAAGGGCAAAAACGTTTTTGCCCTTTTTGCCATCAATCCGAAGGGGCCTTCGCTTATTCGTCCAGTAACACCACTTTGCCAATATAGGGTAGATGGCGGTAGCGCTGCGCATAGTCTATCCCGTAACCTACCACGAACTCATCCGGTATGGCGAAACCGACAAACTCGACTTCAACGTTTACTTCACGGCGTTCCGGTTTATCCAGCAGCGTGCAAATAGCCAGCGACTTCGGCTCACGCAGACGCAGAATTTCACGCACGCGGCTAAGCGTATTGCCGGAATCAATGATATCTTCCACAATCAGCACATCCTTACCGCGAATATCCTCATCCAGGTCCTTGAGAATTTTTACATCTCTTGTGCTCGACATACCGCTGCCGTAGCTGGAGGCCGTCATAAAATCAACTTCGTGACTCACCTGCACTTCACGGCACAGATCCGCCATAAACATAAACGATCCGCGTAGCAGCCCAACCAGCACCATTTCACTCCCGCTGTCACGATAGCGTTCGGTGATCTCTTTGCCCAGTTCTGCAATGCGTGCTTTGATGTCCGCTTGCGGGATCATCACTTCAACAGTATGTTTCATAATTTATTCCACTGATTTTAATCAGTTAATTCTGCACTCACGCCACGCGGTTTAGCGGAAATAATACGTTGATTATCACACAAACGCCCCATTGCGCGAAAGCATGAGCGCGGTAGAAAGGCCGCGAGTATACAGCATCAACGCCTGGATTAGAAAAACCGCCGATCCGGCTATTACGCAGCGATGCTTACCGGGCGGAAATATGACTCACCTATTGCAGGTCAAAAAACGTCTACAATAAGCGGCGCGCTGGAAAGCCGCCAGCCAGCCGCAAAGAAGTCATGCCCTGTTTATACGTCCGGTAATTTGAAACAGAGACATCTGGCGCGTACCGGCTACCGCTTACGTTTTCCCGGCCCCTGTTTTCGGGTTCGTTTCGCGGGCATGCGCCGCTAAACGGCTCGACCCGTTGATTCTGTCTGCGGCAATTTATTAAACAGGGCTTATTTTTCGGATAAAGTTAGCCCTCAGGGTTAACGTGCTGAAATTTATTTACCCTCCTGATTTCAGCATAAAATAAAATGAACAGGCAATAACCACCAAACAGGTATGAAATTAATAAATTGATTTAAAAAATAATTTTTTATTTACCTTGCTTGTTGGCGCTCTCGTTAACCGATAATTATTTTGCCGCTTACGTTATTTACCTTTACTTCTTCCATTGCGCCTTTTCCGTGACGCATAACCTTCCCATTAATCACTATAATCAATTGCTAACAAAAACTAACGAGCGAGAGGGATCATGGAAAGTAAAAAACAGCAATCACGCGCAACCCTGTTGCTGTCAGCGCTTTTTGCGCTGTTAACAGGGCTTTATCTGCTGGTGGGCGGCATCTGGCTGGCGGCTGTCGGCGGCTCGTGGTACTACCCCATAGCCGGGGTTGTCATGCTGATGGTCGCCGGGCAACTGTACCGCAAGCGCGCCGCCGCGCTGTGGCTCTATGCCGCGCTCCTGCTGTGTACCATGCTGTGGGGCATTGCGGAGGTCGGCTTTGATTTCTGGGCGCTGGCGCCACGCTGCGATGTGCTGGTGCTCTTCGGCATCTGGCTACTGCTGCCGTTCGTCTGGCGCAGGCTGACGCCTTCCCGCCCCGCCGTTCCTTCTCTGCTGGTTTCGCTGCTGATTAGCGCCGCCATGCTCATATGGGCAGGCTTTAACGATCCGCAGGAAATCAACGGCACGCTGCCTACCGACACAGTGGCCCCGGCTCGTGACGCCGCGCCGCAGGTGGCCGACGGCGACTGGCCCGCCTATGGCCGCACGCAGGAAGGCCAGCGCTACTCGCCGCTCAGGCAAATCAACGCCGACAACGTGCATAAACTAAAAGAGGCCTGGGTGTTTCGCACCGGCGATCTCCGTCTGCCGAGCGATCCGGGAGAAATTACGAACGAAGTGACGCCCATAAAAGTCGGCGACACGCTTTATCTTTGCACCGCGCACCAGCGTCTGTTCGCGCTTGATGCCGCCAGCGGCAAAGAGAAATGGCATTTCGACCCGGCGCTGAAGACCGATCCCTCCTTTCAACACGTGACATGCCGTGGCGTTTCGTATCATGAAGCCAACGCGCAAAACGCCGCGCCTGAAGTGCTGGCCGACTGCCCGCGCCGCATCCTTTTGCCGGTGAACGACGGCAGGCTGTTCGCCCTTAACGCGGATAACGGCAAGCCGTGCGAAACCTTCGCCAACAAAGGCGTGCTTAATCTGCAAACCAACATGCCCGTGACCACGCCGGGTATGTACGAACCCACCTCCCCGCCGGTTGTCACCGGAACGACCATCGTTATTGCGGGCGCCGTGACCGATAACTTTTCCACCCGCGAACCGTCTGGCGTCATCCGGGGTTTTGACGTTAACAGCGGCAAACTTTTGTGGGTTTTCGATCCGGGGGCGAAAGATCCTAATGCGATACCGGCAGATGAACACCATTTCACACCCAACTCGCCTAATTCCTGGGCGCCGGCGGCGTATGACGCAAAGCTGGATCTGGTCTATCTGCCTATGGGCGTCAGTACGCCGGATATCTGGGGCGGTCACCGCACGCCAGAGCAGGAGCGCTACGCCAGTTCCGTGCTTGCGCTGAACGCGACTACCGGCAAGCTTGCCTGGTCCTGGCAGACGGTACATCACGATCTGTGGGATATGGACCTGCCGTCACAGCCGACGCTCGCTGACATTACCGATAAAGACGGCAATACCGTGCCGGTGATTTACGCGCCGGCAAAAACCGGTAATCTGTTTGTGCTGGATCGCCGCAACGGTCAACCCGTTGTTCCCGCGCCGGAGCGCCCGGTTCCGCAGGGCGCGGCCAAAGGCGACTGGCTGTCGCCAACCCAGCCCTTCTCCGCCCTTTCGTTCCGCCCGCAGAAAAAGCTGACGGGCGCAGATATGTGGGGCGCGACAATGTATGACCAGCTCGTATGCCGTATCATTTTTCAGGGTCTTCGCTATGAAGGCACCTTCACGCCGCCGTCGGAACAGGGCACGCTGGTCTTTCCCGGCAATCTCGGCATGTTTGAATGGGGCGGTATTTCCGTCGCGCCAAACCGCCAGATAGCCATTGCCAACCCAATGGCGCTGCCGTTTGTCTCAAAACTGATACCCCGTGGCCCGGGCAACCCAATGCAACCGCCGAAGGATGCGAAAGGCTCCGGCGCCGAAACCGGCATTCAGCCGCAGTACGGCGTGCCGTATGGCGTAAAGCTTAACCCGTTCCTGTCGCCGTTCGGGCTGCCGTGTAAGCAACCGGCGTGGGGGTATATCTCCGGTATCGATCTTAAACGCCACCAGATTGTATGGAAAAAACGCATCGGCACGCCGCGCGACAGCATGCCATTCCCTGTGCCGTTCCCTGTACCGTTTAACATGGGTATGCCAATGCTGGGCGGCCCCATAACTACCGCAGGTAACGTGCTGTTTATTGGCGCAACGGCTGACAACTATATCCGTGCCTATAACATAACCAACGGTGAAAAACTATGGCAGGCGCGTTTGCCCGCCGGAGGCCAGGCGACGCCTATGACCTACGAAGCTAACGGTAAACAGTACGTCGTCATTGCCGCAGGCGGCCACGGTTCATTTGGCACAAAGATGGGCGACTACATTGTCGCTTACGCGCTGCCTGACGAGAAATAACCCGTACTGGAACGCGCTTCGGGCCGACGCTTTTCGGCCCGAAACAGCGCAACCGTTTAAATTTTTCTGGTATTTACCCGCAGCGCAAACATACGCTTTACCCGCCAGGCCCCCCAGGCCGTTGCAGGCTAAGGGCTGCGGGGCCGTGAGAATGGTTAAAGCAGGCATGAGCGCCTTAACCCGCTCGCCACAGAGACGCGCCGTTTTACTGACTCAGCCTTAAGCGACGCTATAGTTAACCCGCCAGCACGCGCTCGCAGCTCCGATGCCGGTCAGTTAAGCCTGTTTATGAATAACGATTCCTGTTAATGCAAAAATCATGACGCATTAAAGCCAGGCGTAAGTCTCCATTCTTTTTATTTACTGCCAGCATCCTCGGTTCGCTTTTAACGCGTACAGGCTTACAGCCTGGGGCGGGCGCTGAACCCGGCAAACCACAGGCGAAGACAAACTAAAGCGGCCCGCAAGGGCGGGCTGAGGCGAACCGAGACGGCCGCGCGGCGTGAAGTATTGATGCCTTTGCGAAGTCGCACGTTTGCAAAGCAGGCCGCTTTGCCCGTTCGCCTGAGGCCCTTTATCATCGGGCTTCAGGCGAACGGAACATTCACTTAGCCTTAAGCGACCAGCGTTACGCTCACGCTCTCCCTCAGCTTACGGTAAACCCAAGCATCATACCGGTATCTTCATGTTCCAGAAGGTGGCAGTGGGCCATATAGGCCTGCTGCGGCGATGCCGTGTGGTCAAAACGCACCAGCACTTCGCTGCGGGCGCCGTCAACAGAGACGGTATCCTTCCAGCCGCTGCGATGCGGCGCAGGCGGTTTTCCGTTTTCCGAGAGTATTCGAAACTGCGTGCCGTGAATATGAAATGGATGCAGCATCATGTCGCCCTCGCCGGAAATAACCCAGCGTTCATACCGCCCGCGCGCTACGTTAAACGCCGGTGTATTCATATCAAATGCTTTGCCATTGATCTTATTGGCATTCATGATATCAAACGCCGTTTTTCCATCGCCTGCGGCTAATGAGCCATGCCCCATTGCGCCGTGATGCATACCGGATGCGCCCTGCGCGCCGTGATGCATTTGCGAATGATCCATTGCAGGCATCGGCCGCTGTCCGTGCCCCATCGCGCCGTGATCCATACCCGCCGTCGCCTGCTTGCCGTATTTCTTTTCCAGCGCCTGCATCCCCAGCATATCCAGCATCGGGTCCATTGTTAGCTCAAGCCGGCGTTCAAAAACGCCGTCGGTCGCGGGAACGACCGGCATCGCCGCCAGCGCGTCAGGCAATGTACCGGTGCTAAAAACATTAACCGGCTGTATGCGCACCACAGGCTGTGGTTTATCAAAGGGTGCGACGTTCATCCCTATTTGCGTTACCGGCAGCGCAATAATATCAAACGGTTTGTTATCGCTAATTTGTACCAGTACCTCGAAACGTTCGCCCATTAGCATCGGCAGTTCGGTAAGCTTCACCGGTTCGCCCAGCAGACCGCCGTCGCTGCCAATCACATATAGCGGCCGGTTATCGCTGGCGGCGAGAGTGAGCGAGCGGGCGTTGCATCCATTGAGCAGCCGCAGACGCAGCCAACCGCGCGGCGCCGTATGCTGCGGATAGCGCGCGCCGTTGCAAAGCAGCGTATCGCCAAACCACCCCACCGCAGCGCTCATCACGTCAAGCCGGTAGTCTATTTCACCGTCCGCGCCGAAACGTTTATCCTGAATGATCAGCGGCACATCATCCACTCCCCACTTCTGCGGCAGCATAAGGGCGCGCAGTTCGTTATCTTCAATCATCACCAGCCCGGCCAGGCCTTTTGCCACCTGCGCGCCGGTTTTACCGTGCTCATGTGGATGAAACCAGCAGGTGGCGGCGCGCTGCTGCGGCGTAAACGATACGCGGCGCTTCGCACCCGGCGCGATAACGCCATGCGGCCCCCCGTCTACCTCGCCGGGAATTTCCAGACCGTGCCAGTGCACGGTCGTCGCTTCCGGCAGGGCGTTGTGGATATCAACCGTGACGTTTTTACCCTGTTGCAGTCTCAACGCTGGCCCCAACAGCGCGCCGTTATATCCCCACGTTGTGACCGGCTTGCCGGCAAACGCTGTTTTCCCGGCCTGCGCGGCCAGGCGAATACGACCTTCGGCATCCGGTTCAATCAGCGTCGGGATTGGCAACACAGGGCGCGCGGCGGCAAATGCGGCGCGGTTAATTAAAGGAAAAGCGCTAAGCGCGCCCAGCGCGGCGGAATATTTAAGAAAATCGCGGCGATGCATGGGTAGTTCCTCAGGCAACAGATGATTAAGCGAGCATAAACCCTGCCCCAACGGTAAGGTCAAGCCCGCCGGTGCGGAATTAATGGTCGTCCCCGGCTTACGAAATATGCTAACGTGCGTTAACTGTTTAATAGTGGTAGTCGTGATGAAGAAGTTTGTCAGGATGTTAGTATTTGGTGGATTACTGGGGTTCTCCTGCGCAAGCCAGGCGCTGAGTGAATCAGAAGCGGAAGATATCGCCGATCTCACCGCGGTATTCGTTTTCCTTAAAAACGACTGCGGCTACCAGAATATGCCTAACTATCAAATCCGCCGTGCGCTGGTATTTTTCGCCCAGCAAAACCAGTGGGATCTGAGCAACTATGACAGTTTTGATATGAAAGCGCTGGGCGAAGACAGTTACCGCGATCTCAGCGGCATTGCCGTACCCATCGCAAAAAAATGTCGGGCGCTCGCTCGCGATTCGCTTAGCCTGTTGGCGATGGTGAAATAACCGGTAACCGCGCACAGGCGGCCGGGGTAATTATTTTGTCGCGCCCCTTTTTAGGGGCATTGAGCAAGGAGTCATTACCATGACTGACGATCGCCAGTGGCAGGAGACGCTGCATGACGGCTTTGGCCAGTATTTCAGCGTCGATAATGTGCTCTATCATGAAAAGACCGCTCATCAGGAGCTGATTATCTTCGAAAACGCGGCGTTCGGCCGCATCATGGCGCTCGACGGCGTGGTGCAAACGACCGAGCGCGATGAGTTTATCTATCACGAAATGTTGACCCATGTCCCGCTGATGGCCCACGGCCAGGCAAAACGCGTGCTCATTATCGGCGGCGGAGACGGCGGCATGCTGCGGGAAGTTGCCCGTCATAGCGGCGTGGAAAGCATCACAATGGTGGAAATCGATGCCAGCGTAGTTTCTTTTTGCCGCCAGTACCTGCCCAACCACAGCGCAGGCGCGTATGAGGACCCACGCTTTAATCTGGTCATTGACGATGGCGTAAACTTCGTCAGCCAAACGACACAGACGTTTGACATTATTATTTCTGACTGCACCGATCCTGTCGGCCCCGGCGAAAGCCTTTTCACCAGCGCTTTTTACGAAGGATGTAAGCGCATACTTAATCCGGGCGGCGTGTTCGTGGCGCAAAATGGCGTATGCTTTCTTCAGCAGGATGAGGCGCTCAGCAGCCACCGCAGGCTTGGCCAGTATTTTACCGACGTCAGCTTCTACCAGGCCGCCATTCCGACCTACTATGGCGGCATAATGACATTCGCCTGGGCGACCGACAACGAAACGCTGCGCTACCTTCGCCCGGCAACCATTCAGGCCCGTTTTCATCACGCGGGATTACGCTGCCGCTACTACAACCCGGCAGTTCACTGCGCAGCCTTCGCGCTGCCGCAATATCTTCAGGATGCGCTGGCGACCTGAAATCCCGCCCAACTTATTCCAAACCCGGGAGGTGAACCAAATTGAAAAAGCTAAAACTGCATGGCTTTAACAACCTGACCAAAAGCCTGAGTTTTTGTATTTACGATATCTGTTACGCCAAAACGGCGGAAGAACGCGATGGCTATATTGCGTACATTGACGAACTTTATAACGCGAACCGTTTAACGGAAATTCTCGCTGAAACCTGCTCAATTATCGGCGCTAATATTCTTAATATCGCGCGCCAGGATTATGAACCGCAGGGCGCCAGCGTCACCATTCTGGTGAGCGAAGAACCGGTCGATCCTAAGCTTATCGACAACACGGAACATCCCGGCCCGCTGCCGGAAACCGTGGTTGCGCATCTCGATAAAAGCCATATCTGCGTACATACCTACCCGGAAAGCCACCCGCAAGGCGGGCTATGCACCTTCCGTGCCGATATTGAAGTCTCCACCTGCGGCGTGATTTCGCCGCTCAAGGCGCTGAACTACCTGATACACCAGCTTGAATCGGATATTGTTACCGTAGACTATCGCGTGCGCGGCTTCACCCGCGACGTAAACGGCATGAAGCACTTTATCGATCACGACATTACATCCATTCAGAATTTTATGTCAGACGATATGAAGGCGCTGTATGACATGGTGGATGTTAATGTCTATCAGGAAAATATATTTCACACCAAAATGCTGCTTAAAGCATTCGACCTCAGGCACTATATGTTCCACACCCGGCCAGAAGAGTTAAGTCCCCGGGAGCGTCGCCACATTACCGATTTGCTGTGGAAGGAAATGCGCGAGATCTATTACGGCCGCAATATTCCGGGGTTATGAGCATCAAAAGCTCGCCTGACGAAAATATTTCTTACCGGGCGCTGACCAGCGACAGTTGAAAGGGTTGCGGCATCAGCGCCTGTTGCGCCGCCCCCGGCAGGCCGTCGTCGGTTATCACCTCATCAAACGCCTGTAACGCCACCACGTTAAACAGCGAACAGGCGCCATATTTGCTGCTGTCGGCCAGCAGCGCTTTACGGCGCGCGGTACCGATAATATCCTGCTTCAGCCCGGATTTTTCCTCCGTCGGCGTCGTTACCCCCGCTTCAAGGCTCCATGAGTTGCAACTCATAAACGCAATATCCGGCCAGACGCTGCGCAGCATCCGCCGCCCGTGCTCGCCAATACAGGACTGGCTGCTGTCGTCGATGCGCCCACCGACGATAGTCACCTCTATTTGCTTAAATGCCGACAGAAACAAAGCGATATGCAGATCGACCGTGATAACGCGCAGCGGCAGGTGGGTAAGGCAGCGCGCCAGTTCCAGCATCGTAGTTCCGGCATCCAGCACGACGGCATTACCGGGCTGGACCAGGCTTGCCGCATGGCGGGCAATCGCCTGTTTTTCCAGACGATTGCGCAGTTGTTTTTCGCTGGTGGTAGGCTGTACCGGCACAAAGCGCCTGAGCGCCACCCCGCCGTGGCTGCGGCTGATAACGCCCTGCTCATCAAGCTTAATCAGATCTCTGCGGATGGTGGCAGGCGAGGCGTCAACGGCCTCGACCAGTTGCTCAACGGTTGCCAGAGGATAGCTTTTCAGGAAAGCGATTATCTGGTCGAGACGGTATTGACCTTTCATTTCACCCGGTTAAGCCAGTTGCATTGCCAGTTTAATGGAAGTGGACATGCTCTCAGGTTTTGCTTTCCCCGTCCAGGCAATATCAAACGCCGTACCGTGATCGGCAGACGTACGAATAAACGGCAGCCCGGCGGTAATATTCACGCCATCATAGAAGCCCAGCAGCTTGAGCGGAATGTGCCCCTGATCGTGGTACATCGCCACTACCATATCGTAATGGCCTTCATGGGCCTGGAGGAATACAGTATCCGGCGGGCACGGGCCAGTTATCTGTATGCCGCGCTCGCGACAGGCCTCAACGGCTGGAGTAACAAAACGCGCCTCTTCATCGCCAAACAAGCCATTCTCGCCGGCATGGGGATTCACCCCCGCTACGGCAATACGCGGTTTGGCAAATCCAACACGTTTAAGGAAGGAATCCGCCAGCGTAATAACCGTTTCAATACGCGGCTGGTTAAGCGTATCAAGAAACTTACGCAGCGCAATATGGGTGGATACGTGTATCACCTTCAGCTTATCGGTAAACAACACCATCGCATAATCGCGGCTGTGGGTAAGCGTCGCCAGTAGCTCGGTATGACCGGGGTAGAGATGCCCGGCCAGATGCAGCGCCTCTTTATTCAGCGGCGCGGTGGCGATAGCCTGGACATCGCCCGCCATTGCCAGCGCCGTAGCCCGCTTCACGCAGCGGTAGGCCAGATCCCCGGCCTGCGCCTGCACTTCTCCCGGCGCCAGTTCGTCGGGTTCAGCCAGCGGCTCATCAATAATGTGAAGCGTGCCGGGCGCAAAGCGGGCGTCTGAAACTTGCTCAATCGCCACAAGCTCTACGGGGGGCGTAATTCCTTTTTCCTGCAAACGTTGCAACGTGCGCAAACACCCCACCACGACAACCGGCGCGCCCGCCAGCGCCTGCTCATTGAGCGCTTTGATGATAATTTCCGGACCAATCCCGGCCGGATCGCCCATCGTTACAGCTACAGTTTTAGTGCCCACTGTACATCTCCTCAATAAAATACAGCGCGTCGCAAAGCGTGCTGTCAGTACCAAATCCACCGGCTTTGGTGATGACCGGTAAATCGTCGATTTCGCTATTGACGAAAGTGCCGCAGGGTATACACGGCGCAACCTCGCTTCGGATACGGTAGCCTTCCGCGCCAAGCGCGTTAGCGACTGAAATAGCGATATCGCCGCCGGTGAGGAACAGTCCGCCGGTACGGGCGCGATCGAGTATAGCGAGCGTTATTTCGCCAATGCGCCGGCTCAGGGTTTCCCCCAGCGCCTGCCGGGTTAATCCATTGCTCGCAGCCAGCGCATCCACGCGCTCGCGATCGTCCGCGCTGCTGCTGGTGCGAAGCACGCAATGGCGCTGCCTTCCCAGCGCATCGCAGGCCTGCTGCACCACGAGATCGACCGCGGCTTCTCCCGTATTCGAGAGCAGCGCTTCTACATTAATATCCACTACATCCGCGCGCCCCTGGCGCTGCGCCTGCGTAACCTGACGACGCGTCATCTCGCTCATAGAGCCAGCGACGACCAGCACCGGCAGCGCCTGACGCGCGCTCATATAGCTTTCCGCCGGCAGCGCGTTGGCCAGCCCCGCCGCGCCAACCAGCAGCGGGCGTTTTTGCAGGCCGCAGGCCGCCTGCGCAATAAGCGTCAGGTCGTTATCGCTTTCAGCGTCCAGCACCACAATACCGCCGCCTTTGCTCTCCAGCGCCTCAAGGTGCGCGGGCAGCTCGCCGCCGCGCACCTGATCGAGAGTAATTTCGTATACCGGGAGCGTCGTTTGCAGGCCTATTATTGTACTGATACGCGAAGAGGTTATGGGGGTACGCGGATCGCTGGCAAACTCCGTTTCCAGCAACGGTTGTTGGTATACCAGGCATTCGCCGTTGCGCGTAGTGCGCCCCGCAGACGGTATCGCTCCTGCAACCAGCGCAAGCGTTGCGCCGCTTGACGCCATTGCAGCAGCCACTTCCGCGCCAGGATTGCCACGGAAGGTGGAATCAATTTTTTTATAGATCAGCACATTGCTCTGCGCTGAATCGCACCACGGCGCCAGCGCCCGGGACACTGCGGCGCCGGCCTGTTCTGCGCTCATCGCACGGCTTTCGGTATTAATAACCAACACGTCGGCGCGCCGGGACGGCTTCTGCTGCGCCGTAAGCATGACTTCCGTTCTTGCGCCGCGCTTTGCCAACTGTACGCCGGTGTCGTTCGCGCCGGTAAAATCGTCGGCGACAACAATCATTTTCATTATGCTTACTCCCCGGCTACGGCCTGTGTCTGCTGATTACGTTTTGCGACCCATGAGGTCAATACAGGCGTGAGTATCGCCGTTACAATGACCGATGTGGCAACCAGCGGCGTAGCTGCCGCGACAACCTGCCCCAGCGTCGGATCGGCCTGAGCAATAGCCATCGGCGTTGCCACGGCGTTGCCTGCAGTGCTGGACGCCGCCGCGCCTGCAATGCCTGTGCCCCCCAGCAGGCGATCGACTTTAATGTTAAAGAAACCGCCAAACAGCGTGGTCAGAACGCCCAGTAAAATGCCTGCCAGGCCGCCTTTGATAAGCATGCCCAGGTCGATACTGGCGCCAAGCGCGAAAGCGAAAAACGGAATCAGCAGCGGGCCGCCTTTGGATAAGAAGTCGCGCATCTGCGGGTCAAGATTCCCCAGCAGCATACCGATGAGCATAGGAATGATCACAACGACAATAGACATAACCGGGATATTGGCCATCCCGGCGGCCCCCAGCGCGATCATCGTCAGGATCGGCCCATCGCTCAGCGACATCAGCGGCGTAGCGCCCACTTCGTTGTCCCGGCCAAACTCCCCGGCCAGCGCGGCATACAGGCCGCCGTTGGTATTACTCATCGCGGCAATAATGGCCACCGACGACAGCCCCCAGATACCCTCGGCGCCGAAGAGTTTCTCAACGGCATAGCCCAGCGCCACCGCCACGACAAATTTAGTAAAGGTGATACCGCCGCCAATCAGCAGCGACTTTGGCGCCGCCTTGATGTGAATACCGGCCCCCATGCAAAGCAGGAAAGCGCCAATCAGCGCTGGCGCGCCGTTTTTAAACAGTGCTGTAGTAAACCCCCCAACCTGCAGGGCCTGCGGCGCAAACGTATTGACCAGCGCCCCAAGCACCAGCGGAACAACCATCATCCCGCCGGGGATTTTTTCAATTGCGGCTTTTATATTCATTTTTCCCTCGCCCAATGATTTATTTCAATCAAAATGATTGTAATAAATCACAAACAGAAAAAATAACGCCGGGATCGCAAAAAATACACGTTAATAGTGCGTGGAAATAATCATAAAGAGTGAAAAAAAATCAAAAAAGCAGAGCGCGCGGCCTTTAACGCCGCTGCGATAAGAAACTAGTGGTTCTGGATAAAGCGGCGGTAGGCGCGCAGAACCTGAAGGAAATCTTCCGTACCGCACAGGCATAAACTTTCTTCATCGTAATAGCGCATGCCTTCTTCTATTTCGTCTGCGGTAAATTCAAGCTGATTGGCGCGCACCATCACCTCCTCACCATCGAGCCAGAGGGTATATTCATGCCCGGCGCGCTGCCAGGTGCGCTCAGTGCCTTTCACCGATTGGGCGGCCTGCTCCACCACATCGAGTAACGCGAGGTTATCTTTGACTTCCTCGTTAAACCAGTGGCCAAGAGCCTCATGGCCCATCGACATTCGGACCTTTACGCGCCCGGTGACATCGCTTAAAAATTCGTATTCCATATAAACCTCTCTTTTCTCTCCATCATAGCTGAGGAAGCATTTGAGGATACAGGGAAACCATCAAAATATTCTCCCGGTTAAATGGACTATTACAGACGCGTCCCGGCCTTAATTTTTTGCTTTCAGGATGACTACAACAATTATGTCTTTCTTTTTTTAAGGAAATACTTATTCTGTCAGGCATGAAATAAGGAAATCCTAATCCAATTCAGACAAACCATTATACATTCTCAGTCCGTTTCAGCCGTGTTGACAAAGGGTGTCATAGATTATTTTCAAGGATGTAGCTTAATGAAACTGAGCAAAAAACCCCTGGCCGCCATTATTTTTCTGCTGCTCGCGCAGATGCCCGCCCGGGGAGGCGTTATGCGTTACGACATTGCCATTCAGGATTACAGAGACTTTGCTGAAAACAGAGGGAAATACGCGCCTGGCGCAGAAAATATTCCCGTCTACCGTCGCACTGATGGTGGGCTTGAAGGTTACCTGAACGCACCCATGCCCGATTTAGGGATGGTCGCAAGCCTGGGCTATGCCACTATCGTGGCTCCCTCACACGTTATTGGCGTGCGTCACAACGGCGGTTATAAAAACATCGCGTTTGGCAACAACGCTAAATTTGCCCCCACTTATAAACTCATCAATCGCAATAACGCCCCAACGGGGGACTTTCACGCGCCCCGGCTTAATAAAGTCATGGTGGACGCAGCGGCAATTCCTGTTGTGACCCGTGCCGAACTAAAACAGGGCGGAACAGCCCGCTATACGGCTTTTGCGCGGGCGGGCGGCGGCACCCAACAGCAGGAAGCCGCTACGGGCAATACTGCCGTCCCTGTGGCCAGCGCCTATAAATGGAAATCCGGCGGTATGATACTGAGCAGCGCCGTGTCGCTGGATACCATGATTCGCTGGAAAAACTATGGCGCAGGTTCGCCTCACGCTTCCCCCCTGTCATTGTCAGGTCTGGGTGGCGACAGCGGTAGCCCTGTGCTTGCATGGGACAGCGTGGATAAAGAATGGAAAGTGGCTGGCGTTCTTTTTGCTACCGCAGGCGGCAGCGCAAACAATCGTCAGACCATCGCTCACTATGTCGACAGCGAATTTCTTCAGCAAGTGCTGGCCAACGCCCGTGATGAAAACGTAACAGACAGCGCGACCGCCGGCGATATCCACTGGCAGGACGATGCGATTAAGCAGGGTGCGAAAAACTGGAGCTGGCACGGGCTTACGGGAAGCCAGGCTACCTTAGCCCCCTCGCAGGCGACGCTCGATCAACTCGACGCCACAAAAGATCTTCGCTTCAACGGTGAAGGGGGCAATATTGTACTTGAGCAGGCTGTCAATATGGGCGCCGGAAAACTCCAGTTCTCCAGCGATTATACTGTTCGCTCCACCACGCAGGCGAATGCCACCTGGGCAGGCGGCGGCGTTGAAGTGGATAAAAACAAAACTGTTTTATGGCAGGTTAACGGCCTCAAAGGCGATGCGCTGCATAAAATTGGCGCAGGTACGCTGTATGTCAATGCAAGCGGGGTGAATGACGGCGCGCTTAACGCAGGCGATGGCACCGTAGTCCTGGCTCAACAGGCCGGCGACGGGAACAAGAAGCAGGCCTTCTCCCAGGTTACGCTAATCAGCGGGCGCCCCACGGTTGTGCTCAAAGACAGCGAGCAGATAGCGCCTGACAATATCCGCTTCGGCTATCGCGGCGGTACGCTGGACGTGAACGGCAACTCGCTCACGTTTAAGGATATTCAGCATAACGATAGCGGGGCGCGTATCGTCAATCGAAATAGCGAAGCGGCGGCAAAAATCACACTCGCGGGGAGTGATAAAACATTCCTCGGCACATTTGGCGACAAAAACACGGCCCGGAACCTGTCGCTGACGTATGCCCCACAGGCAACGAACGGCAACTGGACGCTGCGCGGCGGAGCATCGCTGAACACGCTGGCTATTGAGCAGGGCGAATTTATCGTGGGGGGCGAGCAGGTAAAACACGCCGGTATGGCTTACTTCAGCGATGACTGGCTGGAGAAAACCTACGACATCGCCACGGTGGACGTTGCCGGGAGCGCAACGCTGACGCTCAAAGAACACGCCGCCCTGACCGGCAATACCCGAATCGGTAAAGCCGCAACGCTCACGCTCTGGGATCGCACAGCGCTGGCTGGCGAAGTCGCGCTACAGGACAGCGACAGCCGGCTTATCGCTGATATCCAGGAGCACAACAGCACAATGGGCGAGACAGCATCGCATATAACGGCCAATATCTATGGCGACGGCAAAGTTGAAAAAACCGGTTCAGGCCTGTTGACGCTTTCGGGCAACGTTGATAACGCCCAGGGCATCGACGTTGCCGCCGGTTCCCTGCGGATGGATGGCAGGATGAGTTCAGCCATGACGCTGGGTAAAGAAACCGTGCTTTCAGGCAATGGGCGCATTGCCAGCGTAACGTTAGCAGACAGCGCAACGATTGCCCCCGGCGCCCGGGCATCCGATTCCAGCGGCGCATCGACGTTGCGCATCGGCACGCTTAATGCGGTTAACTCCGCCACCGTCGCATTAAATTCAGGCTTTACTCAGGCTACGACCGACCGGCTGCTGATTGACGGCGATCTGAACAGCGCCGAAGACAATCCCATCACGCTGCTTATCAACGCAACCGGCGTCTGGCAGGACAGCGACGCCAATCAGAATAGTACCGCCGATAACATGGAGGGGCTTTCTCTCATTCAGGTAGGCGGGAAAGCCAGCGCAAACAGCATAAAATTGGCAAACGGCTATGTCGCCCGCGGCGCATGGGCCTACGGTCTGTATGCTTTCGCGCCGGGACACGCCTCAGCAAAGGCGCGTGACGTGCAGGGAGAGGGCGATCAATACTGGGATTACCGGTTGCAGAATATCATGCTGAACGCAGAGGGCATCAGTACGCCTGTCGCCCCAACGCCTGAACCCGCGCCTGAGCCGACACCGTCTCCTGCGCCCGCGCCGGAGCACAAACCCGAACCAACGCCTGCGCCCGCGCCGGAGCACAAACCCGAACCAACGCCTGCGCCCACGCCGGAGCACAAGCCCGAACCGTCGCCTGCGCCCGCGCCGGAGCACAAGCCCGAACCGTCGCCTGCGCCCGCGCCGGAGCACAAACCCGAACCAACGCCTGCGCCAAAGCCAGAACCCGCGCCGATTCGCAAAGCGGTGATCCCACAGGTGCCGGCCTATATCTCATTGCCCGCGATGATGCTTAATGTCGACCAGAGCATTGCCTCCCTGCTGACAGATAGCGCCCGCGACAGTCGTTCACACTTCTTTATGAGCGGCTATGGCGGCGGTGACAGTTATCATGCCAGCGGCAGTTTCACTAATTACGGGTACGATTTTAAAACCCGCTATCAGGGCTGGGTAATGGGAGGACGCTGGCAAACGGATGATGAGAGCGCCAATCGTTACGCACTCAGCCTTGGCGTACATAAAGGCAGCCTCTCGCTAAAACCTGACGCCGCAGATGGTGCAAGCAACGGCTCATTTAAAACGCGAGGTCTCATCGGCATACTGAGCTGGCAGCATGATAACGGCCTGATGGCGGATATCACTCTCGGCTATACTCGCTTCAAAGGTGATGTGGCAACGGATCTGAGAGGCCATGTCGCCAGCCCGCAGGCTGCCGTCTGGCGCGCTGGCGCTGAAACAGGTAAGTCCTGGCGCTGGGCCAACCACCGGTTTACGCCTCTGGCGGGCATCGAATTCCAGCATCTGGAAATCGATCGCTTTACAGACAAAGATAAGGCGAGCGTACGTTACGCGATATCTCACTCCCCTACCTTTAGCGTCGGCATACGTCACGAATGGCAATCGGCGCCTGAACGTATTGCCGGTATTACCCTCAATAACGCGCTTCGCTTACGGGCGGTAACCGGCAATGCACCTGAGACTATCGTCGGCAGCGGCGCGCAACGGGCTACCTTCCAGTCAGGAAAAGGCGGCAACCAGCTAACAGTAAAAAGCGGACTGGATTTTGCCGCGACCGAAAATGTCTCTTTCAACACGCATGTAAAATACCAGCAGCGCCTGGAGCATGAGGGCATCAGCGACTGGAGCGTTTTTGGCGGCATCAACATTCGCTACTGACGCCGCGCGCTATAAAAAAATGGCCTGCCGGCCATTGCAGGTTGTTGACAAAGAAGGAAAAAACGGGGTTTTCCTTCTTTGTAGTAAGCAGGAGAAAATCAATGCATTGATTTTCCTTATTTTTATTGACCTTCATCCATCCTGTCTGCGACAGAATGGGGGTTTGTCAGCAGCCGCAAATAAATGGCCTGCGGGCCATTTCAGATTAAAGAGGACAAACGCGCAGGTTTGTCCTCTTTGTCGTTATCAGCCAACAATCAATGCCTTGATTATACTGACGTATTATTCTGGCGTTACAGGCCAAAACCCTTCAACCCGGCGTTTGTCAGCAGTTTCAGAAGGCCTGCCGGCCTTCTTTGCGCTTTCCGGCAGGTTTACACAACGGTCTGGAAAATTACGCCATCCGCTTTCTCCGTATATTGAGAGAGCTGGTCGAAATTCAGATAGCGGTAGGTATCGCCCGCCGTCTTATCCACCTGCGCCATAAACGTCAGGTATTCATCCGGCGTCGGCAATTTTCCCAGCAGCGCCGCTACCGCCGCCAGCTCTGCGGATGCCAGATAAACATTCGCGCCATTGCCAAGACGGTTCGGGAAGTTACGGGTTGAGGTGGAGACCACTGTCGCGCCGTCCGCCACGCGCGCCTGGTTGCCCATGCACAGCGAACAACCCGGAATTTCAATACGCGCGCCGCTCTTGCCAAAGACGCTGTAGTAACCCTCTTCGGTAAGCTGCGCGGCATCCATCCGGGTCGGCGGCGCTACCCACAGGCGGGTCGGCAACTGGCCTTTATGGCTATCGAGCAACTTGCCTGCCGCGCGGAAGTGGCCGATGTTGGTCATACAGGAGCCAATAAATACTTCATCAATCCTGTCCCCCTGCACGGTGGAAAGCAGACGCGCGTCGTCCGGATCGTTCGGCGCGCACAGGATAGGTTCTTTCACTTCATTAAGGTCGATGTCGATAACGGCCGCGTACTGCGCATCGGCGTCAGCTTCCAGCAACTGCGGATCGGCCAGCCATTTTTCCATGCCCTGGATGCGGCGCTCCAGCGTGCGGCGTTCGCCGTAGCCTTCAGCAATCATCCACTTCAGCAAAATAATGTTGGAGTTGAGGTATTCGATAATCGGCGCTTTATCCAGCTTAATGGTACAGCCCGCAGCCGATCGCTCGGCAGAGGCATCCGCCAGTTCAAACGCCTGCTCCACTTTTAAATCCGGCAACCCTTCTATTTCAAGTATGCGGCCAGAAAAGACGTTTTTCTTGCCCTTCTTCTCAACGGTCAGCAGGCCCTGCCGAATGGCATAGTAGGGAATGGCGTGTACCAGATCGCGCAGGGTGATGCCCGGCTGCATTTTTCCCTTAAAGCGCACCAGCACCGATTCCGGCATATCCAGCGGCATTACGCCGGTCGCGGCGGCGAACGCCACCAGACCGGACCCCGCCGGGAAAGATATCCCAATAGGGAAACGGGTATGAGAATCGCCGCCGGTGCCGACGGTATCCGGCAACAGCATGCGGTTTAACCAGGAGTGGATGATCCCATCGCCCGGGCGCAGCGATACGCCGCCGCGATTCATGATAAAGTCCGGCAGGCTGTGGTGCGTTTGCACATCAACCGGTTTCGGGTAAGCGGCGGTATGGCAGAACGACTGCATGACCAGATCGGCGGAGAACCCCAGGCACGCCAGATCCTTGAGCTCATCGCGGGTCATCGGCCCGGTGGTATCCTGCGAACCGACAGACGCCATTTTTGGCTCGCAGTATGCGCCCGGGCGAATGCCGTCAACGCCGCAGGCGCGGCCCACCATTTTTTGCGCCAGCGAGAAGCCACGGCTGCTTTGCGCCACGTCCTTTGCTTTGCGAAATACATCGCTGGGCGCAAGGTTCAGCGCCTCGCGCGCCTTCGCCGTCAGCCCACGGCCAATGATGAGCGGAATACGCCCGCCGGCGCGTACTTCATCCGCCAGCACATCGGTTTTCAGCGTAAAGCTCGCCAGCAGCTCGCCCGTTTCATGTTTGCGCACTTCGCCTTTATGGGGATAGATATCGATAATATCGCCCATATTCAGGTTGCTCACATCAACCTCAATCGGCAGCGCGCCGGCGTCTTCCATAGTATTAAAGAAGATTGGCGCAATTTTGCCGCCCAGCACTACGCCGCCGCCGCGCTTGTTGGGGACATACGCAATATCATCGCCCATAAACCACAGCACGGAGTTGGTGGCGGATTTACGCGAGGAGCCTGTGCCGACAACGTCCCCCACATAGGCCAGCGGGAAGCCTTTTTTCTTTAAGGTTTCTATTTGCTTAATCGGGCCGACCACGCCCGGCTTATCGGGCTGAATGCCTTCACGCTCGTTTTTCAGCATCGCCAGGGCGTGCAGGGGAATATCCGGGCGTGACCACGCATCGGGCGCCGGTGAGAGATCGTCGGTATTGGTTTCGCCGGTGACCTTAAAGACGGTCACGGTCAGTTTATCGGCCAGCGGCGGGCGGGAAAGGAACCATTCTGCGTCCGCCCAGGACTGAAGAATCTGCCTGGCCCAGGAGTTGCCCGCATTGGCCTTTTCCTGCACATCGTAGAAGCTGTCGAACATCAGTAGCGTATGGGACAGCGCTTTTGCAGCGACAGGGGCCAGCTTATCGTTATCCAGCGCGTCAATCAGCGGATGTATGTTATACCCGCCCTGCATAGTGCCCAGCAGTTCGACCGCCTTTTCAGGGGAAATTAGCGGAGAGACGGCCTCGCCTTTAGCCAGCGCGGCCAGGAACCCGGCTTTGACATAGGCGGCTTCATCAACGCCCGGCGGAACACGGTTAGTAATAAGATCTAATAAAAATGCGTCTTCACCCTCAGGCGGCGTCTTTAGCAGCTCAACCAGCGCGGCCATCTGGGTTGCATCTAAAGGTTTTGCAACAATCCCTTCTGCGGCACGTTCAGCTACGTGCTTACGGTATTCTTCTAGCACGACGGTTCTCCTCGCTCTCATTGTCAAAACGGCGCCAGGCGATGCTCCTCTTCACGCTTGAGTGAAACAGCAGGTCTGTAGGGTAATAAGGCCCGGTACCGCAGCGGGCAGCATATCAGGAATTTAGGGGGGTGTTAATCTGTTTACAAAAAAGCAACATTAAATCACAGGCTGAATCGTTAAAGTTGGAAGAGATAATTTACGCTGGGATTTCAAAAACAAAACACTGTCGCAAAAGGAGCGCGTCGCTGGCGGTTTCAGGCTGCGGGCAAGCATATAATAATAAACGACGCATAAGGTCGTTGACGCATTCCAGGCAGCACAATCCCAGCCCGAACACTCAGAAAAATAAAACAGTCAAGCCCGCGCGTTGATTTTCATCTGTTAACTATAAAGCGGGAAAATCACAGACTTGCCCGCTGTAGTATCACGATGACATGCCGCTGTTTAAGAATACCATATCCTGTTGAGTTCCCTGGCGATGAACTCACGCCGGGCGATATCCCTTTCCTGCCGACGCTGCTTAACAAGGGGGATTATCTGCGCGATAAACTCATGGGTCGGCGCGGGCAGGCTGCTTTCATCAACGGCAATCTCCTGCCCGGTTTCACGGTGAAAAACCTTTACGCCATATGTCGGAACATGGGCGAAAACGGCCTTATCCTGAAGAGCTTCGCTGATGCCCGGCATGGTTTGCCCGTCAAAGCGCAGTTGAACGGCTTTATTCCATTTATCCCCGAAGTAAATCATGCGGGATAAAAAGTAGCTGCCGAAAGGCTCCCTGACGCCGCTTTCCGAATGCATAAACCAGGCTCTGGAATCATGAACATAGTTATCGTACAGGTTTATCAGCCCGGCGATTTTATCGTTCTGCTCTCTCTTTAGCAGACAAGGCTCAATATACTGGCGAAACCGGTACTCGCCCGCCGATTTAAAGCGCAGATATTCATAGGATTCAACCTGATGGGTATAAATGTAGGCGCTACGGGAGAGTTGAGGATCCAGTTTCTGTAATACCGTCGCCAATCCACTAACGTACCAGGAAAAGCCGCTTTCTACGTTCGCTGCAATGGTACAGGTCGCCGGGTCGATAGCCCCCCGTTTTTTTAGATTCATAACAGGCTTAAACAGGGGTTCAGGGCGAAGCTTACGCGCATAATCCGCCGCAAACTCTGTTGCGGCTTCCCAGAGCTGGCAGCGAGCGTTATTGGCATCGAACAAGGGCTCTCCCGTGAGGTTGCTGCCGGGAAACCAGTCCGGATCGTGATTAATTAAGCGTTCTGCCACTTCTTTTTTCCGCAACGCCTCTAACGCCCCCGTCTTACACTTCTGAAGCGCCCACTCGCGGGCCAGCGCGCGCTGCGCCTGCTGGCTAAAGCCTGCTTCATAGGGCTGCGCGGTTATCTCCGGGTTCTGGGAGGCATGCTGGAAAAAGGGCTGCGAGGTGATATTCATCGCCGATGTCCTGGGCGACGCAAAGCGCGCAATGCGCCAGCCGGTCAGCCAGATCATTTCCGCTTCCACCATCTCTTCCAGGCAGGCCGATTCAAAGCGAAACGGCACATAGATTGCGTCGTCCGCCAGCGGATCTTCCTGCTGATTATCGAGTCTGAGCATGGAACGCCAGTTGTTAAAGGTGGCGACCATTTGGGGGGAGAGTATAAATTCATCGGCAACATCACCATCCATCTCTCTGAATGCGTAAATGCTTCTTAGCTCCCGATGTAACAACGCAAATACCTGGGGGGCTAATGTCAACGGCGCCCCGGCGTCAATCGCCGCCGCGTACATATCATGCAGGGTAATTTGCGATAACAACTCTCCCGCGCCGCCGCGGCTTTTGCCCTGGTCACCAGGCGGGTAGCCGCCGCCAACGTCGGAGTGCATACCGGGGTAGACCACCTCCCGGGTGTGGGGCAAATAGCCGCCTGCGGCGGTGCGGATGGAATCCAGCGAAAACGCCTGGCGCTGCTCGTGGGCCGCCACAAAGTGGCAACAGCGCTTGATTAACCCGGCCTGCGGCAGCGGCTGCGTCTGCCCCGCCCAGCCGTTGTGGCCGGTAAACCCCGGCACTACGTTGGCCACCCCTACCGCCGGCACGGTATCAAACAGCCCTAAAAACTCTACCGAAACCTTTACCCCCAGCAGCGTTCCTGCCGGGAAGCCGAGCAGCCCCGCCGCCAGCGCCTCATCCAGCCAACTGGTAAAAGCGCGGGCTTCCGCCGCGCCGCGGGAAAAGCCGTACACAAACAGCTTTATCGCCACAGTCTTGCATTGCGCCCGCACAAACTTTTCGCGCACCGGCGTTAACAGTTGCTCCATAGTGCGAATGCGCAGCCGCTTCAGGTCGTTCAGTTCATTACGCGAAGCGAAATACGCCTGGTTTACTTCTTCACGGTTATAAGCGCCGCTGTAGCGGGTTTCGGCAAGCCGGCGCAGCTCTTCTGAACGACGCGTGCTTTCCTGGCCATTCATCTCCTGAATCGCCAATTTCATCCTGCCGTTACCCAGAAAACCTTTTGTAACGGTGTGGTTCAGGGCATTGCACAGTTGCACCAGCCCCCAGTTGATCCGGTCTTCTCCCCCCACCGCAAACTGCAGGCCGGTTGAGTAATAGTCATAGGTGCCAATCTGCGGGAAGGGCGTGCCGACGCCGGGAATATAGAACGCGTAGAAGCCATACTCATTTGCCCTGCGGTTTTCAGGAGCGCAGGCGTGGTACAGCTTTGCCACGTTGGAGGGGTGCGGCGGGGTGCTGGCGGTATCTTTTGGCTCATTATTGTTGGTGCCGTCAAAAAACAGGCTGATATGCAGGCTCTTGCAGCAGGGGTTGCCCTTCTCCCGGCGGGCCTGCTGGCGATATTGCGTTTCTTCCCGTTCTATTTTTTTTATATTGGCGATAACCTGCTTATGGGTTAAAGGCAATCGCCCCCGTTCCGGAAACGCTGGCGGCACCCAGCACGGTTCGCCGGTGGTGGTAAACTGGTTATTACCAAAACGTTCTTTTAGCGAATCTATTATTGAGGGCATTGGGCAGGCTCCGGCAAATCGAAAGGCTCCTTAATCGGGTGGTCGGGGTGCTCCACACCGTGACAGGTGGCGGTCACCTTCACCTGCCGGCAGGGTAGAAAATGCACCTGCAGGCCGCAGGATTCCTCATATTCAGGGATAGTAGCGACCGCTTTATATTGACGGTAGTTAGCCTTATATTTTTTCATATAAGCGTCATACTTCGGGTCATTAAATTCGGGTAAGTCCCTGGGAAACGGATTTGGGTTAACCTCCCATTCAACCGCCACCTTCATATGGGGCTGCCATTTTTCCGGCAGCGACACGCAGCAGGTAAATCCCCCGGTGCGCCCCCGGTAGCCGTTTACCGAAAACCAGTTAATTTTGGTGCCTGCCATATGGTTATAGCCCAGCAGATTGGCCGCCACGTAGCTAACCGGCTCGCCGCCAGGCTTATCGGTTTTTTCAACCGGCCCACAGCCTGATAATAAAAAAGCTAACAGCAGTGTTGTTTTCCACCTTCCCTGCATATTGCGCATCCTCTGTTTTAGCGGTTATGGCCCTGATTATCGGCCACGGTGATAAAATATACTCGTTATTAAGTCGTTTTTAAGGGGTTTTCAGTTAAGCAGCGGGCAGGCTCTGGCAAATCAAAAGGCTCCTTAATCGGGTGGTCGGGGTGCTCCACACCGTGGCAGGTGGCGGTCACCTTCACCTGCCGGCAGGGTAAAAAATGCACCTGCAGGCCGCAGGATTCCTTATATTCAGGGATAGTGGCGACCGCTTTATATTGACGGAAGTTAGCCTTATATTTTTTCATATAAGCGTCATACTTCGGGTCACTGTATCTGGGGATATCCTTAGGAAACGGATTTGGGTTAACCTCCCATTCAACCGCCACCTTCATATGGGGCTGCCATTTTTCCGGCAGCGACACGCAGCAGGTAAATCCCCCGGTACGCCCCCGGTAGCCGTTTACCGAAAACCAGTTGATATTAGTGCCTGCCATAGGGTTATAGCCCAGCAGATTGGCCGCCACGTAGCTAACCGGCTCGCCGCCAGGCTTATCGGTTATTTCAACCGGCCCACAGCCTGATAATAAAAAAGCTAACAGCAGTATTGTTTTCCACCTTCCCTGCATATTGCACGCTCCCTGCGCCAATTTTATATCATGCTCAGTAACTACCGCGAATATACCCTACGCAATTTAACTTTATGCGTTTAACTGAATTTTGTGAGAATATAACCGTCTGGAAATGAACGTTTGAGCGTAATGCCGACAAGGTAAATAAAACAACAGGTAAACGAAGCACGCATTCAGGGATGGTGAAATGGTATTTATATTATTACCCGCAGCTTTTATTTTCTTTATATTACTTATATTAATTATCATAATGCTTTTTAAATTAGAGACCGAAGGGTTGCCGGGATTCATCACGTTAATCATTATGGCCATTATTGCCGGGCTGATATACTTTTTTGTTTTATCGCCTTTTTTAGGCGCCCTTTGAGCAGAAGCCTGGTTTACGGTGCGCGTCTGCAAGCGCCCGCATGCGCAACGCACTCAAACTAAACGTTGTTAATCCCATAAAAAACGGCCCCGCAGGGCCGCTTATGACGTAAAGCGAAGATTACTTTTTCTTTGCTTTCGGGTTTGGCAGATCGGTAATGCTGCCCTCATACACTTCGGCTGCCAGGCCGACTGACTCGTGCAGCGTCGGGTGCGCATGGATGGTCAGCGCAATATCTTCCGCATCACAGCCCATTTCAATCGCCAGGCCGATTTCACCCAGCAGCTCGCCGCCGTTGGTGCCGACAATCGCGCCACCGATCACGCGGTGGGTTTCTTTGTCAAAAATCAGCTTGGTCATGCCGTCTGCGCAGTCAGAAGCGATAGCCCGGCCGGAGGCCGCCCAGGGGAAAGTAGACGTCTCAAAACTGATACCCTTCTCTTTCGCTTCTTTTTCAGTCATGCCCACCCACGCCACTTCCGGCTCGGTGTAGGCGATGGACGGAATAACTTTCGGGTCGAAGTAGTGCTTCATGCCGGCAATAACTTCAGCCGCGACGTGGCCTTCATGCACGCCTTTATGCGCCAGCATCGGCTGGCCGACGATATCGCCGATAGCGAAAATATGCGGCACGTTAGTACGCATCTGCTTGTCAACGTGGATAAAGCCGCGTTCGTCCACTTCCACGCCCGCTTTGCCCGCATCCAGGTTTTTGCCGTTCGGCACACGGCCAATCGCTACCAGCACTGCGTCATAACGCTGTGGTTCAGCCGGCGCTTTCTTGCCTTCCATAGAGACGTAAATACCGTCTTCTTTGGCTTCAACGGCTGTGACTTTGGTTTCCAGCATCAGGTTGAACTTCTTGCTGATACGCTTAGTAAAGACTTTTACCACGTCTTTGTCAGCCGCCGGGATCACCTGGTCGAACATTTCAACCACGTCAATTTCCGAACCCAGCGCGTGATACACCGTTCCCATTTCCAGGCCGATAATCCCACCGCCCATAACCAGCAGGCGTTTCGGTACGGATTTCAGCTCCAGCGCATCGGTAGAATCCCAAACGCGCGGGTCTTCATGCGGGATAAACGGCAGTTGAATCGGGCGGGAACCGGCGGCGATGATCGCGTTGTCAAAGTTGACGACGGTTTTGCCATTTTCACCGTCCACCTCCAGCGTATTCGCACCGGTGAATTTACCCAGGCCGTTGACCACTTTGACCTTACGGCCTTTTGCCATGCCCGCCAGACCGCCGGTTAGCTGGGTGATGACTTTCTCTTTCCAGGTACGAATTTTGTCGATATCGGTTTTCGGCTCGCCGAAAACAATACCGTGATCGGCCAGCGCCTTAGCTTCTTCGATAACTTTAGCAACATGCAGCAGAGCTTTAGAAGGGATACAGCCCACGTTCAGACAAACGCCGCCGAGGGTGCTGTAGCGTTCTACCAGTACGGTTTCCAGACCTAAGTCAGCGCAACGGAAGGCGGCGGAATATCCCGCCGGGCCTGCCCCAAGTACCACGACCTGAGTTTTGATTTCAGTACTCATCATGACCTCTTAATTGGTTTCCGGCGGGTCTGACGTTATTTTCCAGGCAACCAGGAAGAAGAACCGGGCCGCAGGGATTGTTTTTATTAACGCCCTGTTCCACCGGGACGTGTCTTGCCGCAACAGTTTACAAAATTGTTAAAATCTTTAAAACAATAAGCGACAATCGATTTATCCGTAATCACGGCAGTCTGTGATAAAACCACAGCTTACCAGAAAAAAGCCGGCCGAAAGGCCGGCTTTTTTATTACATCACCAGACGGCGGATGTCTGACAGCATGTTATTGATGATAGTGATAAAACGCGCACCATCAGCACCGTCAATCACGCGGTGGTCGAAGGACAGTGAAATCGGCAACATCAGACGCGGAACGAACTCTTTACCATTCCACACAGGCTCCATCGCCGATTTAGACACGCCAAGGATAGCCACTTCCGGCGCGTTCACGATCGGCGCAAAATGAGTGGTGCCCAGGCCGCCGATACTGGAGATAGTAAAGCAGCCGCCCTGCATTTCGCCAGCGGTCAGCTTACCATCACGCGCTTTTTTAGAGATAGCGATCAGCTCACGGGAGAGTTCGGTCACGCTCTTCTTGTTCACATCTTTAAAGACCGGAACCACCAGCCCGTTCGGGGTATCCACCGCCACGCCGATGTTAATGTATTTCTTTAACGTCAGCTTCTGGCCATCTTCAGACAGCGAACTGTTAAAGCGCGGCATCTGCTCAAGGGCCGCAGCAACGGCTTTCATAATGAAGACAACCGGGGTGTATTTCACATCCAGCTTACGCTTCTCAGCTTCGGCGTTCTGCTGCTTACGGAACGCTTCCAGATCGGTGATATCCGTTTTGTCGAAATGGGTAACATGCGGGATCATCACCCAGTTACGGCTCAGGTTAGCGCCAGAAATTTTCTGGATACGGCCAAGTTCCACTTCTTCAATTTCACCAAACTTGCTGAAGTCCACTTTCGGCCACGGCAGCATACCCGGCAGGCCGCCGCCGGCCGCGCCTGCTGGGGCGGACTCGGCGCGTTTCACCGCGTCTTTCACATAGGCCTGAACGTCTTCACGCAGAATACGGCCTTTACGACCGGTGCCTTTAACCTTCGCCAGGTTAACGCCAAATTCGCGCGCCAGGCGACGAATCACCGGCGTGGCGTGCACATATGCGTCATTTTCAGTAAATTCAGATTTGCTTTGCGCTTTCTCAGCAGGCGCAGCCGGGGCTTGCGCTTTCGGCGCAGGCGCCACAGTCTCCTGTTTAGCCGGCGCCGCGGCAGGCGCCGCGCCTTCCACATCGAAGACCATAATCAGCGAGCCGGTTTTCACTTTGTCGCCAGTGCTGATTTTGATCTCTTTCACCGTGCCGGCGAACGGCGCCGGGACTTCCATAGAGGCCTTGTCGCCTTCAACCGTAATCAGCGACTGTTCAGCGGCAACTTTATCGCCCACTTTCACCATCACTTCGGTCACTTCGACTTCATCGCCGCCGATATCCGGCACGTTAACATCTTTCGCGCCGGAGGCCGCCGGCGCAGGCGCAGGCGCGGCCGCTTCTGCTTTAGCCTGCGGCGCGCCAGAAGCTGCCTCTTCCACGTCAAAGACCATAATCAGCGAGCCGGTAGAGACTTTATCGCCGGTTTTCACTTTGATCTCTTTTACGGTGCCGGCAAACGGCGCCGGCACTTCCATAGAGGCTTTATCGCCTTCTACGGTGATAAGCGACTGCTCGGCGTCAACTTTATCGCCAACCTTCACCATCACTTCAGTGACTTCGACTTCATCGCCGCCGATATCCGGCACGTTGACATCTTTTGCCGCCGCTGCCGCAGGCGCCGCTGCCGGGGCCGCTTCTTTCTTCTCTTCTGCCTTAGCAGGCGCGGCATCAGCCGCACCGTCAGCGGAATCGAAAATCATGATAAGCTTGCCCGTCTCGGTTTTGTCGCCAACGGAAACTTTGATTTCCTTCACGATACCCGCCTGCGGCGACGGCACTTCCATAGACGCCTTGTCACCTTCCACAGTGATAAGCGACTGTTCCGCTTCTACTTTATCGCCCACTTTAACCAGAATCTCGGTGATTTCGACTTCATCAGACCCGATATCCGGCACGTTGATTTCGATAGCCATTGTTCTTATCCCTCTTACGCCAGACGCGGGTTAACTTTTTCTGCATCGATATTGAATTTAGCGATTGCGTCCGCCACCACGTTCTTATCGATTTCACCACGTTTCGCCAGTTCGCCCAGAGCGGCGACCACGACATAGGAAGCATCCACTTCAAAGTGGTGACGCAGGTTTTCACGGCTGTCAGAGCGGCCAAAGCCGTCGGTGCCCAGCACGCGATAGTCATCTGCCGGAACATAGGTACGAACCTGTTCGGCGAACAGCTTCATATAGTCCGTGGAGGCGACCGCCGGCGCATCGTTCATCACCTGAGCGATATACGGTACGCGCGGGGTTTCCAGCGGGTGCAGCATGTTCCAGCGCTCGCAGTCCTGGCCATCGCGAGCCAGTTCGGTAAAGGACGTAACGCTATAGACATCTGAACCTACGCCATAATCTTTCGCCAGAATCTGAGCCGCTTCACGCACGTGACGCAGAATGGAGCCAGAGCCCAGTAGCTGAACTTTACCTTTGCTACCCTCAAGCGTTTCGAGCCTGTAGATACCTTTACGGATACCTTCTTCAGCCCCTTGCGGCATCGCCGGCATGTGATAGTTTTCATTCAGCGTAGTGATGTAGTAGTAAACGTTCTCCTGCTTCTCACCATACATACGCTCCAGGCCGTCGTGCATGATCACGGCAACTTCGTACGCGTAAGCCGGATCGTAGGAGATACAGTTCGGGATAGTCAGCGACTGGATATGGCTGTGACCGTCTTCGTGCTGCAGGCCTTCGCCATTGAGCGTCGTGCGCCCGGAGGTGCCGCCAATCAGGAAGCCGCGCGCCTGCTGGTCGCCCGCCTGCCAGCACAGATCGCCGATACGCTGGAACCCGAACATAGAGTAGTAAATATAAAACGGAATCATCGGCAGGTTGTTGGTGCTGTAAGAGGTCGCCGCAGCAAGCCACGATGCGCCTGCGCCCAACTCGTTGATTCCTTCCTGCAGAATCTGGCCTTTCTCGTCTTCTTTGTAGTAAGCCACCTGCTCACGGTCCTGCGGGGTATACTGCTGGCCGTTCGGGCTGTAAATACCAATCTGGCGGAACAAACCTTCCATACCGAAGGTACGCGCTTCATCGGCGATGATCGGAACCAGTCGGTCTTTGATTGATTTGTTCTTGAGCATTACGTTCAGAGCGCGCACGAAAGCGATAGTGGTGGAGATCTCTTTGCTCTGCTCTTCCAGTAGCTGACCGAAATCCTGCAGCGCGGGCAACTCCAGCGTCTCGGTGAATTGAGTCTGGCGAGACGGCAGGTAGCCCTTCAGCGCCTGGCGGCGTTCATGCAGGTATTTGTATTCATCAGAACCTTCCGGGAAGGTAATGTACGGCAGTTTTTCCAGTTCGGCATCGGCAACCGGCACGCTGAAGCGGTCACGCACATAGCGCACGCCGTCCATGTTCATCTTCTTCACCTGATGCGCGATGTTCTTGCCTTCTGCGGAGTCGCCCATGCCGTAACCTTTAATGGTATGGGCCAGGATAACGGTAGCTTTGCCTTTGGTTTCCTGCGCTTTTTTCAGCGCGGCGTAAACTTTCTTCGGATCGTGGCCGCCGCGGTTTAGCGCCCAAATCTGCTCGTCCGTCCAGTCCGCCACCAGGGCCGCGGTTTCCGGGTATTTGCCGAAGAAGTGCTCGCGCACGTAAGCGCCGTCTTTGGATTTGAAGGTCTGGTAGTCGCCGTCAACGGTTTCGTTCATCAGTTGAATCAGTTTGCCGCTGGTGTCTTTGCGCAGCAGCTCATCCCAACGGCCGCCCCACATCACCTTGATAACGTTCCAGCCAGCGCCGGCGAAGATACCTTCCAGTTCGTTGACTATCTTGCCGTTACCGGTTACCGGTCCATCAAGCCGCTGCAGGTTACAGTTGATAATAAAGCACAGGTTATCCAGCTTCTCGCGGGTGGCGATGGTGATAGCGCCTTTGGATTCCGGCTCATCCATTTCGCCGTCGCCGAGGAAGGCGTAAACGGTTTGTTCAGAGGTATCTTTTAGTCCACGGTGCTCCAGATACTTCAGGAACTTCGCCTGGTAGATAGCGCCGATCGGGCCAAGCCCCATAGAAACGGTCGGGAACTGCCAGAACTCCGGCAACAGTTTTGGATGCGGATAAGAAGGCAGCCCTTTACCGTGAACTTCCTGACGGAAGTTATTCATTTGTTCTTCAGTCAAACGCCCTTCCAGGAACGCACGCGCGTAAATGCCTGGAGAGATATGGCCCTGGAAATACACCAGATCGCCGCCGTCTTTGTCGTTGCGCGCGCGGAAGAAGTGGTTAAAGCACACTTCGTAAATGGTGGCGGAAGACTGGAAGGACGCCATATGGCCGCCCAGCTCCAGATCTTTTTTGGATGCCCGCAGCACGGTCATGATGGCGTTCCAGCGAATAGCGGAACGAATGCGGCGCTCCAGGTCCAGGTTCCCTGGATATTCAGGCTCGTCTTCAACGGGAATCGTGTTCACGTAGTTGCTTACACCCGTGCCGGCCGCGACTTTAACGCCGCCTTTACGGGCTTCGCTCAGTACCTGATCAATCAGAAACTGCGCGCGTTCAACACCTTCTTCACGGATGACCGATTCGATCGCCTGTAGCCAGTCGCGAGTTTCGATCGGATCCACGTCATTCTGGACACGTTCTGACATGGGGGATTCCTTATCTGTCTAATATGTTGATTGTAGTCTGGAACCTGCCCCATTGCGCTCTGTACAAAAGCGCAATAAGACAGGTTCTAAGTTTAGTTGCCGCGCACTGATACGGGCGCTTTGAGGTTAATACCGGCAACGCTAAATTTAATCCTTGCGTTGCTGAAGGCGGCGCAGCGAGCGTTCACGGCGGGACTGCTCACGGCTGCGCTCCAGCAGTATTTCTTCAATAAACGCCAGGTGGCGGTGCGAAGCTTCACGCGCCCGCTCCGGTTCCCTGGCCACAATCGCCTCGAAAATTCGGGCGCGGTGACCGCTCACGAGAGGCAGCATTTCCCGCCTCGCGTAGAGCAATTCAAAATTCTGACGAACGTTCTGCGCCAGCATGGGCTCCATGCAGCGCAATAAATGTAGCAGAACCACATTATGCGCAGCTTCTGTTACAGCAATTTGGTACTTCAGCACCGCTTCGGACTCCGCATCAAGGTCGCCGGCCTGTTGCGCCTTTTCGATATCGCGCTGGCAATCGCGCAGCCGCGCCATGTCTTCATCGGTCCCGCGCAGCGCGGCGTAGTAGGCCGCGATGCCTTCCAGCGCGTGGCGCGTTTCCAGTAAATCGAACTGAGATTCGGGATGATCGTTCAACAACGCCGCCAGCGGGTCGCTAAAGCTCTTCCACAGGCTGTTCTGCACAAACGTTCCGCCGCCCTGGCGGCGTAGCAGCAAGCCTTTAGCTTCAAGTCGTTGAATAGCTTCGCGCAGCGAGGGGCGCGAGACATCAAACTGCCTGGCCAGTTCGCGCTCAGGTGGGAGTTTTTCGCCGGGGCGTAGCGTCCCCTCAAGAATCAGGAACTCCAACTGCTGCTCAATCACATCGGATAGTTTTGGTTGGCGGATTTTGCTGTAGGCCATGATTCTCTGTCTTCTGCCATTAGCATGGAGTTAATTGGTATGACCAATTTCACGTTCGTGCCGTTAAAGTAACAAAGTATTCACCAACTGTCTATCGCGGTTTGATTCAAATCATGAAACATGCCATTTTTTAACAAATTTACACTTGTTTACTATCAATAAGTTAACGTTTTAATATGACTACGTTTACGAAAACCGTTAAAATTCCTTATCAATAATTATAAAAAAATGATAACTGAAGCGTTTCAATTCCGGAATCACTTCTTTAGGTCTTACCAATTTACGACACCATAAGCATGCCAGCCCGTCCCCCGCGTAAATATAATGCTGGCTTTTTGAGCAACCAACCCAACCATTACAGAAAGCAGGTGCATTCGGCGGCGCTTACCACTATTCTTTGCCAGGCGGTAGTAAGCGCCGAAAAATAACGCCGCTGTCCCCGTAAAGAAAATAATACACAACACGGCATAACAAACTGACACTGCGCCCGAACCAGGGGGGCATTTTCCACATAACGAGGTTTTCACAATGGAAGGTCAAGAGCAGAGCGATTTGCTAAAGCGCGGCCTTAAAAACCGCCATATCCAGCTTATTGCGCTGGGTGGCGCGATTGGCACCGGACTATTTTTAGGCATTGCCGACACCATCAAAATGGCAGGACCATCGGTCATTCTGGGATACGGAATCGGGGGCTTTATCGCCTTCCTCATCATGCGCCAGCTTGGAGAAATGGTCGTTGAAGAACCGGTCGCCGGTTCATTCAGCCATTTCGCCTATAAATACTGGGGCAACTTTGCCGGATTTGCCTCCGGCTGGAACTACTGGGTGCTCTATGTGCTTGTCGCTATGGCGGAACTTACCGCCGTGGGCAAATATATTCAGTACTGGTGGCCGGATATACCAACCTGGATAACGGCGCTGAGCTTCTTCGTGCTTATCAACCTGATCAATCTTTCAAACGTAAAAATCTACGGTGAGATGGAGTTTTGGTTCGCCATTATCAAAGTGGTAGCCATCATTGGCATGATCGTGTTCGGCGGCTATCTGCTGCTGAGCGGTAAAGGCGGCCCGGACGCAACAGTAACCAACCTCTGGCAACAGGGAGGCTTCTTTCCTTACGGCGTGAGCGGATTGGTCATGGCGATGGCGGTCATTATGTTCTCCTTCGGCGGCCTTGAACTGGTTGGGATTACCGCAGCCGAAGCCGATAATCCGCAAAAAACGATCCCAAAGGCGACAAACCAGGTCATCTGGCGCGTGCTGATTTTCTATATCGGCTCGCTGACCGTACTTCTGTCCCTCTACCCGTGGGGCAAAGTGGTTGAAGGCGCCAGCCCGTTTGTAATGATTTTCCACGATCTGGACAGCAACCTGATTGCCAACGTGCTCAACGTCGTCGTGCTAACGGCCGCGCTGTCGGTATACAACAGTTGTGTTTACTGCAACAGCCGCATGCTGTTTGGCCTGGCGCAGCAGGGTAATGGCCCGAAATCGTTGCTGAAGGTAGACCGCCGCGGCGTCCCGTACGTGGCGCTGGCTGTTTCGGCCGCCGCCACCGCCCTGTGCGTGCTGATTAATTACCTGATGCCGGGTAAAGCCTTCGGCTTTTTAATGACGCTGGTCGTCGCAGCGCTTGTCATTAACTGGGCCATGATTAGCTACTCGCACCTCAGGTT
This sequence comes from Tenebrionibacter intestinalis, assembly GCF_016632365.1. Classification (GTDB taxonomy): domain Bacteria; phylum Pseudomonadota; class Gammaproteobacteria; order Enterobacterales; family Enterobacteriaceae; genus Tenebrionibacter; species Tenebrionibacter intestinalis. Next base: position 66,710 of record NZ_JAEPBH010000002.1, on the reverse strand, counting down.
CCGCCGCAAAAAAGCGCAGCAGGGCGTGGAAACTCGCTTTAAGGCGCTGTGGTACCCGTTCGGCAACTGGCTATGCCTGGCTTTTCTGGCCGGTATCCTGATCATCATGAGCATCCATCAGGGGATGCGTGAATCCGTTATTATGATTCCGCTCTGGCTGGTTGTGCTGGGCATCGGTTACTTCATTAAACAACGCGCGCGGAAAGCCTGATGCGGCCGGACAACGCCCGGCAACGGGCGTTGTGAGACGGCTGACAACCCCCATCCTGTCGCAGACAGGTTGGATGAAATTCAATAAAAAATAAAGAAAATCAACGCATTGATTTTCGCCTGCTTACCACAACGAAGGAAATCCCCCATTTCTTCCTTCTTTGTCAACAATCTGGAAAAACCCCGTTTTTTCTTCTTTGTCAACAATCTGACTGCGCCCGACAACGGGCGCAGTCTTAACGCGCGCCTTCGCCTCTCCTGCGCATGCGGCAAAAAACTGCGGCAGCCGGAAAACTATCGCGCACGCTCGCGGGAGAAAGCAGGCGACAAAACAGACCGTGGCAGACGCTAAGCGGCTTAACCTGTAAATAAAGCGCCAGTAATTAAGCCGCGCCGCCGCCTTCGCAACGCCGGTACGCCTGGTTCCCCCTTTGCTTAAACTAAACGCGCAAAAGTGACGAACCGGGGTTATACCAGCGCGCCGTAAATCGTCAGCAGCGCCACGACCACTACAATGGCAAACGTTGTTTTCTTCGCCATCGAGACAGCGGCTTTCGGCGTCTTTATCTTATCAACGTGCTCATCGCGCGCCAGAGAATACTGCGCCAGTTGCGTCAGCACCTGATACTGCGAGGTATGAATATCACCCAGCGAGGCCAACCACGCGGGAAGCGCCTTTTCACCATGCCCAAGCAGCGCATAAGCCACGCCCGCCAGACGCGCCGGCACCCAGTCCAGCACGTGTAGGATGGCATCAATACCCGACTGAAGGCGCTGATGCGGCGTATATCGACGCGCCAGCCAGCTCTGCCAGGCGCGCAGGAAAGCGTAACCGCCCAGCGTAACCGGCCCCCACATCCCGCCAACGATAAGCCAGAACAAAGGGGCCAGATAGAACCGAAAATTAATCCACAGCAGGGCGTTTTGCAGCTCGCGCAAAAACGCCGCCTCGCTGCTGCCGGGCGGTATGCCGTGAATCAGCGTCAGCTCGTTGGCCATCGCCTCCCGCGCATGGCTGTCGTCATGACTGGCAGCCAGCAGATACTGATGATAATGCAGGCGCGCCTGCCCTGCGCCAATACACAGCACGCCGAGTAAAACCCAAAATACCAGCAGCGGCACATTGAAGAAAAACCCGTGCAGCGCTCTGATGCAAAGAAATACCGCCAGCATGGCAACAGCCGTCATCAAAAGTGTGCGCATCATCGAAAAATGGCGGGTACGACAAAACAGCGCTTCAAGCCGGTTGTCCAGTTGCCAGCGCTCGCCGAGTTTAAACAGACGCTCCCAGAGCAGCACCAACAGCAGCGTAAACAGCGTCATGACGTCTCCTTATCCATAAAAGGGGCGCAGGCGGCGCGAAAGCGCGCCCAGTCAAAGGCCGGCCCGGGATCGGTCTTGCGCTGCGGCGCAATATGACAGTGCCCGGTCATATGGTGAGCGATAGCGGGATACGTCGCGATAAGCGCCTGCGTTACTGCAACCAGTTGGGCATACTGCGCATCGGTATAGGGCAGCGTATCAGTGCCTTCAAGCTCGATGCCAATCGAAAAGTCGTTGCACTTTTCACGCCCCTGATAGCAGGAAACGCCTGCGTGCCAGGCGCGTTTATCAAACGGAACATACTGCACTATCTCCCCATCCCGGCGTATCAAACAGTGTGCAGATACGCGCAACTGCGCAATGTCGGAAAAATACGGGTGTGCGTCAGGGCTCAGCGTGCCAAGAAACAGATAGTCAATCCACGGCCCGCCAAATACGCCGGGCGGCAGACTAATATTGTGTACGACCAGCAGCGAAGGCGTTTCCCCTTCAGGCCGCTCATCAAAATGGGGTGAAGGCTGTCTGCGCGCGCCTTCCAGCCACCCCGCTTGCAACTGCATGCAACCTCTCCTTACTATGGAACCTGGCGTCGCTTCAGAGTAGCATGTTTCACTCTCAACCCAACTATTTCGGAGTTTTATATATGCCAGCCCGCCGTTATAGCCCCGACCGCCGACGGGAAGCGCTTCTGGAACGCATCAGCATCGATATCCCCGACGCCGTAGCACGGGCGCTGAGCGAAGATCTGGGCGGGGAGGTTAACCCGCGCAATGATATTACCGCACAACTTTTGTCGGCCGAAAGCCAGTCTCATGCCACTATTATTACCCGCGAAAACGGCGTTTTCTGCGGCCAGCGCTGGGTTGAAGAAGTCTTTATACAATTAGACAACGATGTCAAAATTACCTGGCATGTTAAAGACGGGGAGACCATTAGCGCGGATCAAACCCTGTTTGAACTACGCGGCTCGTCACGTATTCTGCTAACCGGCGAACGTACCGCGCTTAATTTTGTGCAAACGCTTTCCGGCGTCGCCAGTGAGGTTCGCGCCTGCGTCAACCTGCTTGCCGGCACGCACACACAGTTGCTTGATACCCGCAAAACCATACCGGGGCTGCGCTCGGCGCTCAAATACGCTGTGCTTTGCGGCGGCGGCGCCAACCATCGCCTGGGGCTTTGCGACGCATTCTTGATTAAAGAAAACCATATCATTGCCTCAGGCTCTGTGCGCAAGGCCGTGGAGAAAGCATTCTGGCTGCATCCCGACGTCCCGGTCGAGGTGGAAGTGGAGTCGCTAAAAGAGCTGGATGAGGCGCTAAGCTCCGGCGCAGATATCATTATGCTCGACAACTTTACCCTTGACGATATGCGCGAAGCGGTTAAACGCGCGCACGGCAAAGCGCGGCTTGAGGTTTCTGGTAACGTCACTCGTGAAACCCTTAAATGTTATGCGCAAACTGGCGTTGACTATATCTCTGTAGGGGCGCTAACCAAGCATATCCGCGCGCTCGATCTCTCCATGCGTTTCGTCACACCGTAACCCCCCGCTGCGCGCCTTTACAACTGTACAGGCGCGCTCTGTAATTTGCGATCGCGCTTCCCGCCGTCTTCCTTATTCCTGCAACGCAAATAATTTCTGCTGAACGCAGCCTGCGAATGCGTTTTTTCATCATCGCGGCACAGCCTGTTCTGGCGCACAGTAGCCTCACCACAACAAGGAGAATAATCATGGACAGGCAGCACGGATTTACTTTGATAGAACTGATGATCGTTATCGCTATCGTCGCCATTCTCAGTGCGATTGGGATCCCGGCGTGGCAAAACTACCTTCGCAAAGCCGCCCTGACGGATATGTTGCAAACATTTCTTCCTTACCGCACCGCCGTTGAACTATGCGCGCTTGAACATGGCGGAACAAGCGGCTGCTCTGCAGGAACAAACGGCATACCAGCCCCCAAAACCAGCCGCTATGTTTCCGCGCTGACCGTTTCTGCGGGCGTTATTAGCCTTACCGGCCAGGAAAGTTTGAGCGGGCTTGGCGTCACGCTTACGCCGCAATGGAGCGATGCTGAAGGCATCCGCGGATGGAAACGTGTGTGCGAGGTTCAGGATAACGGCGCGCTGAAACAGGCCTGTGACGATATCTTCCGGTTTGATGCGGAGTGACGTTATGGAAACAGAACAGATTAAAAAAATCTGCCAGCAGCACCATGCGGCGCTTCTGAGCGTAAACGGCGAGACAATACGGGTCGCCGTTGCGAACGCGCCCTCAACTGAATTTGCCCAGGCGCTGGCGTTCGCCAGCAGCAAACGCGCGGATATTGAATGCTGGAGCCCGGAGCGGCTGGAAAAATATCTACAGGACAGCCAGCAAAACCCCCTATTTAATGGCGATCGGCACTCTGTTGTTGAGCTAATAAACCAGGCGCTGGAGCGCGCCGTGGCGCGGCGCGCATCCGATATCCACATTGAACCCGGCGAAAACGGCGCCCGGGTCCGTTTACGCGTTGACGGCGTTTTACAACCGCTGAGCGAATTTTCCAGCGATATTTGCGCTCCGGTTATCGCTCGCCTGAAAATACTTGGCAACCTGGACATTGCCGAACGTCGTTTACCTCAGGATGGCCAGTTTGACACAGAAATTCAGGGTGAAAAGCTCTCACTACGGCTATCAACCCTGCCCTGCCGCGGCGGCGAAAAAGCGGTGCTGCGGCTGTTACGCCAGGAATCGCGTCCACTCACGCCGCAGGCGCTTGGCATGGCGCCTGCCGCGCTTGCCGCCTTTCTGGATGCGCTGGCTAAACCACAGGGGCTAATACTTGTTACCGGCCCGACCGGCAGCGGTAAAACGCTTACGTTATACAGCGCGCTCAGCACGTTAAACCACCCCGGCGTGAATATTGCCTGCGTGGAAGATCCTGTGGAGATACCGCTTGAGGGACTCACGCAAACGCAGATCCACCCTAAAGCGGGTCTCACCTTCCAGAAGGTGCTGCGTGCGCTACTGCGTCAGGACCCCGATATCATTATGATTGGTGAAATACGGGATGGGGAAACAGCAGAAATCGCCCTGAAAGCCGCCCAGACCGGCCATCTTGTCCTCTCAACGCTGCACACTCAGTCGACGGCGCAAACGCTGACGCGGCTTGAGCAAATGGGTACGGCGCGCTGGCAGATCGCTTCGGCGCTGGCGCTTATCATCGCTCAACGCCTGGTGCGCCGCCTGTGCCCGCACTGCCGCAAGCCGGCATCGGCACAAATATTACCTGATACGCTATCGCCAGAACCGGTCGCGCACTGGCTGCCGGTGGGCTGCGAACGCTGCTATAGCGGTTATTACGGCAGAGTAGCGTTGTTTGAGTTAATGCCCATAGACAGCAGCCTGCAAAACGCGATTATTGCGGGTGAATCCGTTCCCGCACTGGAGCAGATTTGTCGTGAGCGCGGAATGATAACGCTGTTTGAAGACGGCGTTCGCGCTGTACAACAAGGATTAACCACTTTCGATGAATTGTGGCGCGTGTTGGGTATACCCGATGAAAAATAATAATCCCCGTCTCTGGCGCTGGCGTGCGCTGGAACCCGGCGGCGCGCTAAGCCAGGGCTATGCGTTAGCCATAAACAGGGCCGACGCGCTGGCCGGCCTGCTCGCCCGCCAGCTTGCGCCCATCGCGCTACGACAGGCGTTTTTTTCGCCGCGACGTAGCTGGCGTCTGCGTAACAAAATTGATTTCCTGCGCCAGTTGGCCGCGCTGCTTCACGCAGGCGTTGCGCTCGATAACGGGTGTCGGCTGCTCGCCAGACAGCACCCCGTTCCCGCATGGCAGGCATTGCTTGAACAAACGGCAGATCGGCTTGCGCAGGGGCAAACGCTCTCCAGCATCCTCGGCCAGTGGCCGGCTATCTTCCCGCCGCTGTTTATCGCTTTACTGCACACCGGCGAGATGACCGGCAAGCTGGACACATGCTGTCAACAGTTGGCCACTCAGCAAGAGCAACACTATCGGCTGAAGAAAAAAGTCCATAAAGCATTACGTTACCCGTTTTTCACACTGCTTATTGCGTTGCTGGTAAGCGGCGGGATGCTGGGATTTGTTTTGCCCGAATTCGCCAGTATTTACCAAAGTTTTAATGCTCCGCTGCCAGGGCTGACCCAAAACCTGATTACGCTGTCAGAGTGGTTAAGGCACAACGTTCTCTGGTGCTTTACGCTATTTATAATTCCTGTTGCTGGCTGGATAACCGTGCGGCGAAAACCCCGCTGGCAGAACGCGCAACAGCGGCTGCTGCTAAAAATACCGCTGTTGTCAGACATGTTGCGTGGACAACGGTTGTGCCAGATACACACCACGCTGGCGCTAACGCAGCAGGCAGGCATTGCGCTGCTTCAGGGTATTGAAGCGGCTGAAATGGCATTAACTCACCCGTGGTGGCAACAAAAATTGCGTGCTATGCGCGAGCGCATTCGTAACGGCGACACGTTTTCACACGCGTTAAGTCAGGCAGAGATTTTCACACCACTTTGTATACAACTGGCGCGCACCGGTGAAGAGAGCGGTAGCCTGGATATTATGCTGAGCAAGCTGGCTGACTGGCATACCGGGCGAACGCAAGAACGCGCAGACGGCCTTGCCGCCGCGCTGGAACCTGTCATGATGCTCGTTATGGGGGGAGTTACGGGCACACTTGTCATAGCAATGTATCTACCTATTTTTCAGCTTGGCGAAGCAATGAGTATGGGCTGATGATTTAGGGAAAACGCGCAACCGGCCACGAAGTGTTTTCCCCCGCCTGCGCGTAAATCGGAGGGTTAAGTTAAAACACAGACTACAGTTACTGGCTATGCGGATAAAAAACAAAGTGAAAGATACGGTAACAGGCAGATTGTGTCAGGGAATAAAAGCGGCGCGCCTGCCGCGCGCCGCTCTGGAAAGGTATAATCATAGCCTGCGTCAGAGGCCGTTAAATACCCGATTTTCCTGCTCCTGAACGCGGATAAACGTCGTGCGTTTGGTCAACTCTTTCAGGCGTGATGCGCCAACATAGGTACAGGCTGAACGCAAACCGCCAAGAATATCGCGGGCGGTGTTCTCCACCGGTCCACGCAGCGGCAGGCGAACCGTTTTGCCTTCAGCCGCACGGTAGTCCGCAACGCCGCCAACGTGGCGATTCATTGCTGATTCGGAACTCATTCCATAAAACAGCATGAATTTTTCACCGTTTTCTTCCACAACCTTACCACCGCTTTCATCATGACCGGCCAGCATACCGCCAAGCATCACAAAGTCTGCGCCGCCGCCAAAGGCCTTAGCCACATCACCAGGCATAGTGCAGCCGCCATCGCTGACAATCTGGCCGCCGAGGCCATGCGCTGCATCAGCGCATTCAATAACGGCGGAAAGCTGCGGATAACCCACGCCGGTTTTAACGCGCGTGGTGCATACCGAGCCAGGGCCAATGCCAACCTTAACAATATCCGCACCGGAAAGGATCAGCTCTTCACACATCTCCCCCGTCACTACATTACCTGCGCAGATAACCTTATCCGGCCACGCCTCACGTGCTTTGCTGACAAACTGCACGAAATGCTCGGAATAGCCATTGGCAACATCAATACAAATGAATTTCAGCGCAGGCGAAAGCGCGAGAATCGCTTTGGTTTTGGAGAAATCCGCATCGGACGTGCCGGTAGAAACCATGACATGCTGTAAAACATCCTGCGTAACAGACTGAATAAAACCCTGCCAGTCCTCCACGCTATAGTGCTTATGCACCGCTGTCAGAATGCCAAAGCCAGCCAGCGCCTGCGCCATACGGAAAGTCCCCACCGTATCCATATTGGCTGCAATAATCGGTACGCCGGCCCACGAGACGCCAGCATGTTTAAAAACGAACTCGCGCTCAAGCTCAACTTCAGAGCGGCTTTTCAGCGTAGAACGTTTGGGGCGGATAAGAACATCTTTGAAGCCTAACTTTAAATCTTCTTCGATACGCATGTGAGGATTCCTGGATTTAGTGGCGACAATCGCATTAACAATATCGGCGGCATAGGGGCCAACTCCAGTGACGCTATCATACGCACTAATATTGCAGCCGCAAGACTGCGAAAAGCAGCTTTTTTACGCTACAATCCCGAAAATTTACCTCAACAATGCCAGACCGGGCCGCCTGATGCTGCGCAGCAACCACAGAGCGCGCGATAACGGCGCTATGCGCGTAACATTCGGCTGGCAGAATTCAGGATAATAACATTATGGTCTATACGGTCGCTTTAACGGGCGGTATCGGCAGCGGAAAAAGCACCATTGCCGACGCCTTTGCCCGTTCAGGGATCGCCGTTATTGATGCGGATATCATTGCGCGTCAGGTCGTTGAGCCGGGTAAACCGGCGCTGCGCGCCATTGTTGAACATTTTGGCGCTGATATGCTTTTACCTGACGGCAGCCTTAATCGCCGCCGTCTGCGGGAATTGATTTTCATCCAGACAGCCGAAAAAGCGTGGCTTAACGCACTGCTTCACCCACTGATACAGCAGCAAACACAGGAATATATCGCCTCTGCGTCGTCGCCTTACGTTATATGGGTAGTGCCGTTGCTGGTAGAAAACAACCTGAGCGCTAAAGCCGATCGCATACTGGTCGTGGATGTGTCTGTGGCAACCCAACTGGCGCGAACAATAAAGCGCGACGGCGTTTCACTTGAGCAGGCACAAAAAATTATTGCGGCTCAGGCTACCCGAGAGGAACGCCTGGCCGCGGCAGACGATATCATTAATAATGACGGTGAGCCGCAGTCTGCCATTGCGGAAGTCGCCAGCCTGCACCAGCGCTATCTGACGCTGGCCGCGCAGGCCGCAGCACAGGAAAAAAATTAATGCACCCTTACGTTCTTTTTGAGCATCCTCTTAATGAAAAAATGCGTACCTGGCTACGCATGGAATTTTTATTAACGCAGATGGAAGCCCAGCTACCGGTTCGCGACCACGCCAGCGCACTGAACTTTTTCCGCAGCGTCAGCGACTTGCTCGACGTATTCGAGCGCGGAGAAATACGAACTGAAATCCTGAAAGAACTTGAGCGCCAACAGCGTAAACTTAACAGTTGGGCCGATGTACCCGGCGCAGATACGCAGCGCATTCAGCAATTAGCGACACAATTGCGTGAACTGGGCAGCAGGTTGATGTCAGCGCCGCGCCCGGGCCAGATCCTGCGTGAAGACAAGATGATTGCGCTGGTACGCCAACGCCTGAGTATTCCCGGCGGGTGTTGCAGCTTTGATCTGCCTACCCTGCATATCTGGCTTGCCCTCGCGCAGCACCTGCGCGATGAGCAGGTCGCGCAGTGGCGAAATTCGCTTGACCCCATCAGGCAACCGCTGAACATGCTGCTGGATTTGATTCGTAACGCTTCACCGCTGCGCAAGCACACCAGCCTTAACGGTTTTTATCAGGATAACGGCGAAGACGCCGATCTGCTGCGGCTACAGATGTCCGCAGATGACGCGCTTTATCCGCAGATTTCCGGGCATAAAAGCCGCTTCGCTATACGCTTTTTACCGCTGGATAGCGAAAATGGCGCAGTGCCCGAACGCCTCGATTTTGAACTCGCCTGCTGTTAAGGAGGGATAATGTCTGATATCACCACAGTCAACTGCCCTTGCTGCGGTAAAACCGTTATCTGGGATAAAAACAGCCCGTTTCGCCCGTTTTGCAGCAAGCGCTGCCAGCTCATCGATCTCGGTGAATGGGCGGCGGAAGAAAAACGCATCCCCAGTCAGGGCGATTTATCAGACAGCGACGGCTGGAGCGAGTCGGATAATCCGCAATAAAGCAGAACGCGCGCGCCTGCCAGACTGATGAAAAACGCCAGGCCGAATGTTTTCGTCCGGTATGGCAGGAAAATCAACGCATTGATGTCCAGTAAAGCCAGCAAAGAGGGGAAAACTGCGTTTTTCCCGCTTTGTTATTAACGTGGCAGGCACGCTCACATTGCTTCAGCCAGTAACCGTTCAATCACGCTAAGGTTAGCGGGGGGGAAAGCATCCGCCTGTAGCGCGTGCTGCGCAACCCACATTCCCGGTTGTCCTTCTTTTCCCCAGGGCTCGCCCTGCCACTGCTCAACTATAAAAAACCACAGGTTAATGTGACGATCGGAAAATGCATGCGCGCACGCCTCATAGAGCGAATACCCCGTTGCGATAATCCCCGTTTCTTCCTGTAGCTCGCGCACCAGCGCCTGCTCTGGCGTCTCCCCGGCTTCAATCTTTCCACCCGGAAACTCAAGTTTATTGGCCATATGGGCATCAGCAGCGCGACGGGTCAGAAAAATTTCGCCCTGAGTATTGCGAATAATGCCCGCTGCGATATTCAGTTTTTTCATTGTTTCTGTCCCGGAAAAAGGGGCGCTGCGCGCTGAGACGGTTAACAAACGCCGATACGCGCGGCTTCGCCCCCAAAAAATCAGAAAAATACACGACTAAAATCAAGGCCTTGATTTTCACCTGAAAAAAAAGAGGACAAAACCCCGCTTTTATCCTCTTTGATGACAATCTGCGGGCGCAGCGCGCTGCGCCCTGATCTCGCTTTTCTTCTTAGCTTAAGCGGCCGTGACACTGCTTGTATTTTTTACCGGAACCGCAAGGACACGGATCGTTACGCCCCACTTTACGATCGCCGGTACGAGCGGCAAGCTCTTGCGCCGCCAGCGCATCATCTTCCTGATGGCTAAACTGCTGCATCTGCGCCAGGCGCTCCGCCTCTTCGCGACGCTGCTGTTCCATTACTTCAACTTCTTCCGGCATACGCACCTGAACCTTGCTCAGCGTGCTTATCACTTCATATTTCAGGGATTCCAGCATTGCGGCAAACATTGCGAAAGATTCACGCTTATATTCCTGCTTCGGATCTTTTTGCGCATAACCGCGCAGATGTATCCCCTGACGCAGGTAGTCCATCGCCGCCAGATGTTCTTTCCAGAGCGAATCGAGCGTTTGCAGCATCACCCCTTTTTCAAAATGGCGCATGGCTTCAGCGCCCACCATTTCTTCTTTGTTCCGGTATACCTCATTCGCCTGTTCCAGAATACGCTCACGCAGCGTTTCTTCATGCAGTTCAGGTTCCTTGTCCAGCCACTGTGCAATCGGCAACGCCAAATCAAAATCGTTTTCCAGACGCGCCTGTAGGCCCGGGATATCCCACATCTCTTCAAGCGACTGCGGCGGGATATAGCTATCGATGGTCGCTTTGAACACATCTTCACGAATGCTGTTAATGGTTTCGCTCACATCGGCAACGTCCAGCAGTTCGTTACGCTGGGTGTAAATAGCGCGGCGCTGATCGTTCGCCACGTCGTCATACTCCAGCAACTGCTTACGGATATCAAAGTTACGGCTTTCAACTTTACGCTGCGCGTTGGCGATAGCTTTGGTGACCCAGGGATGCTCAATTGCCTCACCCGGTTTCATACCCAACTTACGCATCATATTAGACACACGATCGGAGGCGAAAATACGCATCAGGGCATCTTCCATCGACAGATAGAAGCGTGAAGAGCCCGTATCGCCCTGACGGCCAGAACGGCCGCGTAGCTGGTTATCAATACGGCGCGACTCATGACGCTCAGTGCCGATAATGTGTAAACCCCCGGCTTTCAGCACCGCATCATGACGTTTTTGCCATTGCGCTTTAATCTCTGCAATCTGTTCTTCACCTGGATTTTCAAGCTGCGCAATTTCAGCCTGCCAGCTACCGCCCAATACGATATCGGTACCACGACCGGCCATATTAGTGGCGATCGTTACCGTTGACGGGTAACCTGCCTGAGCAACAATTTCAGCCTCATGGGCATGAAATTTAGCATTCAGCACATTATGCCTGATACCCGCCTGCTCAAGCGCGCCAGACACCAGTTCAGATTTCTCAATAGAAATCGTCCCCACCAACACCGGCTGGCCCCTAGCAGTACGCTCCTTGATGTCTTCAATAATCGCCGCAAATTTTTCAGCCTCGGTCATATAGACAAGGTCGGCAAGATCTTTACGGACCATCGGGCGGTTAGTCGGCACAACGATTGTATCGAGCTTGTAGATAGAGCTAAATTCGAAGGCTTCGGTATCCGCCGTACCGGTCATGCCGGCAAGCTTCTCATAAAGACGAAAGTAGTTCTGAAAGGTAATGGACGCCAGCGTCTGGTTTTCATTCTGGATTTGTACGCCTTCTTTCGCTTCCACTGCCTGGTGCAAACCATCAGACCAACGGCGGCCCTGCATGGTTCGGCCCGTATGTTCGTCTACAATGATGACCTCGCCGTCTTTAACGATATAGTCAACGTCACGAGTAAACAGCGCATGCGCGCGCAACGCAGCGGTCACATGGTGCATCAGCATGATATTGTTCGGCGAATAGAGCGATTCGCCTTCTTCCATAATGCCTTCCTGCACCAATAGCTCTTCAACCAACACCAGACCACGTTCAGTCAGGTTCACCTGGCGGGATTTTTCGTCTACGGAGAAGTGGCCCTCCCCCTGGAAAGTGTCGGAGTCTTCTTTTTCCTGACGCACCAGACGGGGGATAATTTTGTCCACCTGACGGTACAGGTCGGAGCTATCCTCCGCCGGGCCGGAAATGATGAGCGGCGTACGGGCTTCATCAATCAGGATGGAGTCAACTTCATCCACCAGCGCGTAATGCAGCTTACGCTGTACGCGCTCTTCCGGGCTAAATGCCATGTTATCGCGCAAATAATCAAAACCGTATTCGTTGTTGGTGCCATAGGTTATATCCGCGGCATAGGCTTCACGTTTAGCCGGCGCAGGCATACCCGGCAGGTTGATGCCAACCGTCATGCCCAAAAACTCAAACAACGGGCGATTGTTTTCAGCGTCACGCTGCGCAAGATAATCGTTAACGGTAACGACATGCACCCCTTTACCGCTCAGCGCATTCAGGTAGGCGGGCAGCGTTGCGGTCAGGGTTTTACCTTCACCCGTGCGCATTTCCGCAATACAGCGATCGTTAAGCACCATGCCGCCCATCAACTGTACGTCGAAGTGACGCATACCAAAAACGCGCTTACTTGCTTCACGTACAACGGCGAACGCTTCAGGCAGCAGGCTTTCAACCGTATCGCCTTTTGCCAGGCGCGCGCGGAACTCTGCCGTTTTCGCTTTTAGTTCGTCGTCAGACAGCTTTTCCAGCTCTGACTCCATAGCGTTTATTTTTGAAACAATTTTACGCATACGGCGCAGAGTGCGATCGTTGCGGCTGCCGAACACTTTAGTTAACATTTTGATAAGCATAATAAAATCTCAAACGCCTCAGCTTTTTGAGGTCATGAAAAAAGAAATAAAAAGACCAGAAGTATAATTAGCTGAGGTCTGCAGGCCCGGCGCGGATGCCCTGAGTCTGGTTGAGCCAGTGAATGACGCTGTAGCCGTGGCCGCCGGATTCAGGCGCAGCATCAGTCTGCAACGAAGACGTTAGCGGGAGCTTACGCGGCTGCGTTAACAACGCGCTGAGCGTATCCAGCAGCGCAAGGTGCTGTTCCTGAAGCGAAGAAGACGCTTTAGCTGCAGGCAGCGTTTGGGGCGTTAACGCGAAAGAAAGGTGGCGGATAACCGTACGGATAGCATGTTGATGCCAGTAATCCACGCTGAACGAAGCACGCCGGCTATTTTCCTGTTGCAACAGCGCCAGGCTATCGAACCGGACAGCAATACGACGTTCGGCGTTACTGGCCGCGGTTTCTGAAGGGGTGGAATGGCCGGAATTATTGCTAAGCGCAGGCAAACCAAAACTGGCCGCAACCATCCCCAACAGGAGATGTGGCCAGAAATAGCGAATACCGAGTTGTCGCCAGCGAGTAAAAATTCCTGTCACAGCTTCACCAGAAGTCAGAAACACCGTAGTCCATAACGATAAATTCGCCTGATATTACCATCAATCCCGACAGGCGGCATCAGGAATCATCAAACGCAGAAGTTAACTCGCAAAATCAACCGCCAGCGCGCGCAGAGCCGCAGTCAGGAGAAAAGATTTTCGGTATAAAAATAAAAAAAGGCCAGTCAACCCGGACGGAGAGAACGCCAGGCTAACCAGCCATTTTATGCGCGGCGGCGTAATGGATACGCCAGTCACGCCATTACGATAGAAGGCGCTTTGAAAGCAACCGGAAGTTCGGCTTCGTCTTCAAAGGTCGCAAACTCCCAGGCTTCCTGTTTCGCCAGGACAGCCTGAAGCAGTTTATTATTAAGCGCATGACCCGATTTATAAGCGGTAAACGCGCCAATAATATTGTGACCGCACATGAACAAATCGCCGATGGCATCCAGCATTTTATGACGAACGAATTCATCTTCAAAACGCAGGCCATCTTCGTTCAGCACACGATAATCGTCCACCACGATAGCGCAGTCAAAACTACCGCCCAGGCACAGGCCGCGTGACTGCAGGTATTCGATATCGCGCATAAAACCGAAGGTGCGCGCACGGCTGATCTGGCGCATAAAGGCGTCTGCGGAGAAGTTCATGCGATAGCGCTGGCTGCTGGAATCAATCGCCGGATGGTTAAAGTCGATAGTAAAATCGAGCGTAAAACCATTATACGGCCTGAACTCAGCCCACTTGTCGCCGTCCTCTACGCGAACCGCTTCCTTAATGCGCACGAATTTCTTCGCAACGTTCAGTTCATCAACGCCGGCATCCAGCAGCAGATAAACAAACGGCGCAGCGCTGCCGTCCATAATGGGAATTTCTGGCGCATCAACTTCAACGATGATGTTGTCGATCCCCAGCCCTGCGAGGGCGGCATTAAGATGCTCTACGGTAGAAATCCGTACATCATGCTCGTTAACCAGGCAAGTACAGAGCATTGTATCCCGCACTGATTTTGCATCTGCCGGAAAATCGACCGGTGGATTCAAGTCTGTGCGACGATAGATGACCCCGGTATTCGCCGGCGCAGGGCGTAACGTCAGCGTGACCTTTTTGCCGGTATGAAGCCCGACGCCAGTCGCCTGAACGATACGTTTTAATGTCCTTTGTTTGATCATCGTATAATCTCGCCAAATTACTCATCCAACCGACAGTCTATATTACCGCCGGCGGGGCAGTTTAGCACAAAGAGCGAGAAACCCCAACTTCCAGTTTATTCTTAATCCGCCTGCTTACGCAAAAACGCCGGAATATCCAGGTAATCAGGCTCTTTCGCCGTTTGCGCACTGCTATCGTTCACCACTTTCGCCACGGATTTCTGCTCCTGGCTTAATGGCGCCATGCCGTGCGGCTGGAACCTGTCTATACCCTGCGGCTGAACCTGCTGCTTATTTGTCACCAGCGTGATTTCCGGGCGCTTATCCATACCGATACCGGTAGCAACAACGGTCACGCGCAGTTCGTCATTCATTTCCGGATCGAGGGAGGTACCAATAACCACGGTTGCGTTATCAGAGGCAAAGGCGCGAATAGTGTTCCCCACCGTTTCGAATTCATCCAGACGCAGGTCAAAGCCCGCAGTAATGTTGACCAGCACGCCGCGCGCGCCGGAAAGATCGATATCCTCCAACAGCGGGCTGGAAATCGCCATTTCAGCCGCTTCCTCCGCGCGGTCTTCACCCTGCGCCACGCCGGACCCCATCATGGCGTAACCCATTTCCGACATAACCGTGCGCACATCGGCGAAGTCGACATTCATCAACCCCGGGCGGGTTATCAGTTCGGCAATCCCCTGCACTGCGCCCTTGAGCACGTCGTTTGCCGCGCCGAACGCATCGAGCAGCGAAATGCCGCGGCCCAGCACCTTGAGCAGCTTATCGTTAGGGATGGTAATCAGAGAATCCACATGTTTGGATAATTCGCTGATGCCCTGTTCTGCGAAGGCCATGCGCTTTTTGCCTTCGAAGTTAAACGGTTTGGTTACCACAGCAACGGTCAGAATGCCCAGATCTTTGGCCACTTCAGCCACAACAGGCGCCGCGCCGGTACCGGTACCGCCGCCCATACCTGCGGCGATAAATACCATATCGGCCCCTTCAAGCGCCGCGCGCAGCGCTTCACGGTCTTCGTCTGCCGCATTGCGCCCTACTTCCGGGTTTGCGCCGGCGCCCAGACCTTTAGTAATACCGTTGCCAATCTGAATCGTCTGGCCAACCGCTGTCTTACGCAGCGCCTGAGCGTCTGTATTCACCGCAAAGAACTCTACACCTTCAATGCGCTCGCGCACCATGTGCTCTACGGCGTTGCCGCCGCCGCCGCCGACGCCGATGACTTTAATCACCGCGTCGTTGGTCAGTTCCATAGGTTCAAACATAGTTTCTCTCCGTTTTGTGCCTGTTGCATGAGATCGCCAAATTTCAGGATCTCTTAAATAATTAAAATTCTTTTCTCAACCAACTATTAACTCGCTTTACCCACGAGCCGACAGAGGCCCGTTTTTCCACTTCCGCTTCACCGCTGAGGTGGGTTTCTTTCCCGTAGTGCAGCAAACCTACCGCAGTGGAGTAGTACGGCTCCTGGGCATAATCCGTCAGCCCGGTAATATTCAACGGCTGCCCAATACGAACCTGCGTATGGAACACGCGCTGCGCGCAGGCCGCCAGGCCTTCAATCTGCGCTGCGCCGCCGGTAAGAACAATTCCTGCCGCCAGATGGTGCTTCACGCCCTGCTGGCGCAGTTGCTCCTGAAGCTGCAAAATCTCCTCATTCACAAGATTAAGCAGCTCGGTATAGCGCGGCTCTATCACCTCGGCCAGCGTCTGACGCTGCAGACTGCGCGGAGGGCGGCCGCCCACACTTGGCACTTCCACGCTTTCGTCCTTGCCGACCAGCGAGCCCAGCGCGCATCCGTGGCGTACTTTAATGGCTTCAGCGTCGCTTGGCGGCGTACCGAAAGCATAGGCGATATCGCTGGTCACCACGTTACCCGCATAAGGGATAACTTTAGTATGGCGCAACGCGCCGCCGGTATAGACGGCGATATCCATTGTACCACCGCCGATATCAACAACGCAGACGCCCAGCTCGCGCTCATCTTCGGTCAGAACGGAATAACTCGACGCAAGCCCTGCGAAAATGAGTTGGTCAACTTTTAGACCACATCGTTCAACGGCTTTAACAATGTTTTTCGCCATATCGTTATGACATGTGATCAGGTGCACTTTTGCCTGCATACGAACACCGGAAAGCCCTACCGGATTTTTAATACCTTCCTGATAATCGATCGCATATTCCTGCGGTATAACGTGAAGGACGCGATGTTCATCGCGCACGCGGACTGATTTCGCCGTGTGGACGACATTCTCAACGTCCTCCTGCGTCACTTCCTCTTCAGAGATAGGCACCATGCCTATCTCATTCTGGCAGCTAATATGCTTACCCGAGAGCGCCAGATACACTGAAGATATCTGGCAGTCGGCCATCAGCTCAGCCTGATCGATGGCGCGCTGTACGCATTTCACCACCGATTCCAGATCGTTAACGCCGCCTTTGTCCATACCGCGCGACGGGCAACTGCCCACGCCAATAATATTAACGATACCGTCGGGCAGAATTTCCCCTACCAAAGCGGCCACTTTCGCTGTGCCGATCTCCAGTCCTACTACCAGTTTTCTGTCCGTCGATTTGATCATCGTTACTCTGCCTGTACCTGATTCTGTTGCTGATTAAGATCCTCAACGGGGGCTGGAGCCCAACCTACCGCAGCGCCTGAATCATAGCGTAGGTCAACGTAGCGAATAATTTTACCGTCAACCCGCGCCTGCTGTTGCAAAACCGGATAGAGCTCTATAAACCGATTCAGACGTTTCATCGTATCGCCGCGCCCAAGGTTGAGCTTAATATTGTTATTAAGCGTTAACATCCAGGAGCGACGCGCGGTCATTGCCGCCTCTGTAAGCGTGAACCGCCCCTTCGCCAGCGCTTCGCTCATCGTCCGATATCCTTCCAGCACCTCTTTTTCGCTGCCTTCCGGGCCATACAGCATTGGCAAAAGCTGCCTGCGGGTTCGCGCAGCGGGCACGCTGAAAGCATTTCCATCGACATCCACCATGTGCTGGTCATTCCAGCGCGCCAAAGGGACATATTCAACCAGATGAATCTTCAATTCGTCCGGCCACTGTTTTCTGACGCTCGCCTGCTTAATCCAGGGCAGGCGCTCAATCTGCTGCTGTATGACGTTCACATCCTGGGTCATGAATGTACCGGGCGCGCCCAGCGCCAGTATCGACTGGCGGATATCGTCATTACGCGTGTAGTGACGCTCGCCGGTCAGCACCAGCCTCGACAGAGGAAGACGCTGCGCGTCATTCATCCAGTTTATGACCATCAATGCGCCCACCAGCATGGTTACAACCACCGCCAGCAAAAAAATAATCCCCGCCAGGCGCGTACCGTTACTGCGGCGCGAGAAGTTATCGTCCTCGCGGGTACGCACGTTAAGGGCCGCCTGAGACATATCAGCCCGCCAGCGCCAGAATACGTACAACCAGTTGCGAGAAGCTCATTCCCGCCTGGCGTGCCGCCATCGGCACCAGACTGTGGCTGGTCATTCCCGGCGCGGTATTCACTTCAAGCAAGTAAAACTCGCCGTTACTGTCCATCATTACATCCACGCGCCCCCAGCCGCTGCACCCCAGAACCTGCCAGGCTTTGCGCGCCAGCGCCTGTAAGGCCGCTTCCTGCGCTTCGCTCAGGCCAGCCGGACAGAAATACTGTGTGTCGTCGGAGAGATACTTCGCCTCATAATCGTAAAACACGCCTGCCGGCTGAATCCGGACAGAGGGCAAAATCTCATCGCCCAGCACCGCGACGGTAAACTCCGGGCCGCTCAGCCATTTTTCGACCAGGACTTCATCATCATGCTGAAACGCCAGTTCAAGCGCCTCGGCCAGCCTGTCCGCCGTATCGACTTTAGACATCCCGACGCTTGACCCCTCGCGGCTCGGTTTAACGATAACCGGCATCCCCAATGCCGCAATCTCAAGCGCCGCATCTGCGCTAAAGCCATCGCGGCGATTAAGCGCAACGGCATTCGCAACCGGCAACCCCGCGCCCTGCCATAAAAGCTTGGTGCGCAACTTATCCATCGTCACCGCCGACGCCATCACGCCGCTGCCGGTATAAGGCAAATTCTGATATTCCAGAATCGCCTGCAAAGTACCGTCTTCGCCGCCGCGGCCGTGCAGCGCGATGAAAACTTTATCGTACCCCTCATCTTTTAGCGCCGTGACCGGCACCTCGCGCGGATCGACGGCATAAGCGTCTACACCCGCCTCTTTAAGCCCTGCCAGCACCGCGCTGCCGGACTGTAAAGACACCTCGCGCTCAGCGGAAGTACCGCCCAGCAGGACCGCAACTTTATCAGCCATTCCGGTCTTCCCCCTGAGTTTGCGTTTGCAGTTTAGTTTCAGCTAATTTTTTTGCAATTTTACCGACGTTCCCCGCACCCTGAACCAAAATCAAATCATTTCCCGTCAAAACAGGCGCAAGCATTTCAGCAACCGTTTCCGCGTCGGGAACCAGTATCGGATCGACTTTTCCACGCCCGCGAATCGTCCGGCACAGCGAACGGCTGTCGGCGCCTGGGATGGGAGTTTCGCCTGCCGCATACACGTCCAGCATCAGCAGCGCGTCAACCTGAGTCAGCACGTTGGCGAAGTCGTCATAAAGATCGCGCGTGCGCGTATAACGATGCGGCTGGAAGATCATGACCAGATTTTTTTCCGGCCAGCCTGCCCGCGCCGCCTTGATGGTGGCGTCGACTTCGGTCGGATGATGGCCGTAATCATCCACCAGCATCGCGCTCCCGCTTTTGCCGTTAACCGGCTCCAGCGGATACTCGCCAAGGAAATCAAAGCGACGACCGGTCCCCTGGAAACTTTCCAGCGCGCGCAAAATTGCGGCATCATCGATATTTTCTTCCGTCGCCACCGCCACTGCCGCTGCGGCATTCAGCGCATTATGACGGCCGGGCGCGTTCAGCCGAACGCGCAGTTGCGGCTTATCGTGACGCGCCAGCGTAAAGAAGCTCTGCGCCCCCGTCTGGCGGTAATCTTCAATTCGCACGTCCGCATCATCGCTGAAGCCGTAGGTCGTTATCTGACGACCTACACGCGCCAACAGTTCACGGATGACATTATCATCCACGCACATTACCGCACGGCCATAGAACGGCAGGTTGTGCAGGAAATTGATAAACGTCTGCTTGAGGTTTTCGAAGTCGCCCTGGTAGGTATCCATGTGATCGGCTTCAATATTGGTCACAACGGCCACCATCGGCTGAAGGTGCAAAAAAGACGCGTCGCTTTCATCCGCTTCGGCTATCAGATAGCGGCTATGACCGAGGCGTGCGTGCGTGCCGGCGGACTTCACCAGCCCGCCGTTGACGAAGGTGGGATCCAGCCCGGCCTCAGCATAAATGCTGGATACCATCGCAGTCGTCGTGGTTTTACCGTGGGTGCCGGCAATGGCGATGCCATAGCGATAGCGCATCAGCTCAGCCAGCATTTCGGCACGGCGGATAACCGGAATACGCAGCTCATGAGCGGCGACAATCTCCGGGTTATCCTGCGATATTGCGCTGGAGGCCACCACAACGCTGGCATCACGCACATTTTCCGGACGATGATTGAAATAAATAGTGGCGCCGAGCTGCGACAACTGTTGCGTAACCGGGTTCGGCGCCAGATCGGAACCGCTAATCAGATACCCTTCGTTTGCGAGCACCTCAGCGATACCGCCCATTCCGGCTCCGCCTATGCCCACAAAGTGTATATGCCGGACGCGGCGCATCTCGGGCACGATTGAACGCAATTTCGCCAGTTGTTGAGTATTCATCTTTAATCTGCAGCGTATCGCTGCCTTACCCTCTGATAGCTAAGAGCGCAAAAAAGGGCGCTCAGAAAAAAATTATGCTTTCGCCGCTTCGCTAACCGCGTTAGCGACACGCTCGGTCGCATCCAAACATGCCGCCGCGCGCGCGCCGCGCCATCGCCAGCAGTGCGGGGCGATCCCAGTTTTCCAGCGTTTGCGCTACAACATCCGCATTAAACTGCGGCTGCTCAAAAATCTTCGCGGCGCCAGCTTTTTCCAGCGGTAGCGCATTCCAGTACTGCTGGCGATCTTTGTGCTGGAATGGAACAAAAATCGCGGGCAGTCCTGCTGCGGCGATTTCGCTTACCGTCAGCGCGCCCGAGCGGCAAACGACAACATCCGCCCAGCCCCAGGCTGCGGCCATATCATCAATAAATTCGGTAAGCTTATGCTGCGGCTGACCGGCGGCGGCATAGGCATCCTGAACAACCGACAACGCGCCTTTACCCGTCTGATGCCACACGCTAATACGCGCGCCTAATCGCCCGGCCACCTGCGGCATTGTCTGGTTCAAAACGCGCGCGCCCTGAGAGCCGCCAATCACCAGCACCCGTATCGGGCCTTCGCGATTGGCGTAGCGCACCTGCGGTTCAGGCAGCGCCAGCACATCAGCGCGCACCGGATTTCCCACCACTTCCGCGTCCGCAAAGGCGCCAGGAAACGCCTGCATCACTTTGGTGGCGATTTTCGCCAGCCATTTATTGGTTAATCCGGCGATACCGTTTTGTTCATGCAAGACCACCGGAATGCCCAGCGATCGCGCCGCCAGCCCGCCCGGTCCGGATACGTATCCTCCCATGCCCAGCACCACGTCCGGCTGGAAACGCTTCATAATGGCGCGGGCCTGTCGCCAGGCGTTAAATATACGCACCGGCGCCAACAACAGCGCTTTCACGCCTTTGCCGCGCAGGCCGGAAATACGAATAAAATCAATATCAATTCCATGTTCTGGAACCAAATCCGCTTCCATACGGTCGGCAGTGCCCAGCCAACGGACCTGCCACCCCTGCGCCATTAAATGGTGAGCAACGGCCAGGCCGGGAAATACGTGCCCGCCTGTTCCGCCAGCCATCACCATTAATCGCTTCGTCATCTTACGCCCCTCGTAAACGCCTGCGCTTTCGCCAGACGCGTTTCATAATCAATGCGCAGCAGCATCATAATCGCCGTAGACATGATAAGCAGGCTTGAACCGCCGTAGCTGATTAACGGCAGCGTCAGCCCCTTGGTAGGCAGCATGCCTGCGGCGGCGCCAACATTCACCAGCGCCTGGAAGCTAAACCAGATACCGATAGAGCAGGACAAAAAGCCGGCGAAACGCTGATCCATCTCCAGCGCCCGCCGCCCTATCGTCATTGCGCGAAAAGCGACGAAGAATACCATCAAAAGCGCCAGTACCACACCGATATATCCCAGTTCTTCCCCAATAATGGAGAAGATAAAATCAGTATGCGCTTCCGGCAGATATTCCAGCTTTTGCACCGAATTACCCAGCCCCTGGCCCCATAATTCGCCTCGGCCAAACGCCATCAGCGACTGCGTTAACTGATAACCGCTGCCAAACGGATCATTCCACGGGTTCCAGAAAGAGGTAACACGACGCATACGATAGGGTTCAGCGAGGATAAGCAGCACAACTGCCGCAATGCCCATACCAATAATTGCCAAAAACTGCCAAAGCTTAGCCCCGGCCAGAAACAGCATGGCCAGCGTTGTGACAAACAGCACCACGACAGTGCCGAGATCCGGCTGCGCCAGCAGCAGCACAGCCAGCATCAAAATCACGCCCATCGGCTTTAAAAAGCCGCGGATGTTATTACGCACTTCATCCACCTTGCGCACCAGGTAGTTCGCCAGGTAGCAAAACAGCGCAAGCTTAGTAAATTCCGCAGGCTGAATACGTAGCGGCCCCAGCGAGATCCAGCGCGACGCGCCGTTTACTGAGTTGCCAACCACCAGAACGACAACCAGCATGCCAATCGCCGCAATCAACATCGGCGCGCTGTAACGCTGCCAGAAATCCATTGGCAAACGCAGCGTGATAACCGCCAGCGCAAACGCCAGCAAAATGTAAAATCCGTCACGCCTGGCGAACAAAAAAGGATCGTTTGCCAGACGCTGGCCGACCGGCATCGACGCCGAGGTCACCATGATAAAACCGATAGCCGCCAGCCCGAACGTCAACCACAGCAGGGTGCGATCGTAGAGCACCATGCTGTCATCGGCGTCACGCGATTGCGTCGCCCACCCCTTAAGGCGCGTAAACAGCCAGGCCAGGATCGCGCGTCCTGGTATATGCGGCAGTCTCAGGCGTGGGAGGGTTAAGCGCATTAGCCAAGCTCCCTGGCCAGTTGAGCGAATCGCTCGCCACGCTGTTCAAAGTTTTTAAACTGATCGAGACTGGCGCAGGCCGGTGACAGCAGCACCATATCCCCCGCGGATACGCGCTGTGCAATAAGGCGCATAGCCTGCTCCAGCGTCTCTGTTTGTTCTGCGCTATCCGGGCGCAGCGCCGCAAGTTCGGCTCTGTCGCGACCGAAACAGTACAGGCGAACGTTATTGCCCTGTACATATCGGCTCAGCGGAGAAAAATCTGCGGCTTTTCCATCTCCCCCCAGCAACAGATGTAGCGTACCGTCAACCTTAAGCCCGTTCAGCGCAGCGACGGTGCTGCCCACGTTAGTGGCTTTAGAATCATTAATCCAGCGCACGCCGTTTCTGTCCAGCGCTAGCTGAAAGCGATGCGCCAGGCCGTTAAAGGTCGTTAGCGCCTTAAGGCTACTGGCGCGCGGCAGGCCAGCGGCATCCGCCAGCGCCAGCGCCGCCAGCGCATTGGTGTAGTTGTGCTGGCCGGTCAACTTCATTTCTTTAACATTCAGCACCTTTTCCCCTTTCACCCGCAGCCAGGTTTCGCCCTGCTGGTGATTGAGGTGGTAATCGCCAACATCAACGCCAAAACTAATACAGCGCGCATCAGCGCCGCGTACCGGCATCGTCAATGCATCATCGGCGTTGACCACGCAAGCCTGCGCATTTTCATAGATTCTCAGCTTGGCGTCCCGGTACTGTTGAAGGCCGGACGGGTAGCGATCCATATGATCTTCCGTCACGTTCAACACCGTGGCCGCAACCGCTTTCAGGCTGTAGGTCGTCTCCAACTGGAAGCTGGACAGTTCCAGCACATAAAGCTCACATGACGAATCCAACAGCATCAACGCCGGGAGGCCGATATTGCCGCCCACGCCCACGCTTACGCCCGCCGCTTCCGCCATTTCGCCTACCAGTTTCGTCACGGTGCTTTTGCCATTCGACCCTGTGATCGCAACGATCGGCGCATGCGCTTCACGGCAGAACAGTTCAATATCGCCAACAATCTCCACGCCGGCCTCAGCGGCCTCGCTCAGCGCGGGCGTTGCCAGCGCAACACCAGGGCTTGCAACGATCAGATCCGCATCCATTAGCCAGGCATCGTTCAGGCTACCGGTATGGTATTCAACCTCCTGCGGCAGCTTATCAAGCCCCGGCGGCGACAGACGGGTATCCATGACGCGCGGCGTTACGCCGCGCGCCATAAAGAATGCCACACAGGACAACCCCGTCAGGCCCAGCCCGATAATGACAACTTTCTTACCCTGATAATCTGCCATGATTAACGCACCTTCAGCGTCGCCAGGCCAATCAGCACCAGCATCAGCGAAATAATCCAGAAGCGCACGATAACGCGCGGCTCCGGCCACCCTTTGAGTTCATAGTGATGGTGAATCGGCGCCATGCGGAAAATACGCTGGCCGCGTAGCTTAAACGACCCAACCTGGAGAATGACCGACAGCGTTTCCACAACGAACACGCCGCCCATAATCACCAGCAGGAATTCCTGGCGTAGCAATACGGCAATAATCCCGAGCGCGCCGCCAAGCGCCAGGGAGCCGACATCCCCCATAAAAACCTGGGCCGGGTAGGTGTTAAACCACAGAAAACCCAGACCGGCCCCGACAATGGCGGTGCAGACAATGACCAGTTCGCCTGCGTGGCGCAGGTAGGGAATATGCAGATAGCTGGCAAAATTCATATTGCCGGTCGCCCAGGCTACCAGCGCGAAACCCGCGGCCACCAGCACAGTCGGCATAATCGCCAGGCCATCCAGGCCATCCGTCAGGTTTACCGCGTTGCCGGTACCGACAATGACGAAATAAGCCAGCAGAATGTAGAAGATGCCAAGTTGCGGCATAACGTCTTTAAAAAACGGCACGACCAGTTCAGTAGCGGGCGTATCCTTGCCGGTGATGTAGAGCGCAAAGGCGACAATCAGCGCGATAAGCGACATCCAGAAATATTTCCAGCGGGCAATCAAGCCTTTCGTATCTTTGCGCACAACCTTACGGTAATCGTCCACAAACCCTACAATGCCATAGCCTACCAACACAAACAGCACGCACCAGACATAAGGATTGGACGGATAGGCCCACATCAGCACCGACACCACGATAGCGGTAAGGATCATTATTCCGCCCATTGTTGGCGTACCGCGCTTGCTGAAGTGCGATTCGGGACCATCGTTGCGCACAACCTGGCCGAAAGACAGCTCCTGAAGACGGGCTATCAGACGCGGCCCCATCCACAGTGAAATTCCCAGAGCCGTCAGCAGACTCACAATGGCGCGAAACGTCAGATACGAAAAAACGTTAAAGCCGGAGTAATATTTGACCAGGTGTTCGGCCAGCCAGACTAACATGTAACCTTCTCCTTTAGTGCGCAAACAACCTCTTCCATGGCGGCGCTACGTGAACCTTTCACTAAAATTGTCATAATAGCGTGCTCATCAAGCAGCGCTTTCAGGCGCGCGATGAGCGCTTGTTTATCATTGAAATGCTCACCTACGCCGCTTGCGCGACTCAGGTTTTCACTTAACGTTCCCACGCTCAACACACGGTTGATGCCTGCTGCACGCGCCGCCTCGCCGACCTCGCGATGACACGCCCGCGCCTGTGCGCCCAGTTCAGCCATATCGCCCACCACCATGACGCGGTAGCCCGGCATTTGTGAAAGCACCTGCACGGCAGCCGTCATGGAGCCCACGTTCGCGTTATAGCTGTCGTCAAGCAGCAACCGGTTTTCCGCCAGTTGAACAGGGTAAAGGCGCCCCGGCACAGCCTGTAGCCCGGCAAGCCCTTTTTGCACCGCGTCATGAGGCGCGCCTACCGCCATTGCCAGCGCCGCTGCCGCCAGCGCGTTTGCAATATTGTGACGCCCCGGCAGCGGCAGCGTAACCGCGATATCCCCGGAGGGCGTGCGCAAAGTAAAATGTGTACCCTGCGTGGTAATACGAATATCGGTAGCGGTGAAATCGCTGTCGGCGGCGTTTGGCGAGAAACGCCAGGTTTTACGGTTGCCGATAATCGTTTTCCAGTTCAGCCAGTCATTATTGTCGGCATTAATAATCGCGATACCGTCTTCCGGCAGGCCGGTAAAAATTTCGCCTTTCGCCTTCGCAACGCCTGCCAACGAACCGAAACCTTCCAGGTGCGCGGCAGCGAGATTGTTAACCAGCGCGGCTTGCGGGCGCGTCAGGCCCACAGTCCAGGCAATTTCTCCCTGATGGTTAGCGCCAAGCTCAATAACGGCAAATTCATATTCCGGCGTCAGGCGCAGCAGCGTCAACGGAACGCCAATATCATTGTTCAGGTTACCTGCGGTATAGAGCGTATTACCGCACTGACGCAAAATGGCTGCGGTCATTTCCTTTACCGACGTCTTACCGGAAGATCCGGTTAACGCCACCACGCGGGTTGGCACCTGCTGGCGCACCCATGCGGCCAGGCGACCGAACGCCAGGCGCGTGTCGTCAACTAAAACCTGCGGCGCGTCAATGTCCAGCAGCCGGCTTACCAGTAACGCGCCCGCGCCGCCCTGTATGGCCTGCCCGGCAAATTCATGGGCATCAAAACGCTCGCCTTTAAGCGCAACAAACAGACAGCCCGGCGTAAGTTTGCGCGTATCGGTCGCCACGGCCTCAATATCATTCCCGGCGCCGTGCAGCCGGCCCTCAACCACGCGGGCAAGCTGCGTCAGAGAAAGGCGAATCATGCCGTCACCCCCAGCAGGCGCGCAGCGGTGATGCGATCGGAGTAATCAAGGCGGCGGTTGCCAACAATTTGATAATCTTCGTGTCCCTTACCGGCAATCAGCACAACGTCATCTTCTTTCGCCTGCATAATGGCATTGGTCACCGCTTCAGCGCGGCCGGCAACCACATGGGCGCGACCGGCATCAAGCATACCGGCCAGAATATCTTTTACGATAGCGCCCGGCTCTTCGGTGCGCGGGTTATCATCTGTTACAACGATAATATCGGCGCACTCTTCAGCAATGGCGCCCATCAGCGGGCGTTTGCCCTTATCGCGATCCCCGCCGCAGCCAAACACGCACCACAGTTTCCCTTTACAATGCAAACGCGCGGCCTCCAGCGCTTTTTGCAGCGCATCCGGCGTATGGGCATAGTCCACCACTACCGTGGGTTTGCCGGGCGCGCTAAAGACTTCCATACGCCCGCAGACCGGTTGCAGCCGCGCGGCGGTTTGCGTGAGCTGCGCCAGCGGATAATCCAGCGCCAGCAGCGCCGCCAGCGCCAGCAACAGATTACTGACGTTAAACGCCCCCATCAAACGGCTATCGATCTCGCCATCGCCCCAGCTTGAGCTAAAGCGCACGGTTGCGCCGCGATCGTGATAGTCAATGGCGGTCGCTTTCAGCCAGCGTTTATGCGCAACACAAGCGTGAGCATTCTCTACAGACACGGCTACAGCATCCGGCAGTTTCGCCAGCCAGCGACGCCCCACATCGTCATCGGCGTTGATAATGGCCTGACCGCAGTGGTGTTCTGAAAAAAGCCGCCATTTGGCGTCTTCGTAGCGCGCCATATCGCCATGATAGTCAAGGTGATCGCGGCTAAGGTTTGTAAATACGCAGGCTGCGAATTGCAGCGCCGCCACGCGGTGCTGCGCCAGGCCATGCGAAGAGACTTCCATCGCGGCAAACGTCGCGCCTTGCCCTGCCAGGTTAGCGAGCGCTTGCTGAACATCAACAGCAGAACCGGTGGTATTTTCTGTAGGCGCGACGTTGCCCAATAGCCCGTTGCCTACCGTACCCATGACCGCGCTCGTCTCTCCCAGCCGCTGCGCCCACTGTGCTATTAACTGTGTGGCTGTGGTTTTACCGTTGGTTCCGGTTACGCCGACCAGACGCAAACGCTGCGACGGCTGCTGGTAAAAACGGCCCGCCAACGCAGACAAACGCTGCTGCAGTCGCGCCAGATAAATCACCGGCACGCCATGCATTTCACGAATTTCACCATCGTTAGCTTCACCTTCCGCTTGCGCCACCACGGCAGCCACGCCCTGCGCTATCGCCTGCGGGATATACCGACGCCCGTCCGCCTGATGTCCCTTAACAGCGACAAAGAGATCGCCCGACGCCGCCACGCGGCTGTCGAGCGCCATTTCACGCAGAGCCCGCTCCGGCGCAGAGGGCGCCCACGGAGCGAGGAGGTTATGCAAATTACGATCTGCCACCTGTTCTCTCACCTTGATTAATCACAAATTCACTCTTCTCACCCGACGTCAGCGCATCGGGTTGAATGTTCATTGTGCGCAGGACGCCACCCATAATGGCGCCAAAGACCGGCGCGGAAACCGCGCCGCCGTAGTACTTACCCGCCTGCGGATCGTTGATAACCACCACCAGCGCAAAACGCGGGTTACTGGCGGGCGCAACGCCTGCGGTGTAGGCAATGTATTTATTAATGTATTTACCGTCCGGCCCCACTTTTTTCGCCGTGCCGGTTTTAATAGCAATGCGGTAGCCCTTGATGGCGGCTTTTACGCCGCCGCCGCCCGGCAGCGCCACGCTTTCCATCATATGCACTACCGTGCGCACAATTGATTCAGGGAAGACGCGTTCACCGGGCACCGGCGGGTCAACTCTGGTAATAGAGAGCGGCCGGTAAATGCCATAGCTGCCTATCGTTGCGTAGACGCGCGCTAGCTGTAATGGCGTGACCATTAGCCCGTAACCGAAAGAAAAGGTGGCCCTCTCTATGTCAGACCACCGTTGTTTATGAGGATATAAGCCACTGCGTTCACCAACCAACCCTAAATTGGTTGATTTTCCCAATCCAAAACGTTGGTAAGTATCCACTAATGCCGAGGATGGCATCGCTAACGCCAGCTTAGAAACGCCAACGTTACTCGACTTCTGTAGAATCCCGGTCAGGGTTAATTCACTATAACGTGCCACGTCTTTGATTTCATGGCCGTTGATTCGATAAGGCACGGTATTCAGCACGCTATTTTCGCGCACTACGCCACGCTGCAAAGCCGTCATGACGACCATAGGTTTTACCGTCGAACCCGGTTCAAACACGTCGGTAATCGTGCGGTTGCGCATCACCTCTTTCGGCGTACCGGCAAGGTTGTTCGGGTTATATGACGGGCTGTTGGCCATCGCCAGCACCTCACCCGTGTTAACGTCCACCAGCACGGCGCTGCCAGACTCCGCCTTATTGAACGCCACGGCGTTGTTCAATTCACGGTAAACCAGCGCCTGCAGGCGTTCATCAATACTCAGGGCAAGGTTGTGCGCGGCCTGGCTGTCTTTTGAGGAAATATCTTCAATAACGCGTCCATAGCGGTCTTTACGCACGATGCGTTCGCCAGGCTGGCCGGTTAGCCACTTATCAAAGCTCTTTTCAACCCCTTCGATACCCTGGCTGTCAACGTTGGTAAAACCGATGAGGTGAGCGGTCACTTCTCCGGAAGGGTAATAGCGACGAGACTCCTGCCGCAGATGAATACCCGGCAATTTAAGCTTTTTAATGTAATCGCCAATGTCAGGATTTACCTGACGCGCCAGATAAATAAAGCGCCCTTTCGGATTCGCATTCACGCGCGCAGCCAGTTGATCCAGCGGCAGCTTAAGCGTATCAGACAGCGCTTTCCAGCGATTATCAAGGGTGATGCCGCCTGCGTCGTGCAGCTCTTTCGGATCGGCCCACACGGCGTTAACCGGCACCGATACCGCCAGCGGCCGCCCGGCGCGGTCGGTTAACATCCCGCGTGATGTCGTCACTTCCTGTACGCGCAAAGAACGCATATCGCCCTGGCGCACCAGCATATCGGGGTTGATGATTTGCAACCAGGCCGTGCGCCCGAGCAGGAACAACAGCGCCAGCAAAATGCAGCCGCACAGCAACGCAAACCGCCAACTAACAAAGTTGGCCTGTTCCTCCTGTCGCTTGTGTTTGAGCGTTTTCGCCGCTGCTGCTTTCATCGTTCGCTTTGTTCCTTATTGCCGAAACGGTATTACTTCTGCACTACAATATTTTCCTGCGACGGATCGACATGCTGCATCTGCAGTTTATCTGTCGCAACGCGTTCTACCCGGCTGTGGTCAGCCAGCGCGTTTTCTTCAAGAATCAGGTTACGCCATTCAATATCCAGCGCGTCGCGCTCCAGCATGAGCTGCTCGCGCTGCGCGGTCAGCAGGCGGGTATGGTGCGCGGTTGTAACGACAAAAATGGCGGTAATGATAATGGCAACAAAAAGGCAGAGCGGCATTTTCCCGTGTCGCAACAAATCGCTGCCGATAACGCCAGGCAAAGCATGACGTTCGTTACTGCCAATAGTCCCTGTCACTTTGCTCAGGGTTTGCGCCACCCGGCTAATCATGCCGCATCTGTCCTTTCTGCAATACGCAGCACTGAACTACGGGCGCGAGGGTTTTCGCCAACCTCCGCTTCACCCGGCATCATTTTGGTAATAATTTTCAGTTGGCGGCCGCCCAACTGGCTGAGCTGCGCTTCTGTCATCGGCAACCCCGCCGGTACCTGTGGGCCACGGCTGCATTCACGCATAAAGCGCTTCACCAGCCGATCTTCCAGCGAGTGAAAGCTGATAATCGAAAGCCGCCCGCCGGGGGCCAGTACATCCAGCGCGCTTTTTAGCGCAAGCTCTATCTCTTCCAGTTCGCTGTTAACCCAGATGCGTATCGCCTGGAATGTTCGGGTTGCGGGGTGCTTATGTTTATCTTTCACCGGCGTTGCCGCAGCCACAACTTCCGCCAGCTCACGCGTGCGCGTCATTGGCGCTTCACGATTACGCTCAACGATGGCGCGCGCGATACGCTTTGCGAAACGTTCTTCTCCATAAGTCTTCAGTACCCAGGCAATATCGGCCTCTTCCGCCGTTTGCAGCCACTGGGCCGCGGACTGCCCGCGGCCTGGGTCCATACGCATATCCAGCGGGCCGTCACGCATAAACGAGAAACCGCGCTCAGGATCGTCAAGCTGCGGTGATGAGACGCCAAGATCCAACAAAATGCCGTCGATCTTGCCAGTGAGGCCGCGCTCGCCAGCGTATTGCGCAAGCGCTGAAAAAGGACCATGCACGATAGAAAAACGTGGATCGTTTATTTCCTGCGCGGCAGCCACCGCCTGCGGATCGCGATCGATAGCCAATAGCCGCCCGTTCTCTCCCATCCGGGAAAGAATCAGACGCGAATGCCCGCCGCGGCCAAAGGTGCCGTCAATATAGTTACCATCCTGGCGTATATTCAGGCCAATAACAGCCTCATCAAGCAACACCGTAGTGTGTTTAAAATTTTCTATCGTCATTACAATGACAAATCCTGCAGTCGCTCAGAAAGCCCAAAGGCTGAGGACTGCTCAGCGTCGATATCTTCCGTAACCTGTTGATGCCAGGTCGCTTCATCCCACAGTTCAAATTTATTGAACTGCCCAACCAGCATCACTTCTTTTGTCAGCCTGGCATGCTGCCTTAATACCGGCGCCAGCAACAGGCGGCCTGCGCTGTCCATCTGGCATTCGCAGGCATGCCCCAGGAGCAGCCGCTGTACCCGCCGTTCTGCGGGATTCATGCTGGACAGCCGCGCAAGTTTTTGTTCTATCACTTCCCACTCAGGAAGCGGATAAAGCAACAGGCATGGGTGATGGATGTCAATGGTGCAAACCATTTGACCCGATGCATTCTCAACAAGCTTGTCCCGATAACGGGTTGGCACGGCTAACCGTCCCTTGCTGTCGAGATTGACTAACGTCGCCCCACGGAACATGTCCGCTTCATCCTCTCATGCCCCTTTTCTCCACTTTACCCCACAAATTCCCACGCAAAGAAGTTTACGGAGCGGAGGAAAACCTTGTCAAGCCAGCATCCGAATTAAGTCGCGGTAAAAAAGGTTTGTAGCCGATAAAAAAGAGCCAAAAAGAAATCCATCATTTCATTGCGGCAAAATTAACACGCTGAATAGTTATAAGAAAAAGGTAAGCAGATATCAGGTTTATAAATAAAATGGCGAATAAAAGAGGAGTGAAAAACATGCCCACTTTGCGACGCAGGCTGCATTTTAAGGCAATTGCCCGGAGAAGAACAGCGCCGCAAAGCCCCGTGTGGCGGCAAAAGCGAAATGTCCAGAGGAGAATACTGTTTTAAATGTCAACTTTATGTCAGGAGATGTAATAAAATAATTTTTTAGTATGTCAGGATTTTTAAATCCAGATTTTTGAATAAAATTTTCGCGTACTTAGATTTAGCTGAGTATTTTAAATTCATCGTAAAAAGAATAGTCTTAAATATCAGGCGACTTGTGTCGCCCTGATAATTAGGCGCGGCTTAAATTACCGCGCCGCCACAGATTACGTTTGATGCGCGTTAAACCCGGCTTTGGTTTACGCGGTTCATCAAGGCTTGCCAACACCAGCTCCAGCACGCGCTCTGCCACGTCACGGTGGCGCTGGGCAACAGCCAGCACCGGGCACTGGAGAAAATCAAGCAGTTCATGATCGCCAAACGTCGCAATAGCCAGATCCGGCGGTAAGGCTCCCTCACGGCGTAGCGTAACGTCCATTACGCCCTGCAACAGCGCAAACGAGGTTGTAAAAAGCGCCTGCGGCATCGGATTATCTTTCAGCCAGCGCTCAAACAGAGCGCTCGCAGCCTCACGCTCGTAACTGTCTGCATATAAAAATTGAATCTCCCGCGGATCGTCTTTCCAGGCGGCACGAAAACCCTGCTCGCGTAAAAAGCTCACCGACAACTCCGGCAACGCGCCCAGGTACAGCACCCGCTGCGCCGGGAATTTACGCAGCTCTGCGGCCAGCATTTCAGCATCCTCCCGATCGGCGCCGACTACGCTGATAAAATGTTCGCGATCCAGCGCGCGATCCAGCGCGATGACAGGAAACGCGCCGTTGGCCCAGCGCTGATAAAAGGGGTGTTCAGGCGGCAGCGAAGTCGAGACAATAATAGCGTCTACCTGGCGCTGCAACAGATGTTCCACGCAACGCATTTCATTATCCGGCTGATCTTCTGAACACGCGATGAGCAACTGGTAGCCGCGCTGACGCGCCTGACGCTCAAGGTAATTGGCAATACGGGTATAGCTGGTGTTTTCAAGGTCGGGGATAACAAGGCCAATCGAGCGAGTGCGCCCCGCACGCAAACCTGCCGCTACAGCGTTGGGATGATAGTTATGCTCTCGCACGACCGCCATCACCTTTTCAACCGTTTTATCGCTAACACGATACTGCCGGGCTTTGCCATTAATGACATAACTCGCCGTTGTGCGGGAAACGCCGGCCAGACGCGCAATTTCATCCAGTTTCACAGGTGCCTCTTCCAGAATCTGATATACGGTAACCTTAACCATGTAAAAATACAGGTTATAACTTTTAACAATCTAAACGCAGAATAATGGGCAGAGCAACCGCTTTCAAATCTACCGCTCCACGTTTCCAAAAAAAACCGGCATTATTGCCGGGCCTGGGGTGATGGCAGGGGGGGGGACAGGAACGGGATTTTATCTTCCTTATCGCTATCGGATACAAATCAACGCGTTGATTTCACAAATTTATTCCCTTTTCTGACCAAAGCCGCGCGTATCGGCGTTTGCCGACAGCCTCAGCCCGGCGCTATTGCCGGGCCTGTGGGCTGGCGCAAATGCTGCGCTAGCGCATGATTTTATCGCCTCGCGCAAGGCCAACAACGCCAGAGCGCGCCGCTTCAACGATTTTTGCCACATCGCGGATCGCAGTAAGGAAGGCGTCCAGTTTTTCGCTGGTACCGGCAAGCTGAACAGTGTAATGGCTGGGCGTAACGTCGATTATCTGCCCACGGAATATTTCCACGCTACGTTTTACCTCTTCGCGGCCATAGCCGCTGACCTGCACCTTCACCAGCATGATTTCACGCTCAACGTACGCCCCCTGGCCAAGCTCGCTCACCCGTAAAACATCCACCAGTTTGTGCAGTTGCTTTTCTATCTGCTCAATCGTTTTCTCATCGCCCACAGTTTGAATGGTCATACGCGAGAGCGTGGGGTCCTCAGTTGGCGCAACCGTCAGGCTTTCAATATTGTAACCACGCTGGGAGAACAGGCCCACCACGCGCGACAGCGCGCCTGATTCATTTTCCAGTAAGACAGATAATATCCGGCGCATAATCAGGTTCTCTCCGTTTTGCTCAGCCACATTTCATCCATTCCCCCGCCGCGTACCTGCATGGGGTAGACATGTTCCGTACCATCCACGGTTACATCCACAAAAACCAGCCGCCCGGCGCGAACCTGCTCCAGCGCTTCACTGAGCTTGCTTTCCAGCTCCTGCGGTTTAGCGATATTAATGCCTACATGCCCATAGGCCTGCGCCAGGCGTACAAAGTCCGGCAGCGACTCCATGTAAGACTGGGAATGGCGTCCTGAATAGATCATATCCTGCCACTGCTTTACCATGCCGAGATAGCGGTTGTTGAGATTAAGCACCAGCACAGGCAGCCCATACTGCAGCGCGGTAGATAACTCCTGAATATTCATCTGGATACTGCCGTCGCCCGTTACGCACACGACCATCTCGTCCGGCAGCGCCAGCTTGACCCCAAGCGCTGCGGGCAAACCAAAGCCCATAGTGCCAAGCCCGCCCGAGTTAATCCAACGGCGCGGCTTATCAAATGCATAATGCAGCGCCGCGAACATTTGATGCTGACCCACGTCGGAAGTGACATAGGCATCGCCGCCGGTCAGACGATAAAGCGTCTCAATAGCCGCCTGGGGCTTAATCGTTCCACTATTGCGTTCAAATTTAAGACAATTGCGCGCACGCCACTGTTCAATATGCCGCCACCAGTCGCAGATATCATCTGCAGGCTGCGTCTGCGCTTCCAGTTCAAGCAGCTCCAGCATCTGTTGCAGTACCTGACGGGCATCGCCGACGATAGGCACATCGGCGGTAACGGTTTTGGAAATAGAGGCGGGATCGACATCAATATGCAGCACCGTCGCATTCGGGCAATACTTCGCCAGATTATTGGTCGTGCGGTCATCAAAGCGAACGCCGATCGCAAAAATCACATCGGCGTTATGCATTGCCATATTCGCTTCGTAAGTTCCATGCATCCCCAGCATGCCAAGCGCCTGTTTATGCGTACCGGGAAACGCGCCAAGCCCCATAAGCGACGAAACAACCGGCGCATTCAGGCGTTCTGCCAGCGTTTTCAACTCATTGTGGCAACCCGCGCTTATCGCCCCGCCGCCTACGTACATAAGCGGTTTTTTTGCCGCCGCCAGCGTATGCAGCGCGCGTTTAATCTGCCCTTTATGGCCCTGCGTCGTCGGGTTATAAGAGCGCATACTGACGGTTTGCGGCCACAGATAAGGCAATTTATTGGCCGGATTGAGGATATCTTTCGGCAGATCCACCACAACAGGACCGGGGCGGCCGCTTGCAGCCAGCCAGAAAGCCTTTTTCAGTACGGTGGGGATATCTTCTGTTTGTTTGACAAGAAAGCTATGCTTCACCACAGGGCGGGAAATTCCCACCATATCGCACTCCTGGAATGCATCATAGCCAATCAGCGATGTGGCGACCTGGCCGGACAGCACCACCAGCGGGATAGAGTCCATATACGCCGTGGCAATGCCGGTAATGGCGTTGGTCGCGCCCGGGCCGGACGTCACCAGTACGACCCCCACTTCGCCGGTCGCACGCGCAAGCCCATCTGCCATATGTACCGCCGCCTGTTCATGACGAACCAGCACATGATCGATACCGCCAATGGTATGTAGCGCATCGTAAATATCCAGCACCGCGCCCCCCGGGTAGCCAAATATTTGCTTCACGCCCTGATCAATGAGAGATCGCACGACCATCTCGGCTCCTGACAACATCTCCATGCTTTGCCTCCAGGCTCTGTTATTGACTGGCGACAGAGACTCTGTACGCCGTCCGGCTTGGCCCCGCGCCAGCCCGTTTGTCCCCCTAACATAACCGCTGAAAATGAGGCAGGCAATGCGCTGTGTCGGCCTCATACACACCATTTATGGCGGTTGATGGCCCGTCATCCCCCTTTCCGCCAGGTAATAACCCGACATCAAGCAAATTTTATGAATTTTAATTCCATAAAATAAGGAAAAATCAGCACGATATATAAATATTCATGATATTTATTACGACATAGCGAAATACACACTTAGCGACAGCATAATCGTTCACAATAAAAGGCATATAGCAGGTAATTATCCTGCGTTAATGTTAACGGCGGCAGGCGCTGATGAGCATTTCCTGCATCCAGCGGTGCCCCTTATCGCGTCCTGCCGCTGCATGCCAGCATAAATAACTACGTCGATGCGCCAGTTTTAGCGGTAGCGGCAATACGGTAAGATCGAGGCTTAGCGCAAATTCCTCCCCGAGCCAACGCGGCGCAATCGCAACAAGATTAGTCTGTGAAACCACATTTAATACACTGGTCATCGCCATACCTTCATAGGCGGCGACGCTGCGTTTTTCCGGCGTGTCATACCAGGGAGCGCTAAATGAAGCGAAGCGATCCAAAGACACAACGGCATGCTGCTCTTTATAAATATCACGCTCACGATTAAGATTATTCAGCCTTGGATGAGAATTCCCAACAATCAACGCCATTTCATCATAAAACAGCGGAACATAGGTAAACTCTGCGCCCGAAAGCTCATCATAGGAAATAACAAAACCCGCCTCCTGCTGGCGTATCTGCTGTTCAATATTTTGATTGAATGAAGTGGTAAACTGTAAATGTATATTAGGCGCAACATTCTTTACAGAATTATAAATAATCGACATCAGCAAATTAACAAGCGGGCTACAAATACAAAGATGAAATACGCGTTCGCTGGTCTGGGGCTGGAAAGTGGCAGCCGGCAATTCATTCTGTATGAGCTGCAGCGCCTGGCGCGTTGATTCAAACAAGCGCCACGCCCGCGGCGTAGGCTGTATTCCGCGCCCAAAACGGACAAACAGTTCATCTTCAAATATGACCTTCAGGCGGGCAATAGCATTGCTCACGGCTGGTTGAGACATTCCCAGCATCTGCGCTGCGCGCGTGATATTTTGCAGTTGCATCACCGCGTCAAACACAGTTAAAAGGTTAAGATCCACCGCTCGCAAGTGCGATTTTAATCCCCCGGCAACATCCAAAACGTCTGGTTGATTGTCAGACATAGGTTCCCCACTTACCTTAAGCTGCCATTCCTTTTAATATGGTAAAACGTTGCCACACGCATAATTACATAAACAAAAACTGACTGGCGTATTAGGCCTGAGGCCTTGTTATAAAGTATATTGCCGTGCCATATGTTCGTTAGGGCGTTACTTACCGCTTTGCTGTAACGTTGCCGCACAGAAGCGCAATGCGATAAGAGCATAAATTTCTTACGTGTACAATTCATTCAGCTTATAAATATTGTCCTGCGCCACATAATACAAATAAATAGTTATTCTGCTAACAGGAAAATGCAACCTGCTTAAATATTGCCCGCCCCGCCAACACCCGCTTCGCTATTGCTAATAAACGCAGATATGCGTTTATTACGACAATAAAAAATGTGATAAACATCATAAACAGTAAGTCACGCTATTATTCTCCCGTTATACGGTATTTTCATCGAGATTAAATTTCCTTTCGCAGACGCTGCCGGACCGTAAGTTTTTATAAAGAGGTTGACAGGACACGGGGAATTCAAGTACCACTAGTGTTATCGCTGAGTTTGATTCGAGGTTTTCTCATGTTCAATATTGTTCGCCTGGCTGGCCTACTACTACTAAACGCCTTTACTGTGCGCGGTAGTCTGGTGGGCAAAGCCGAACGTTGAGAACGCCTTCCGGAATGATAAAAACCCGCGCCGCTGCGCGGGTTTTTTTATGCTCGATGCAGGGCGCTTAAGCAGAACAAGGACCCAAACCATGAGCCAACAAGTCATTATTTTCGATACGACATTACGTGACGGCGAGCAAGCCTTGCAGGCCAGCCTGAGCGTTAAAGAGAAACTGCAAATTGCAATAGCGCTGGAGCGCATGGGTATTGATGTTATGGAAGTCGGCTTTCCGGTTTCATCGCCAGGTGATTTCGAATCGGTGCAATCCATCGCCCGGCAGATCAAAAACAGCCGCGTGTGCGCGCTCGCGCGCTGTGTGGAAAAAGATATTGACGTCGCCGCCGAAGCGCTGCGCGTTGCCGGGGCATTCCGCATTCATACTTTTATCGCCACCTCGCCCATGCACATCGCCACTAAATTGCGCAGCACGCTGGATGAAGTGATTGAGCGCGCAGCGTATATGATTACGCGCGCGCGCAATTATACTGACGATGTTGAATTTTCCTGTGAAGACGCAGGACGCACGCCGATTGAAGACTTAGCCCGCGTGGTTGAAGCGGCCATTAACGCCGGCGCGACTACCGTCAACATCCCTGATACCGTCGGCTACACGACCCCTGGCGAATACGCCAATATCATCTCCTCGTTGTATCAGCGCGTTCCCAACATTGATAAGGCCATTATCTCCGTTCATACCCATGACGATCTGGGCATGGCTGTGGGCAACGCCATCGCCGCCGTGCAGGCAGGCGCCCGCCAGGTTGAGGGGACGCTCAACGGCATAGGCGAACGTGCCGGCAACTGCGCGCTGGAAGAAGTTATCATGGCGATTAAAGTGCGCAGCAAGATGATGAATCTGCATACGAATATCCACCATAATGAAATCTGGCGCACCAGCCAGACCGTCAGCCACATCTGTAATATGCCCGTTCCGGCCAACAAAGCCGTAATCGGCGCCAATGCCTTCGCTCATTCATCCGGCATCCATCAGGACGGCGTGCTGAAAAACCGCGAAAACTATGAAATCATGACCCCGGAGTCTATCGGTCTGAATCAGGTGCAACTGAACCTGACGTCCCGCTCCGGCCGCGCCGCCGTTAAGCATCGTATGGAAGAGATGGGCTACAAAGACAGTGAATACAATATGGACGACCTGTACGACGCCTTCCTGAAGCTGGCGGATAAAAAAGGCCAGGTGTTTGATTACGACCTGGAAGCGCTGGCCTTTATCAACAAACAGCAGGAGGAGCCTGAATTTTTTCGCCTGGATTACTTTACCGTACAGTCCAGCTCCAGCGAAATGGCTACCGCTTCGGTGAAACTCGCCTGCGGCGACGATATTAAAACCGAAGCCGCGACAGGCAATGGCCCGGTTGACGCGGTATACCAGGCCATTAACCGTATTAGCGATTACAACATTGAACTGGTTGACTACAAGCTGGGGTCGAAGGGCCACGGGAAAAATGCGCTGGGCCAGGTAGACATCGTCGTCAATTACCACGATCGCCGTTTCCACGGCGTGGGTCTGGCAACCGATATTGTCGAATCCTCAGCCAAGGCGCTGGTGCATGTGTTGAACAATATCTGGCGCGCCAACGAAGTTGAAAAAGAATTACAACGCAAACACATCAAAGTACAAAATCAGGAAACCGTGTGAGATGTCCAGAAACTATCATATAGCAGTACTGCCGGGTGACGGCATTGGCCCGGAAGTCATGGCGCAGGCCATGAAGGTGCTGGATGCCGTTCGTCAGCGTTTTACGATGCGTATTACCACCAGCGAATATGACGTAGGCGGCGCCGCCATCGACAAGCACGGTATGCCGCTGCCTGCGGCGACCGTGGAAGGCTGCGAACAGGCCGACGCCATTCTGTTCGGCTCCGTCGGCGGCCCCAGGTGGGAGCATCTGCCCCCAGCCGAACAGCCAGAGCGCGGCGCGCTGCTGCCATTGCGTAAGCACTTCAAATTGTTCAGCAACCTTCGCCCTGCCCGCCTGTATCAGGGGTTGGATGCGTTCTGCCCGCTGCGTGCCGATATTGCGGCCAATGGCTTCGACATTCTGTGCGTGCGCGAGCTGACCGGCGGTATTTACTTCGGGCAACCAAAGGGGCGTGAAGGCAGCGGCATGTACGAAAAAGCGTACGATACCGAGGTCTATCACCGTTTTGAAATTGAGCGCATTGCGCGTATCGCCTTCGAATCCGCGCGTAAACGCGGCAAAAAAGTCACCTCCATCGATAAAGCCAACGTACTGCAATCCTCCCTGCTGTGGCGTGAAATCGTCAGTGAAATCGGTAAAGCATATCCGGACGTTGAGCTGACGCACATGTACATTGATAACGCCACCATGCAACTGATTAAAAATCCGGCCCAGTTTGACGTGCTGCTGTGCTCTAACCTGTTTGGCGATATCCTGTCTGACGAGTGCGCTATGATAACCGGCTCTATGGGCATGCTGCCTTCCGCCAGCCTCAATGAGCAGGGTTTCGGCCTCTATGAGCCGGCTGGCGGCTCCGCGCCGGATATTGCGGGCCAAAACATAGCCAACCCAATCGCGCAAATTCTGTCGCTGTCGCTGCTGTTGCGCTACAGCCTGGACGCCGACGACGCGGCGCAGGCCATTGAGCGCGCAATTAATAAAGCGCTGGAAGAAGGCGTGCGCACCCGCGATCTGGCGCGCGACGGCAATACGACCAGTACCGCAGAAATGGGCGATATTATTGCCCGCTACGTAGCTCAGGGGGTGTAATCATGGCGAAGACATTATATCAAAAATTATTTGACGCCCACGTAGTCTACGAGGCGGAGAATGAAACGCCGCTGTTGTACATCGATCGCCATCTGGTGCATGAAGTTACCTCGCCGCAGGCGTTTGACGGCCTGCGCGCCCACGGGCGCCGGCTGCGCCAGCCAGGCAAGACCTTCGCGACAATGGATCACAACGTCTCCACGCAAACCAAAGATATCAACGCCTGCGGCGAAATGGCGCGCATCCAGATGCAGGAACTGATGAGGAACTGCAAAGAATTCGGCGTTGAACTCTACGATCTCAATCACCCCTGGCAGGGCATCGTACACGTCATGGGGCCGGAGCAGGGCATTACGCTGCCGGGCATGACCATCGTCTGTGGTGACTCCCACACGGCGACCCACGGCGCGTTCGGCGCGCTGGCTTTCGGCATCGGCACCTCTGAAGTTGAGCATGTGTTGGCGACCCAAACCCTGAAGCAGGGACGCGCCAGAACCATGAAAATTGAAGTGACGGGAACAGCGGCGCCAGGGATCACCGCTAAAGACATCGTACTGGCCATTATCGGTAAAACCGGCAGCGCCGGCGGCACGGGCCACGTGGTTGAATTCTGCGGTCCGGCAATTGAAGCGTTGAGCATGGAAGGCCGCATGACGTTATGCAACATGGCTATTGAGATGGGCGCAAAAGCGGGCCTGGTGGCGCCGGACGATACCACGTTTAACTACGTGAAAGGCCGCCGTCACGCCCCGAAGGGCCAGGCGTGGGACGATGCCGTCGCTTACTGGAAAACATTAAAAACCGACGAGGGCGCAACCTTTGATACGGTTGTGCGCTTACGCGCCGAAGATATCGCTCCGCAGGTCACCTGGGGCACTAATCCCGGGCAGGTCATTTCCGTTACCGACCGCGTACCGCATCCGGCATCATTTAGCGACCCGGTTGAGCGCGCTTCGGCAGAAAAAGCGCTGGCTTATATGGGCCTTGAAGCAGGCGTCTCACTGCAGGATGTTGCTATTGATAAAGTATTCATCGGCTCCTGTACCAATTCACGCATTGAAGATCTGCGCGCCGCCGCCGCCATCGCCCGAGGCCGCAAAGTGGCGCCGGGCGTGCTGGCAATGGTTGTACCAGGCTCAGGCCCGGTAAAAGCGCAGGCTGAAGAAGAAGGCCTGGATAAAATTTTTATCGACGCCGGATTTGAATGGCGCTTGCCTGGCTGCTCTATGTGTCTTGCGATGAACAACGATCGCCTCAATCCCGGTGAACGCTGCGCCTCCACCAGCAACCGCAACTTCGAAGGCCGCCAGGGGCGCGGTGGGCGCACCCACCTGGTTAGCCCGGCGATGGCGGCGGCGGCGGCAGTCACCGGCCGTTTTACCGACATCCGCGACATAAAATAAGGAGCGCCTCATGGCAGAAAAATTTATTCAGCACACCGGCCTGGTTGTCCCGCTGGATGCCGCAAACGTCGATACCGACGCCATTATCCCAAAGCAGTTTTTGCAGAAGGTCACGCGCACCGGCTTTGGCGCGCACCTGTTCCATGACTGGCGCTTTCTGGATGATAAAGGCGAACAACCGAATCCGGAATTTGTACTTAACCTCCCGCAATACAAAGGCGCCTCCATCCTGCTGGCGCGGGAAAACTTCGGCTGCGGCTCCTCGCGCGAGCACGCGCCGTGGGCGCTGACGGATTACGGCTTTAAGGTCGTTATCGCGCCGGGCTTCGCGGATATCTTCTACGGCAACAGCTTTAACAACCAACTGCTGCCGGTCACGCTAAGCGAAGCGGAAGTGGACGAACTGTTTAAGCTGGCGCAGACCAGGCCCGGCTTCCGCCTTGTCGTGGATCTGGCGTCGCAAACGGTGCAGGCCGGCGAGAAAAGCTATAGCTTCAGCATTGATGCCTTCCGCCGGCACTGCATGATGAACGGGCTGGACAGCATTGGCCTGACGTTACAGCATGAAGACGCCATTGCGGCCTACGAACAAAATCAACCTTCCTTTATGCATTAAACGCCTTCTCTCCTCTCAGCCTGCAGAGGAGGGGGCTTTAAACCTTCTTCCTGCGCGCCGCCAGCCGCAAATTACCCTGTTCATTACGCCCGTAGCGCCCCGCAGACGACGCCGGGCATTATCAGCAACGGTAAAGCGACTTAGCCAAATGACGGCGCATAACGCGTTAACCAAAACGCACGGCGCGCCGGGCATGACGAAAAAAACCAGCAGTAATTTACTGCTGGCGGGTGAGAAGCACCAATACTCAGTCACATACGATGTCTGTTTCAGCCACGCTAAATGGAGATAGTATTTACGCGCCTTCACTTTCATCAGTCGTTGATTGTTGCATAATACAGGGATAGAAAAATTGATGACTTCAGGCACAGGAATTCCCCATTTATGCCATCTAATCGCCTGCAACAACAGTTTATTCGCCTGTGGCAGTGCTGCAACGGGCAGCCGCAGAGCACCACGCTTCACGAGCTGTCAGAAATGCTTAACTGCTCGCGTCGCCACATGCGCACACTGCTTAACGCTATGCAGGAAAAGGGCTGGCTCAACTGGCAGGCGCAGGCCGGACGCGGCAAGCGCTCGCGGCTGGAGTTTCTCTACACCGGTTTGACGCTGCAACAGGAACGCGCCGAAGATCTGCTGGAACAGGACAGGATCGATCAACTGGTGCAGTTAGTGGGCGACAAAGACGCTGTGCGGCAGATGATCGTTTCGCAACTTGGGCGCAGCTTTCGCCAGGGGCGGCATATTCTACGCGTCCTCTACTATCGTCCGTTACAAAATCTGCTCCCCGGCTCGCCGCTACGCCGCTCTGAAACGCACATCGCGCGCCAGATTTTTAGCGGCCTGACGAGAATAAATGAGGAAAATGGGGAACCAGAAGCCGACGTGGCCCACCACTGGCAGCAGTTGAGCGAACGCCACTGGCGCTTTTTTGTGCGCCCGGGCATTCGTTTTCACCACGGGCGCGAACTGGACATGCTCGACGTTATCGCCACATTGCAACGCATTATTACCCTACCGCTGTATGCCCATATTGAACGTGTAGACTCCCCCACCGACTGGACGCTGGATCTGCACCTCACCCAGCCCGATCGCTGGCTGCCGTGGTTAATGGGCAACGTTACGGCCATGATCCTGCCTCGCGAGTGGCGCACTATTCCCAACTTTGCCAGCAAACCGGTAGGCACAGGCCCTTATGCCGTTGTGCGCAACAGCAGCAGCCAGTTACGCATCCATGCTTTTGACGATTATTTCGGTTACCGCGCGCTTATCGACGAAGTGAATTTCTGGGTTCTGCCGGAAATAGACGACGATATCGGCCCTGGCGTTCAGCTTGAAGGCAGCCGTGAAAGTGAAACGGCGATAGAAAGCCGTCTTGAAGAAGGTTGCTACTACATGCTGTTCGACGCCCGCTCGCCGCGCGGCAGAAACCCGCAGCTTCGCGGCTGGCTAAGTCAAATACTTTCTCCGGTCAATGTGATTTATCGTGCCGGCGCAAGCTACCAGCGTTACTGGTTTCCCGC
Organism: Tenebrionibacter intestinalis; assembly: GCF_016632365.1. Taxonomy (GTDB): domain Bacteria; phylum Pseudomonadota; class Gammaproteobacteria; order Enterobacterales; family Enterobacteriaceae; genus Tenebrionibacter; species Tenebrionibacter intestinalis. The sequence continues at coordinate 22,833 of NZ_JAEPBH010000002.1, read as the reverse complement.
CAACGGCCTGCTGCCGCGATGGCACCACGCAAACCGGGCGCAAAGCCTGGAAAAGCCCGCCGGCCTGGAAAGCCTGACGCTTGCTTACTACCGCGATCACGTAGAGCACCGGGTGCTTGGCGACATCTTCGCGCAACTGCTGGCGGAACAGGGCGTAAAGCTCACTATTGAGGAGATAGATTACGACGAATGGCACCGTGGCGACGCGGTAAGCGACGTCTGGCTTAACAGCGCCAACTTTACGCTGCCTCTGGCGTTCTCGCTGTTTGCACATCTCTACGAAATCCCGCTGCTGCAACACTGCATCCCCGGCGCCTGGCAAAACGATGCCGAAAGCTGGCGCGCCGGAGAGCTGGCGCTGCCGGAATGGTGCCAGCGCTTATTGGCCGACCAAATGATTGTGCCGCTTATCCACCACTGGCTGATGATCCAGGGTCAGCGCAGTATGCGGGGGCTGCGCATGAATACGCTGGGGTGGTTTGATTTCAAATCGGCATGGTTTGCCCCGCCTGAGCCATAGCGGGGGGAGTCGGCGCGCCTCTCCCCTTCGCTGGCAGACCGCAGCGCATAAACGCGATTATCTTTGGCAGGTTGCTTATCGATTGAACGCCGCCGCAGAAAACGTCTCCGCCACAGAAGAAAAACCGGCCCCTTTGACATAACGGAACCTACACACCTTTCTCCTTACGGTTAAACGCTCTACAATACCTCTGTTCTCAACGGGGTGCCGCATGACGCGCGCTGAGATAATACCCGTCGAACCTGATCCGGATAATACCGGCGAAGGGATTTGAGGTCGTTGCTCAGTCGCCTTTGCCTTCTTTTTTTATATCGCCGTGGAGCGCAATGTGCTGAAAAAACTCCTCCCCCTGCTGGCGCTGATTGCCCTGCCAGCCTTCGCCAGGCCGCAATTAACCGTTTACACCTATGATTCTTTCGCTGCTCAATGGGGTCCCGGCCCGGCGGTAAAAAAAGCCTTTGAAGCCCGGTGCGGCTGCGAGCTGAAATTTGTCGCGCTGGAAGATGGCGTTTCACTGCTTAACCGCCTGCGTATGGAAGGTAAAAACAGCAAAGCCGACGTTGTATTAGGGCTGGACAACAACCTGATTGAGGCCGCCGCTCAGACCGGCCTGTTCGCACCGGCAAATATTAACACCACGGCGCTTACCGTCCCCGGCGGCTGGCGCAACGACACCTTTATCCCTTTTGACTACGGCTGGTTCGCCTTCATCTATGACAAAAATAAACTCAGCAACCCGCCGAAAAGCCTCAAAGAGCTGGTTGAGAGCGACCAGAAATGGCGCGTAATTTATCAGGATCCGCGCACCAGCACGCCGGGGCTTGGCCTGCTGCTGTGGATGCAGAAAGTTTACGGCGATAAAGCGCCGCAGGCGTGGCAACAGTTGGCAAAGAAAACCGTTACCGTCACCAAAGGCTGGAGCGAAGCCTGGGGGCTGTTCATGAAAGGCGAAAGCGACCTGGTTTTAAGTTACACCACCTCTGCGGCCTATACGCTTATTGAAGAGCATAAAGACAATATCGTGGCCGCAGACTTTAGCGAAGGCCATTACCTCCAGGTGGAAGTGGCGGCTCGCCTGAAAAACAGCAAACAGCCCGCGCTGGCGCAGCAGTTTATGCAGTTTATGTTATCGCCCGATTTCCAGAACACCATCGCTACCGGTAACTGGATGTATCCGGCCACCGACGCGGCGCTGCCTGCAGGCTTCGACACGCTGGTAAAACCCGCCGCCACGCTTGTGTTTAGCACAGAACGCGTGGCGCAGCAGCGCGCAGGCTGGATTACGACATGGCTGAACGCCGTCAGCCGCTAATTCCCGGCTGGCTGTTGCCGGGGCTTTTCGCCGCCGCGCTGGTGCTGGGCACCGCCCTGGCGGCCATGCTGGCGCTGTGGGCAAACGCCCCTGCCGCACGCGTTACCGACCTGTGGCGCGACAGCTACCTCTGGCACGTGGTGCGTTTCTCTTTCTGGCAGGCGCTACTTTCTGCGCTACTGTCAGCGCTGCCCGCCGTCTGGCTGGCGCGAGCGCTGTATCGCCGTCGCTTCCCCGGTCGTACGCTGCTGCTGCGCCTGTGCGCCATGACGCTGGTGTTGCCGGTGCTGGTAGCCGTATTCGGCATACTGACAGTTTACGGCCGCCAGGGCTGGCTGGCGCAGCTCTCAGCGCTGGCGGGTATCCCGTGGGGATTCTCCCCTTATGGCCTCCAGGGCATTTTGCTGGCGCATCTGTTTTTCAACCTGCCGATGGCGACCCGCCTGCTGCTCCAGGCGCTGGAAAGCATTCCCGCGCAGCAGCGCCAGCTCGCCGCGCAACTGGGGTTACGCGGCTTCGACTTCTTCCGGCTGGTAGAGTGGCCCTGGCTAAGACGCCAGTTCTTCCCCACCGTCGCACTGATATTTATGCTCTGCTTTGCAAGCTTCGCCACCGTGCTGTCGCTTGGCGGCGGTCCGCGCGCCACCACCATTGAACTTGCCATCTGGCAGGCCCTGAGCTACGACTACGATCCTGCCCGCGCCGCGCTACTGGCAATTATCCAGATAATCTGCTGCCTCGGGCTGGTGCTACTGAGCCAGCGCCTGAGCAAAGCGCTGGCCCCGGTCGCCGCCCTATCCCACGGCTGGCGCGATCCGCAGGACAGCCGCATCAGCCGCCTGTGCGATGCGCTACTTATTACGCTGCTGTTGCTGCTGATAGTGCCGCCGCTGCTGGCGGTTATTGTGGACGGCATCGGCAACGCCCTGCTGGGCCAGTTGCGCAACCCCGCGCTGTGGCAGGCGGCCTGGACCTCGTTACGCATAGCCATTGCCGCCGGGCTGCTGTGCGTTACGCTGACGGTGATGCTTTTGTGGAGTTCACGCGAACTGCGGCTGCGCCAGCGCGCGCTGGCCGGGCAGGCGCTGGAAATGAGCGGTATGCTGATTCTCGCCATGCCGGGGATCGTGCTGGCGACCGGCTTCTTCCTGTTGCTGAACAATAGCGTGGGTCTGCCGCAGTCAGCGGACGGCATCGTTATTTTCACTAACGCGCTGATGGCCATACCGTATGCGCTTAAGGTGCTGGAAAATCCCATGCGCGATCTGGCCGCGCGCTACGCCCCGCTATGCCAGTCGCTGAATATCCGCGGCATTAATCGCCTGCGGCTGGTGGAACTACGCGCCCTACGCCGCCCGCTTGCTCAGGCGCTGGCGTTTGCCTGCGTACTGTCGATTGGCGATTTTGGCGTCGTCGCGCTGTTTGGCAGCGAAAACTTTCGCACCCTGCCGTTTCTGCTTTACCAACAAACCGGCGCTTACCGCAGCGCCGACGGCGCCGCCACCGCGCTGCTGCTTTTGCTGCTGTGCTTTATGCTCTTTACCGTAATGGAGAAACTTCCCGGACGCCATGTTGACGCTGACTGATATCACCTGGCTTTACCAGAACCTGCCTATGCGCTTTAGCCTACAGGCCGCACGCGGCGAGCGGCTGGCCATTCTCGGCCCAAGCGGAGCTGGCAAAAGCACGCTGCTTAGCCTGATTGCAGGCTTCCTTCAGCCCGGCAGCGGCACCCTCCTGCTTAACGGTGCGGATCACACCCATACACCGCCTGCCGCGCGTCCGGTATCGATGCTGTTTCAGGAAAACAATCTTTTCGCCCACCTTAGCGTGCGCCAGAATATCGGGCTGGGGCTAAATCCAGGACTGCGGCTCAACCAGGCCCAGCGCGACGAGATAGAGGCTATCGCCGGGCAAATGGCAATTGACGGGCTGCTGGACAGGCTGCCCGGCGAACTGTCCGGCGGCCAGCGTCAGCGCGCGGCGCTGGCGCGCTGCCTGATTCGTCAGCAGCCGTTGCTTTTGCTCGATGAACCTTTCTCCGCCCTCGATCCGGCGCTACGCCAGGAGATGCTTGCGCTGCTTGATGAGATCTGCTCATTACGGCAGCTAACGCTGTTAATGGTTTCGCACAGCACAGAAGACGCGATAAAAATCGCACCGCGTAGCGTAGTGATAGTGGACGGGCGCATCGCCTGGGACGGTGAAACGCAAACGCTGTTAAGCGGCGAGGCCGACGCGTCATCGCTGCTGGGAATTCGCCCGCGCTAAGCGCCTTTTGAGACTGCTGACAAACCCCATCCTGTCGCAGACTGGATGGATGAAACACAATAAAAAAATAAGGGAAATCAAAACATTGATTTTCGCCTGCTTACCACAAAGAAGGAAAAACCCCGTTTTTTCCTTCTTTGTCAAAAACCTGAAAAGGCGCTTAGCGCCTTTTCCCTAATGCGAAGATACCGCTCAGCGCGCCGCTGAGCGGTATTAGCGTTTGGCTCACGGCTATGCGCCGCCAAACACCTTCCACAAAATGTTTGCATAAACCGGCATGAGTGGGTGACATAAGGTTACGACCAGCGCCGTCACGGCAATTACGCTCGTCAGCGGCGCAAGCCAGCGCAGCCGCGCGTGGGGCAGCCAGTGCGTCAGCCAGTCGCGGTTTTTCCCGCTGCGCCGCCAGCGCCAGCACAGCCAGCCGCCGATCCACAGCAGCAGCGCCGTGGCCACCAACAGCCAGATAAAACCGCGGCTGTTATCGCCGGCGGGAATATCGACAGCGGCGCCGGCCAGAATGCCGGGCAGAAAATAAAACAGCGGCCATAACAGGCAACCAATAATATTCGGTACAATAAATTTACGCGCCGGCAGATCCAGCATACCGGCCACCATCGGCACCAGCGGGCGCGTTGGGCCGATAAACCGCCCAACCAGAATAGTGAACATGCTGTGCCGGTGCAGCGCGTACTCGGTTTTGTCCAGCCATGCTTTCTGCTTTTTCAGAAAAGACCACTTATGCAGCGGTCCTTTAAAACGCCAGCCAAGCCAGAAGGAGATCCAGTCTGCGACCAGACAGCCGAGAGAGCCTACCAGCCAGGCCTGGTACAACCCCACCTGACCACTGCCGATGAGCGCGCCCAGCGCCGCCATAAACACTGTGCCGGGCATCAACAACCCCACCAGCGCCAGCGATTCGAGAAAGGCCACCAGCCATACGGCAATCAGCGCATAGGTGGTGGACTGAGTAATAAAATGTTCAATAAAAGCTTGCATAGGTCCTCCACGACAGGGCCAGTGGGAGGATTCTCATGGCTGGCCCGACGAACGTCAACCTAATCCATGTTTATCTTTGTCTGCGGCGTAAAAAGACTTCAGGTAGCGTATTCACGCCGGCGGCGCGACGGCATTACTCCGGATGCAGGCATTCGCGTATAGAAAATAATCTATCTGGCTGTTATGCTGTATGCATAACCAGCATCAGGAGGCCAGATTGGTCAGAGCCCTACGCCCTTACGGGCCGGATAGCGATCCGGCCAGCATCTATCAGTACCCCGAACATCTGCGCCCGTGGCTAGTGGATTTACCCGCCCGTCCCGGTGTTTATATCTTTCACGGTGAGAGCGAAACGCTGCCGCTTTACATTGGTAAAAGCGTTAATCTGCGCTCACGCGTGATGTCACATCTGCGCACGCCCGCCGAAGCGAAAATGCTGCGCCAGGCGCAGCGTATTGAGTGGATCCCCACCGCCGGCGAACTGGGCGCGCTGCTGCTTGAAGCGCAGCTTATCAAAACCCGACAGCCGCTGTTCAATAAACGCCTGCGCAAAAACCGTCAGCTTTGTTCGCTGCGGGTTAACGACGCGCGGCCGCAGGTCGTGTATGCCCGCGATCTTAATTTCTCCGCAACGCCCGATCTGTTCGGCCTTTACAGCAGCCGCCACGCGGCGCTGGAAACGCTTAAGCGCATCGCCGATGAACACAGCCTGTGCCATGGCCTGCTTGGGCTGGAAAAACTCAGCGCCGGACGCGGCTGCTTCCGCTCGGCCCTTGGCCGTTGCGCCGGCGCCTGCTGCGGCAAAGAAAGCCTACAGGCGCACCACGCGCGGCTGATGGACGCGCTGGAACACGTTCGCATTATCTGCTGGCCGTGGAAAGGGGCCGTCGGGCTGGTGGAGGAAGGGCCGCATGCTACGCAGATACACATCATAGATCACTGGTTTTACCTTGGATCGGTGGATTCACTGGAGCAGGCGGCCGCACTACGCCGCGCGCCGCCGGGCTTCGACCAGGACGGCTATAAAATTCTTTGTCGCCCGGTGATTTCAGGGCATTACCCGGTTATCCCGCTCAGGCCCGGCTAACGCGCCTGTCACTGTATAAATCCTCAGCGTTCACCAGAGAATACCGTTATACTTAACGCTGGCTTTTATAAGGCGGGAACAGGGCGTGACAGAATCACGGCAGGGCTTTTTACTCACCCGACACTGGCGGGATACCCCGCAGGGTACCGAAGTGGAATTCTGGCTGGCAACAGACGCAGGCCCGCTGCGCGTCATATTGCCGGCGCAGGAATCGGTGGCGTTTATTCCCGAAGCGCAGCAGGCGCAGGCCCGCAGGCTGCTGGCCGACGAAGGCGACTGGCGCCTTATGCCGCTTGCGCTGGCTAATTTCGAAGGCCAGCCGGTGTGCGGCCTGTACACCCGCCAGCACCGTTCGCTTATGCGTATTGAGAAAAAACTGCGCGACGGCGGCGTCACGGTATACGAAGCAGATATCCGCCCGCCGGAGCGTTATCTGATGGAGCGTTTTATCAACGCGCCGGTACTGGTACAAGGCGAAGTGCGCGGCAACGCGCTGGTCAACGCGCGAATGAAGCCGGCGCCGACGTACCGCCCGGCGCTGACGTGGGCGTCGCTGGATATTGAAACCAGCCGCCACGGCGAGCTGTATTGCATCGGAATCGAAGGCTGTGGTCAACGCACGGTCTACATGCTGGGGCCGCAAACGCCAACATCGCGCCGCGTGGATTTTCAACTTGAATACGTCGCCCGCCGCCCGCAGCTTCTGGAAAAACTCAATGACTGGTTCGCCCGTCACGATCCCGATGTGCTTATTGGCTGGAACGTGGTGCAGTTCGACCTGCGCGTTTTACAAAAACATGCCGACCGTTACGGCATCCCGCTGCGCCTCGGGCGCGAAGGCGCGAGCGTCGAGTGGCGTGAACACGGCTTCAGGCCTGGCATATTTTTCGCACAGGCCAGCGGAAGGCTAATTATTGACGGCATTGAGGCGCTGAAATCCGCCTTCTGGACATTTCCCTCATTTTCGCTGGAATCGGTAGCACAGGCGCTGCTTAGCGAAGGCAAAGCTATCGACGATCCCTGGCACCGCATGGAAGAAATAGAACGTCGCTTCACTGAAGACAAACCGGCGCTTGCGCGCTACAACCTCAAGGATTGCGAACTGGTCACACGCATTTTCCACAAAACAGGCATTATGCCGTTTTTGCTGGAGCGCGCGACGGTCAACGGCCTGCCCGTGGATCGCCACGGCGGCTCCGTGGCCGCTTTCAGCCACCTTTACTTTCCACGCATGCACCGCAGCGGCTACGTTGCGCCTAATCCAGGCACAGTTGCGCCGCAGCCCAGCCCGGGCGGCTACGTTATGGACTCAACGCCCGGCCTGTATGACTCAGTATTGGTGTTTGACTATAAAAGCCTCTATCCCTCCATTATCCGCACCTTTCTGATTGACCCGGTCGGGCTGGTGGAAGGTATGGCGAAGCCGGATACGGCCCACAGCGTGCCGGGGTTTCTCGACGCCTGGTTCTCGCGTAAAAAGCACTGTCTGCCCGCCATCGTCACCGATATCTGGCAAGCGCGCGAGGCGGCAAAGCGCCATAACAACACGCCGCTGTCGCAGGCGCTGAAGATAATCATGAATGCCTTTTACGGCGTGCTGGGCACCAGCGCCTGCCGCTTTTTCGATCCTCGTCTCGCCTCGTCAATCACCCTACGCGGCCACGCCATTATGCGTCAGACCCGCGAACTCATTGAAGCCGAAGGCTATGAGGTGATTTACGGCGACACCGACTCCATATTCGTCTGGCTAAAAAAGGCGCACGATGAACAGAGCGCCGACGCCATCGGCAAGCGCCTGACAACGCACGTCAACCAGTGGTGGCGCGAACGCCTGCGCGCGCAATGGGATCTCGACAGCGCGCTGGAGCTGGAGTATGAAACTCACTTCTGCCGCTTTCTGATGCCGACTATTCGCGGCGCGGAAACCGGCAGCAAAAAGCGCTACGCGGGTCTGATCCGCAACGGGGGCGACGAACGCATGGTATTTAAAGGCCTGGAGACAGTGCGCACCGACTGGACGCCGCTGGCCCAGCAGTTTCAGCAGGCGCTTTACCAACGTATTTTTCGCAACGAACCGTGGGAAGAGTATGTTCGTGAAACGGTAGCAAGCCTGATGGCGGGCGAGATGGACGATCGGCTGGTCTATCGTAAGCAGCTACGCCGCCCGCTGGCGGAATATCAGCGCAACGTGCCGCCGCACGTGCGCGCAGCCCGCCTTGCTGATGAAGAAAACCAGCGTCTGGGGCGCCCTCTTCGCTACCAAAATCGCGGCGTAATTCGCTATATCTGGACCATCGCCGGGCCAGAGCCGCTCGATTATCTGCGTTCGCCCATTGACTATGAACATTATCTGACGCGCCAGCTCGAACCCATAGCCGAAGGTATTCTGCCTTTCGTCGGCGGAGATTTTGCTACGCTAATAACGGGGCAACTGGGGTTATTTTGACAGGTGACGAACACGCCGCCTTCCAGTACCATATCGCCCTTCCGTTTTACCGAACCCAAAATTACTCGCCCGCGGCGCTATTCGCGCAGGGCGCGCTATACCCCCAAATAACTCGCGCGACACAGGCAGCGCCCGGCCGCAATCTGGCGGACTAAGCTGTGAAATAGCCTGCAAAATCAGAGAATACAGAGTCTAAAGATATGCCATTTACGCCAGGACAGCGCTGGATCAGCGATACGGAAAGTGAACTCGGACTCGGTACCGTGGTAGCGATGGATGCCCGCACGGTAACGCTGCTCTTTCCCGCCATTGGCGAGAACCGCCTTTACGCCAGAAACGACGCCCCCATCACTCGCGTGATGTTCAATCCCGGCGATATCATCACCAGCCATGAAGGCTGGCAAATGAAGGTGGAAGACGTTCAGGAGCAAAACGGCCTGTTGATATATACCGGCGCCCGCGAAGATACGCAGGAAACAGGCGTACAGCTACGCGAAGTGTTGCTCGACAGCAAGCTGGTCTTCAGCAAACCTCAGGATCGTCTGTTCGCCGGCCAGCTTGACCGCATGGATCGGTTTGCCCTGCGCTATCGCGCGCGTAAATACCAAAGCGAGCAGTATCGCCAGCCGTGGAGCGGCCTGCGCGGTATGCGCACCAGCCTCATTCCTCACCAGTTGCACATCGCCCGCGACGTAGGCCGTCGCCACGCGCCGCGCGTGCTGCTGGCCGATGAAGTGGGCCTTGGAAAAACCATTGAAGCCGGGATGATTATCCACCAGCAATTGCTCTGCGGCGCCGCTGAACGCGTACTGATTGTGGTGCCGGAAACTCTGCAACATCAGTGGCTGGTGGAAATGCTGCGTCGCTTCAATTTACGCTTTTCACTGTTTGACGACGAACGCTACGCCGAAGCCCAACACGAATCGGACAACCCGTTCGATACCGAGCAACTGGTCATTTGCTCGCTCGACTTCGTACGCCGCAGCAAGCAGCGCCTGGAGCACCTGAGCGATGCGCAATGGGATCTGCTGGTGGTAGACGAAGCGCATCACCTTGCCTGGAGCGAAGACGCGCCTGGCCGCGAATACCAGGTAATAGAACATATCGCCAGCCAAACGCCGGGCGTATTGCTGCTTACCGCCACGCCGGAGCAACTGGGGATGGAGAGCCACTTTGCGCGCCTGCGTCTGCTCGACCCGAACCGTTTTCACAACTTCAGCCAGTTTGTGCAGGAGCAGAAACACTACCGCCCGGTGGCCGATGCAGTGGCGCTGCTGCTGGCAGGCAAGCATCTGAGCAACGATGAACTCAACACATTAAGCGACCTGATTGGCGAGCAGGATATCGAACCGCTCCTGCAAACGGCCAACAGCGACCGGGAGGGCAGCGAGGACGCACGTCAGGAGCTGGTATCAATGCTGCTGGACCGCCACGGCACCAGCCGCGTGCTGTTTCGCAATACCCGTAATGGCGTAAAAGGCTTCCCACGGCGCGAACTACACACCATCCGCCTGCCGCTGCCTGCCCAGTATCAGACCGCTATCAAGGTATCCGGCATTATGGGCGCGCGCAAAACGGCACAAGAGCGCGCCCGCGATATGCTCTATCCGGAAAAGATTTATCAGGAATTTGAAGGCGATACAGGCACATGGTGGAACTTCGACCCACGCGTGGAATGGCTGATGGGCTGGCTAACCAGCCACCGCTCTCAGAAAGTGTTGGTCATCTGCGCACGCGCCGATACCGCGCTTCAGCTCGAACAGGTGCTGCGCGAGCGTGAAGGCATTCGCGCCGCGGTTTTCCATGAGGGGATGTCGATTATCGAACGCGACCGCGCTGCGGCCTGGTTTGCTGAAGAAGACGCCGGCGCCCAGGTGCTGTTGTGCTCGGAAATTGGATCCGAAGGCCGCAACTTTCAGTTCGCCAGCCATCTTATCATGTTCGATCTGCCGCTAAATCCGGATCTGCTGGAGCAACGCATTGGCCGTCTTGACCGAATCGGCCAGGCGCGCGACATTCAGATTCACGTGCCGTTTCTGGAAAAAACCGCTCAGGCAGTATTGGTGCGCTGGTATCACGAGGCGCTTGACGCCTTCGAGCATACCTGCCCGACAGGCCGCATCCTTTATGACGACGTACAAGAGACGCTGACCGGCTATCTGGCCGCCCCGGAAAACGCTGAAGGCCTTGATGAACTGATTAGCGCCTGTCGCAGCAAGCACGGTGCGCTCAAAGCGCAACTGGAGCAGGGCCGCGATCGTCTGCTGGAGATTAACTCCAACGGCGGTGAAAAAGCACAGCAGTTAGCGGAAGATATCGCAGCCCAGGACAATGATACCGCGCTGGTTAGCTTCGCAATGAACCTGTTTGACATCATCGGCATCAACCAGGACGATCGCGGCGAGCATATGATCGTACTGACGCCGTCGGATCATATGCTGGTGCCGGACTTCCCCGGCCTGCCGGAAGACGGCTGCACCATTACGTTCAACCGCGAGGTGGCGCTGTCGCGCGAAGACGCGCAGTTTGTCACCTGGGAGCACCCGCTTATCCGCAACGGGCTGGATCTGATTCTCACTGGCGATACCGGCAGCAGCGCTATATCGCTGCTCAAAAACAAAGCGCTGCCGGTTGGCACCCTATTGCTTGAGCTGATCTACGTAGTGGAGGCCAAAGCGCCGAAATATTTGCAGCTCAACCGCTTCCTGCCGTCGACCCCGGTGCGCATGCTGCTGGACAAAAACGGCGCCAATCTCGCCGCGCAGGTGGAATTTGAAAGCTTTAACCGCCAGTTAAGCGCAGTAAACCGCCATACCGGCAGCAAACTGGTCAACGCCATCCAGCAGGATGTCCATACGCTTTTGCAACAGGCGGAAAGCCAGGTTCAGGCCGCCGCGCAGGCATTGATACAGGCCGCACGCAACGAAGCCGATGAAAAACTGAGCGCGGAATATACGCGCCTGGAAGCGCTCAAGGCGGTGAACCCAACTATTCGCGACGACGAGCTAAGCGCCATTGAAATCAACCGCCAGCAAGTGCTGGAGGCGCTGGAGCAGGCAAGCTGGCGTCTGGATGCGCTGCGTCCTGTCGTCGTCACGCACCAGTAACCGGAGGCGCTATGCTGGAGCACTACAATCCGCCGCTGGAACCGTGGCTGGTCGTCCTGTATCAGGATGACCATATTATGGTCGTAAACAAGCCAAGCGGCCTGCTGTCGGTGCCTGGCCGGCTTGAGGAACACAAAGATAGCGTAATGGCGCGTATCCAGCGCGATCACCCTCAGGCCGAATCGGTACATCGCCTGGATATGGCCACCAGCGGCGTCATCGCCGTGGCGCTGACCAAAAAGGCGGAACGCGAGTTGAAGCGTCAGTTTCGCGAACGTGAACCGAAAAAGCAGTATCTGGCGCGGATATGGGGGCATCCGGCTAAGGCGCAGGGATTAGTGGATCTGCCGCTAATTTGCGACTGGCCAAACCGTCCAAAGCAAAAAGTGTGTAACGAAACCGGTAAACCGGCCCGGACCGAGTACGACGTGCTGGAATACGCGCAGGATAATACGGCGCGCGTTTTGCTCAGGCCCATTACCGGCCGTTCGCATCAGTTACGCGTACATATGCAGGCGCTGGGGCATCCGATTCTCGGCGATAAGTTTTACGCCACGCCGCAAGCATTGAGCATGGCGCCGCGTTTACTGCTGCATGCCTGGACGCTGACAATTACCCATCCGCAGTTTGGCAACAGCATGACGTTTAAAGCGCCTGTGGATTTTTAAACCGGCCCTACGGCAACGAACGGCCCTCAATTGTTAAAACGGGCGCGAAGGGCGGTGAGAGCCGCCGTCAGGGCCTGCGTATGAACAGGAATAAACCCCATAAACTTCACCCGCTTTTGTTCTTCTGCAACAACCAGAAATGCCCGAATGTTACGCTCTGGAAATTAACGCGTTGATTGACGGCGGATCTACGCCAGGAGGGCAAAGCCGCGTTTCGCCCTCTTTTTCAACAAACTGAAAAGGGGGCAAATCGCCCCCCTTAGAGACTGCTGACAACCCCCATCCTATCGCAGTCAGGATGGATGAATTACAATAAAAAACAAGGAAAATCAACGCATTGATTTTCGCCTGCTTACTACAAAGAAGGAAAAACCCCGTTTTTTCCTTCTTTGTCAACAACCTGAAAGGGGGCAAATCGCCCCCTTATTTCGCAACCTCTGACGTAACGCGCAGCGCTCGCCGTTTTACTTAAAGCCCTTCTGCTCTTTAATCAGCTCCCACGCTTTTTGGATTTCCTGGGTTTTTTGCTTCGCCATTTCAATCATTTCCGGCGGCAGCCCCTTTGCAACCAGCTTATCCGGATGATGTTCGCTCATAAGCTTACGGTAGGCGCGCTTGATGGTAGCCGAATCGTCAGACGGGCTCACGCCCAGCATATTACAGGCGTCTTCAAGCGTGGGGCCGCGCTGGGCGTAACCGCCGCCGCCGCGCCGGTCGTTACCGCCCCGCCAGCCGGAATCGTCAAACGACTGACCGCCCTGCATCATACGTATAAACTGCTCAAGCTGCGTGCGTGAAATGCCGACTTCTTCGCCAATTACGTATAACACATCCCGTTCATTAGGGTGCAGCACGCCGTCAGACAGCGCAGCGCGAACCTGTATTTCCAGAAACATCCGAATCAAATCAAAACGGCCGAAGCAGATGCTGCGAAGTTGACGCATCTTCTCACGCAGCGGGTAGTCGTTTTGCTTACCGGCGCGAAACGCGTGCTGTGCGGCAGTGCGCGCAGCGCCGTGCAGTTGCATCTGGTCCATAAACCGCGTCGCCAGTTGTATATCCGTCTGTGTCACGCGCCCTTTCGCTTTCGTCAGGTGTCCCATCACTTCAAACGTTGTGGCGAAAAAAACCGCCTGGCGCTGTTGCTGCCCGACAAACCACGTCATGCGACGGCTGCGCGCGCGATCGAACATATGGCCGATAATCAGCCCCGCGACGACACCCCAGAAGCCGCCCCCCATGAACAGCGCGACCGCCACGCCAATCACTTTTCCCAAATACTGCATATACTCCCCAAATCGTCATGCCGACTGACAGAATTTGCATTATCATACCCGTCATTCTGAACGCTGCATAACTACCCGGCGCAAAACAGCGGGAGAACTTCCCGGCCTGCGCCTGAAACCGGGCGCGTAAGCAACAAAATCTTGCTCCGGCTGGCTGAATTATTTAGGGCGTAAAGCTGGCGCACAGCTACTGAGTAAGTTAGTCTCTGGACGTTTGCCGACGCGCAGCCACTGATGACGGAACAACGAAAAAAACGTATGAAAAAACGTATTCCCACCTTGCTGGCCACACTGATTGGTTCAGCGATTTATAGCCAACAAGGGATGGCTGCCGATCTTGCTTCGCAGTGTATGCTCGGCGTTCCCAGCTATAATCGTCCGCTGGTCGCTGGCGATACGACCGAGCTTCCCGTAACTATTAATGCCGACAGCGCCAAAGGCGATTACCCGGAACGCGCGACATTTAGCGGCAACGTCGATATTGAACAAGGCAACAGCCGCCTGCAGGCCGACGAAGTGCAGTTGCATCAAAAGCAGGTGGCAGGCCAGGCCGACCCGGTACGCACGGTTGATGCGCTGGGGAACGTGCGTTACGACGACAACCAGGTTATCCTCAAAGGCCCAAAAGCCTGGGCCAACCTTAACAGCAAAGATACCAACGTCTGGAAGGGCGATTACCAAATGGTTGGCCGCCAGGGGCGCGGTAGCGCGGATGTGATGAAGCAGCGCGGCGAAAACCGCTACACCATTCTGGAAAACGGCACCTTTACCTCCTGCCTGCCCGGCACCAATACCTGGAGCGTGGTGGGCAGCGAAGTTATTCACGATCGCGAAGAACAGGTTGCCGAAATCTGGAACGCGCGCTTTAAAATCGGCCCGGTACCGGTATTCTACAGCCCCTATTTACAGCTACCGGTCGGGGATAAGCGCCGCTCCGGCTTCCTTATCCCAAATGCCAGATACAGCTCTAACAACGGGCTGGAGTTCACGATTCCCTATTACTGGAATATCGCGCCTAACTTCGACGCGACGATTACCCCGCACTACTACCAGCAGCGCGGCGGCGTCCAGTGGCAAAACGAATTCCGCTATCTGAGCCATGCGGGCGCAGGACTTATTGAGTTCGATTACCTGCCTTCCGACGATCAATACACCGAAGATCACCCGAAAGAAAATCAGGACCGTCGCTGGCTGTTCTACTGGCGTCACGGCGGCGTGATGGATAAGGTATGGCGCTTTAACGTTAATTACACCAAAGTTAGCGACCCTTCTTATTTTAACGACTTTGATTCGCAATATGGCGACAGCACCGACGGTTACGCCACGCAGAAATTCAGCGTCGGCTACGCCAACCAGAATTTTGACGCCACCATCAGCGCCAAACAGTTCCAGGTATTCGATACCCAGCGTAACCGCAACTCTTATCGCGCCGAACCGCAGTTGGACGTCAATTATTACCTTAACGATCTCGGCCCGTTCGATACCCATCTGTACGCGCAGGCGGTACGTTTCACAAACGTGAACAATAACATGCCGGAAGCAACGCGCCTGCATATGGAGCCGACCATAAACCTGCCGATGTCCAACGGCTGGAGCAGCCTTAATACCGAAGTAAAGCTGATGGCGACGCATTATCAGCAGGATAATCTGGATCGCTACCGTTATTACGTCAGAAAAAACCCAGCAACCAGCGCTGCTGCGGCAAAACTCAAAGACAGCGTAGACCGCGTTATGCCGCAGTTTAAAATGGACGGCAAACTGATATTCGAACGCAATATGAACTGGTGGCAGGACTATACCCAGACGCTGGAGCCACACGTACAATATCTTTATATTCCCTATCGCAATCAGAGCGATATTAACAACTTCGACTCTTCATTCCTGCAATCGGATTACACCGGTCTGTTCCGCGACCGTGCCTACGGCGGCCTTGATCGTATTGCATCGGCCAACCAACTGACGACCGGCGTAACGTCGCGCATTTATGATAACGCGGCCGTTGAACGTTTTAACGTTTCTGTTGGTCAAATCTACTATTTCACCGAGTCCCGTACCGGTGATGACAATATCAACTGGGAAAAAGAGAAAAAGACCAGCGCTATCGCATGGGCAGGCGACACCTACTGGCGCATAAATAATCGCTGGGGTCTGCGCGGCGGCCTACAATATGATACGCGTCTGAACAATGTCTCCACCGCCAGCGGCGTCCTGGAGTACCGTAAAGACGCCGATCGTCTGGTGCAGTTGAACTACCGCTACGCCAGCCCGGAGTATATTCGCGCCACGCTGCCGTCTTTTTCAACCTCCGAGCGTTATAAAGAGGGCATTTCCCAGATGGGGGTCACCGCCAGTTGGCCTGTTGTCGACAGGTGGTCATTAGTAGGCGCGTACTACTACGATACTAACGCCCATCAGCCGGCCGACCAGATGGTGGGCGTGCAGTACAACTCCTGCTGCTACGCAATCCGCGTGGGCTATGAGCGCAAGCTCAACGGCTGGGAAAATAACAAGAGCGCGTTTGATGAGAGAGTGGGTTTTAATATTGAGCTGCGCGGCCTGAGTTCTAACTATGGCCTTGGCACACAGCAAATGCTGCGCTCAAATATTTTGCCCTATCAGAATTCGCTGTAATTTGATGTCAAAAACGAAACCGCATCGCGGATTAATCAGAAATGGAAAGAGTATGAAGAACTGGAGAACGCTGCTTCTCGGTATCGCTCTGGTAGCGAATACCGCCTTCGCTGCCCCACAGGTTGTCGATAAAGTCGCAGCCGTTGTTAACAACGGCGTTGTACTGGAAAGCGATGTAAACGGCCTGATGCAGTCAGTGAAGCTCAACGCCAACCAGGCGCGCCAGCAGCTTCCGGACGACAACACGCTGCGTCACCAGATAATGGAGCGTCTTATCGTCGATCAGGTGATTTTGCAAATGGGCCAGAAAAGCGGCATCGCCATTAGTGACGAGCAGCTTGATCAGGCTATTGCCAGCATTGCCGCGCAGAACAGGATGACGCTGGATCAGATGCGCAGCCGCCTGGCATATGAAGGTATTAACTACGCAAACTACCGTAACCAGATCCGCAAAGAGATGATCATCTCGGAGGTGCGCAATAGCGAGGTGCGCCGCCGCGTCACGATCCTGCCACAGGAGGTGGAACAACTGGCAAAACAGGTATCTAACCAGAACGATGCCGCAACTGAACTTAACCTGAGCCATATTCTGCTGCCGCTGCCGGAAAACCCAACCGCCGATCAGGTTAACGAAGCCGGCCAGCAAGCGACATCCATCGTGGAGCGCGCGCGCGGCGGCGAAGACTTTGGCAAACTGGCCATCACCTATTCCGCCGATCAGTCCGCGCTCAAGGGCGGCCAGATGGGCTGGGGGCGGATCCAGGAACTGCCTGGCGTTTTTGCGCAAGCGCTGGCAACGGCAAAAAAGGGCGACGTTATCGGCCCAATCCGCTCCGGAGTGGGCTTCCACATTCTGAAGGTTAACGATATTCGCGGCGGAGCGCGCAATATTTCGGTCACCGAAGTACACGCTCGCCATATTTTGCTTAAACCTTCACCGATCTTAACCGATCAACAGGCTCGCCTGAAGCTTGAAGAGATAGCAGCCGACATCCGCAGCGGGAAAACCTCCTTTGCCGCCGCGGCGAAAGCCTTCTCTCAGGATCCTGGCTCCGCTAACCAGGGCGGCGATCTGGGCTGGACAATGCCGAATATTTACGATCCGGCCTTCCGCGATGCGCTGATGCGCCTGAATAAAGGGCAAATGAGCACGCCGGTCCACTCCACCTTCGGTTGGCATCTTATCGAACTGCTGGATACCCGCCAGGTGGATAAGACCGATGCGGCGCAAAAAGATCGCGCCTACCGTATGCTGTTCAACCGTAAATTCGCTGAAGAAGCGCAAGCCTGGATGCAGGAGCAACGCGCCAGCGCCTATGTGAAGATACTCGACGGCAATGGCTAACGTCCCTCGCGTGGTGGTGACGCCCGGCGAACCTGCCGGGATTGGCCCCGATTTAGTTATCGCCCTTGCGCAGCGGGACTGGCCTGTTGAGCTGGTGGTTTGCGCCTCGCCTGTATTGCTGGCGGAACGTGCCGCACAGCTTGGGCAACCGCTGCGAATTCTCCCCTGGCAGCCCGATGCCCCCGCCCTTGCACAGCGCGCCGGTACGTTAACCGTATTGCCGGTAGCGCTGCGCGCGCCGGTAACGCTGGGTCAATGCGATCCGCGCAACGGCCAGTATGTGGTTGAAACGCTGGCGCGTGCTTGCGACGGCTGCCTGAGCGGCGAATTTTCGGCCGTCGTCACAGGCCCTGTACACAAAGGCGTAATTAACGATGCCGGTATCCCTTTTACCGGCCATACCGAGTTTTTTGAAGCCCGCGCAGGCAGCGAAAAAGTGGTGATGATGCTGGCGACAGATACGCTACGCGTAGCCCTGGCCACCACTCACCTGCCGCTGCGCGCCGTGGCTGACGCCGTTACGGCGCCGCTGTTGCGCCAAGTTCTGACCATTTTGCACCACGATTTGCAGAGCAAATTCGGCATTGCTCAGCCGCATATTCTGGTTTGCGGCCTCAACCCGCACGCGGGCGAAGGCGGCCATATGGGCACCGAAGAGACAGACACCCTTATCCCGGTGCTTAACGACATGCGCGCCGGCGGCATGACGCTCACCGGCCCGTTACCCGCCGATACGCTGTTCCAGCCTAAATATCTCAACAGCGCAGATGCCGTACTGGCGATGTACCACGACCAGGGGCTGCCCGTGCTAAAATACGAAGGCTTTGGTCGCGCGGTGAATATTACGCTGGGCCTGCCTTTTATTCGTACTTCCGTTGACCACGGCACCGCTCTCGAACTGGCGGGCCGGGGTACAGCCGACGTCGGCAGTTTTACCACGGCGCTTAATCTCGCCATCAGGATGATTTCTAACAGTCAATGAATAATCGAGTCCACCAGGGGCATCTCGCCCGTAAACGTTTCGGGCAAAACTTTTTAAATGACCCGTATATTATCGACAGCATCGTTAGCGCGATTAATCCCCAAAAAGGCGAAGCGCTGGTCGAAATCGGTCCGGGTCTGGCGGCCCTTACCGAACCGGTGGGCGAACGCCTTGATAAACTCACCGTTATTGAACTTGACCGCGATTTGGCGGCACGCCTGAAAACTCATCCGTTTCTTGGCCCTAAATTGACTCTCTATCAACAGGACGCCATGACGGTGGACTTTGGCGAGCTCTCACGCCTGGAAGGCCAGCCGCTGCGCGTGTTTGGCAATCTGCCGTACAATATCTCCACTCCGCTGATGTTCCATCTGTTTAGCTATACTCAGGCAATAAAGGACATGCACTTTATGCTGCAAAAAGAGGTGGTCAATCGCCTGGTGGCCGGGCCTGACAGCAAAGCTTACGGGCGTTTAAGCGTCATGGCGCAGTATTATTGTCAGATAATCCCGGTGCTGGAAGTGCCGCCCGGTTCATTTACGCCCCCGCCGAAGGTTGATTCCGCCGTGGTGCGGCTGGTGCCGCATGCTGCGTTGCCGCACCCGGTAAAAGATCTGCGCATACTAAGCCGCCTTACGACAGAGGCCTTTAACCAGCGCCGTAAAACCATACGCAACAGCCTGGGCAACCTGTTTAATCCGGAAACATTAACGGCATTAGAGTTAGACCCAACCCTGCGCGCAGAAAACGTTTCAGTTGCACAGTACTGCCAGTTAGCTAACTATTTAGCTGAGAACCCGCCATCTAAGGAGAACTGAGTATGCCATATTCGCCCCGTATTTGTGTTCAGGTACAAAGCGTATACATCGAATCCCAGTCTTCTCCTGATGAGGAGCGCTATGTATTTGCCTATACCGTAACTATTCGCAATCTGGGGCATCATATGGTTCAGCTAATGGGGCGTTACTGGCTCATCACAAACGGCAACGGACGCGAAACCGAAGTTCAGGGTGAAGGCGTTGTTGGCGTCCAGCCCCATATCGCCCCAGGCGACGACTACCAGTATACCAGCGGCGCGATTATAGAAACGCCGCTGGGCACAATGCAGGGCTACTACGAGATGATAGACGAGCAAAATCGCTCGTTTCGCATCGCTATTCCAGTCTTTCGACTGGCCGTTCCTACCCTTATTCACTGATAATTCATGTCCACATACCTGATTGGCGATGTTCATGGCTGCTACGATGAACTGATCGCACTGTTAAAACAGGTGGAGTTTACGCCTGGCAAGGATACGCTATGGTTAACCGGCGATCTGGTCGCGCGTGGGCCAGGTTCACTGGATGTTCTGCGCTATGTACGCGGGCTTGACGATGCCGCGCGCATTGTGCTCGGTAACCACGACCTGCATCTGCTGGCCGTTTACGCCGGCATCAGCCGCAATAAACCCAAAGATCGCGTCACCGCGCTTCTGGAAGCGCCCGATGTGGATGAACTCCTTAACTGGCTACGCCGCCAGCCGCTGCTCCAGGTAGATGAAGAAAAAAAACTGGTCATGGCCCATGCAGGCATCACGCCGCAGTGGGATCTGCCTACAGCCGTCAGTTGCGCCCGCGATGTAGAAGCGATGCTTTCAAGCGACAGCTATCCGCTGTTTCTTGACGCGATGTACGGCGATATGCCGAACAACTGGAGCGACGATCTCAAGGGGCTATCGCGCCTGCGCTTTATCACCAATGCGTTAACGCGCATGCGCTACTGCTTCCCGAATGGGCAGCTTGATATGTACTGCAAGGATACGCCAGAAAATGCCCCCGCGCCGCTAAAACCCTGGTTCGCTATCCCCGGCCCCGTGACGCAGGAATACGGTATTGCATTTGGCCACTGGGCATCGCTGGAGGGCAAAGGTACGCCAGAGGGCATTTACGCCCTTGATACCGGCTGTTGCTGGGGCGGCACGCTAACCTGTCTGCGCTGGGAAGACAAAGCGTGGTTTACGCAGATATCGCACCGCCAGCGCGATAACGACGAGGGCGCGGCAGCCGTGGCGTCATAGCGCAGGACAAGCTTTTACGGATACGTTCGCCCTGATGCCGGTCAGTTAAGCATTTGTGTGAATAACGCTTCCTGTTAATGCCAAACGCCATGACGTGTTAACGCCAGTATCGGGTCTCTTTTTTATTTGGTCAGCATCCTGGTTCGCTTTTAACGCGCGCAGGCTTAACGTGTAGGTTTGCCGATCTCCGCTAAAACCGGCGAACCACAGGCGAAGACAGGGTAAGACGGCCCGGGACGGCAAGCTGAGGCGAAACGAGACGGAACATCATGTCGGGCCGGCCGAAAGGCGAGCGCCATAAAGCAAAGATGTCTTTACGCTACCGCAGCCCGCCTTGCCCGTTCACCGTTGATGAAGTTCCCTTTATTATCGTTCTGTTAGCGTACGGAACACCCGCTTAACCTTCTATGGCCAGCATCAGGCCTTCGTCTCTTTTTTATCTGGTTTTTACGCCTGACGACGCTCCAGAATTTCAAAAAAACAGCCGTACGCGTTCTTTTCATCCGCATCATGAAACTCACTGAACAGCGGCTGCCACTCGTCTGGCTCATATTCCGGAAAGTGGGTATCGCCTTCCACTTCGGCATCGATATGCGTCAGATACAAACGCTGCGCCAGCGGCAGGAATTGTTTGTAAACGTAGCCGCCGCCAATGACCATGATCTCTTCCACATCACCACAGGCCGCGATCGCCTCTTCTACCGAACGAACCCAGATCGCGCGCTCATCGTTGCCCGGGTTGCGGCTAATAACAATATTCTTGCGCTCTGGCAGCGGGCGCCCGATAGCTTCCCAGGTCAGCCGCCCCATAATAACCGGTTTGTTAAGAGTATTGCGTTTAAACCAGGCAAGGTCCGCCGGTAAATCCCACGGCATGGCATTTTCCATACCGATAACGCGATCTGCTGCAAGCGCAGCAATCAAACTGATCATATGACAAATCTCAGAGTAAAAAGAACTCTTCCCCACGCACGCGGGGGAAACGATGCAGAGAAGAAAAAGGCCGCTGCGTTTGAGCGGCGAATTAACCCCCGCTCACGCGTAAACCATAAACCAAAGCCCGAAGTACGCTCAGTGACCAGATTATTCCCGCTTACGCGGGAAACGCTTCTCTGATATCAATAATACACGCATTTGGACAGGTTTATCCCGGCCCTGGACGGGTAAGGTCGCTACTCATACGTTTTGTAGTGAGTTTTCTGCATCTGGCGTTGTTTGGCGCCGAGTCCCTGGCCGATATCAAATCCGGGAAGGTCGCTTTGCTGAAAAAAACCATAACCCGCCACAGTATCACCGGTTTATCCTCGCGCGGGGAACACATTGGCCTGAATTCAGGCCACGTAAAGCAACGCGGTTTATCCCCCGCTCACGCGGGGAACACGATTCATCAACATCGATTGCATCTGCTACAGGCGGTTTATCCCCGCTCGCGCGGGGAACACTTCCCGGCACCATTGTAGTGACGGAAGAAGGACGGTTTATCCCCGCTCGCGCGGGGAACACGCACCGTATTCGTTCCCCTGCCACCAGATCGGCGGTTTATCCCCGCTCGCGCGGGGAACACCGCGTCATAGTTGGACGTCAGTACGTCATAGGCGGTTTATCCCCGCTCGCGCGGGGAACACGCCAAGAGGAAAGATAACAATAGGCGATTTATCGGTTTATCCCCGCTCGCGCGGGGAACACCTGCACCCAGCGTCCCGCCTGCCTTCTCGCTGCGGTTTATCCCCGCTCGCGCGGGGAACACGCCTATAACCCGCTGACCGGTGTAAACGAAGCCGGTTTATCCCCGCTCGCGCGGGGAACACTTCATCCGTGAAGGTCTGATACATCGTCAGATCGGTTTATCCCCGCTCGCGCGGGGAACACTGTAGTTACGCGCTTCGATACCATCCCATTAGCGGTTTATCCCCGCTCGCGCGGGGAACACCGTCGTGTTACGGCAGCCGCGTTTTCTGCAGGCGGTTTATCCCCGCTCGCGCGGGGAACACTTTCTTTATTTTCCGAGGATTAATTACCTGCCCGGTTTATCCCCGCTCGCGCGGGGAACACATGGGCCATAATGGGGGTAATCAGGGTCAGTTCGGTTTATCCCCGCTCGCGCGGGGAACACGGGCTGGTGA
>NZ_JAEPBH010000199.1 GCF_016632365.1 Tenebrionibacter intestinalis | reverse complement strand
TATGAGACGACAATAAGTCAGTCCGCCTGGTGCTGATTATTCTGGCCGGTTTTGTAATCTGAGTGTCATGTACATGATCCAACAGGAAATGGTGTGACGCTCAATACTTCTCAGGTCAGTTACTACATGACTCAGCGTAAGAAAGGTGTAACCCAGCATATCTCGGCCATGAAGGCCGGTATCTCTGTCCGTTCCGGCCGCCGGATCGAAAAAGATCAGTGGTCAAAAGCCGGGGCTCGTCACTGGCGGACGCGCAAAGACCCTCTTGAAGCCGTATGGGACAGCATGCTTGTTCCCCTGCTGAAGGAGAGACCCGCTCTGATGCCGACG
>NZ_JAEPBH010000198.1 GCF_016632365.1 Tenebrionibacter intestinalis | reverse complement strand
GCCTTATTAATCAGCCTTGACGCTTCAGCCACATCCCCTTTCTTCAGCGCCGTTTCTGCCGCCTTAAGGGTTTTCCCTGCAACGTCTCCTGCTCCCGGTATCAACCCAACCGCTGCCGCAAGATAATCCAGCGCCGTATTCGCTTCCGCAAAGCCTTTGATATCGCCCACTATCGGGACAAAATCCAGCCCCGTTCCGGCAACATCTTTCACCATCTGCGTACAGGCGGCCTGATTCTGTTCACAGATGGCTTTCTGTGCTTTCTCGTACTTCTCTATAGTGCCTTTCCTGTTGGCTTCTGCGGCACCAAGAACATGGGCTAAGGAGTTATTATCAAC
>NZ_JAEPBH010000197.1 GCF_016632365.1 Tenebrionibacter intestinalis | reverse complement strand
TGAGCGCCGGGCGCGACACCTCGCACAGCGAAGCGAGCGGGAGCAGCAAAACCCTCGGCACGCTGGGGGGAGACGGTTACAGCGCCACGGCAGGTTACAGCCGGGAGAAACACAGCAGCCGCGAAGACAGCGTCGCTGAAAGCGGGCTACGCAGCCGGTTAACCAGCACAAGTGGTAACATTATTGCGCAGGCCGGGAAGGATATCGCCCTTGCCGGTACGGATGTCAGCGCCGGTAAATCGGTTTCGCTCAGCGGGGAGAATGTCCTGTTTGACGTAAGCCTTGATACCCGTGACGGCGAGGCCCACAGCAGCAGTTCACAGTACGGGGTGACGGCCTC
>NZ_JAEPBH010000196.1 GCF_016632365.1 Tenebrionibacter intestinalis | reverse complement strand
AGCATGCTCAGCGGCATGAACAGCAGCGGGCATGCTGAGAGCGCCACATCGTCCGCCATCAGTGGCGGCAGCATTATTATCCGGGATAAGGCGAACCAGCAGCAGAGCATCGACGACCTGTCCCGTGATACGGCAAACGCCAGCGGCCGCCTCGACGCCATCTTTGATAAAGAGAGAGAGCAGCAGCGGCTGGAGGAAGCGCAGCTTATCAGCGATATCGGCACGCAGGTCTCCGATATTGCGCGCACGGAAGATGCCATCGCCGCTGCGCAGAAAGCCAGCGAAAAACGCCAGAGCGCCACGCAGGAAGAGCGCGGGGCGGCGAAAGCGGAATGGGAACAG
>NZ_JAEPBH010000195.1 GCF_016632365.1 Tenebrionibacter intestinalis | reverse complement strand
TGTTGACGCACGGTTTATCCCCGCTCGCGCGGGGAACACACTTATTCTTCAGCTCAGATTCCTGGTATGTGCGGTTTATCCCCGCTCGCGCGGGGAACACGGTTTCTGGTCAATGTGCATCCGGCGAATTTCCGGTTTATCCCCGCTCGCGCGGGGAACACGTAGGCGCTATCGCTGTCGAGTTGGCGCATGAACGGTTTATCCCCGCTCGCGCGGGGAACACGGTCAAACTCTGCAATTGGAGGGATCTATGAGCGGTTTATCCCCGCTCGCGCGGGGAACACCTTTTGGGGGTTGGGCGAATGGATAAACCATCCGGTTTATCCCCGCTCGCGCGGGGAACACT
>NZ_JAEPBH010000194.1 GCF_016632365.1 Tenebrionibacter intestinalis | reverse complement strand
TCATCACAGGACAGCCGGTACCACAGCGCCGACACGCAGGGTACCGCCATTCATGCCGGTGAAAAGGTCATCATTAACGCCCGCAACGATATTGCCGGGCAGGGCGTGCAGATTGGCGGTAAACAGGTCACGCTGGAGGCGGGGCGGGATATCGTGCTGAGCGCCTCACGGGACACGCGCCACAGCCAGAGTAAAACCAGCGGCAGCCAGGTGAGCGCGGGCGTGGGCGTCAGCCTGATGGGCTCACAGAACGGCATCAGCATTGAGCTGGGGGCCTCACGGCAAAAAGGTCAGGAAGACAGCCGGTCACAGCATCACACCCACAGCGTTATCCGCGCTGAAGAGCAGCTTACGGTGAACAGCG
>NZ_JAEPBH010000193.1 GCF_016632365.1 Tenebrionibacter intestinalis | reverse complement strand
GTGCGCCATCAGGTTCGCCTGGGTGTTCACCACCTCTTTGCCGTTCGCATCTTTCGTGGTGGTCATATCGTGGATAACTTTCGCCAGATACGGTGCGGCCGCACCGCTGATGGCCTGACCGATATTGCCGCCTGCCAGCCCCTGTACCGCGGCTGTCGCAGCCTGGACCGCCTGCTGCATCGTGCTGCCGGTGCCCCAGGGCTTCATCGCATTGATGTAAGCCTGCTGCCTGACATCCTCTTCCGTGTACGGCTTGCCTGTGTCAGCGAGTTGTTCTCTGGCCGCTTTTAACGCCGCCGGGTCGGTCTTCGCCTTCTCACCCGCGATTTTCCCCTCGGTGCGCAGGATGTCGCTCACCTGGCTGCCGAT
>NZ_JAEPBH010000192.1 GCF_016632365.1 Tenebrionibacter intestinalis | reverse complement strand
GTGCGGGCATTCAGGTATTTCGGAGGAAAGGGGAGAATGGTAAGCAGCAGTTACTGCATTTTTATGCTCTGCTTAAGAGCACTATCTGGGCGCTGACCTGCTTAAAATAGACTGAGTCGTGACGTAAAGATAACTGGCAGGTCAGTTAACTTCAGGCAGATCCTGGTGACTGGATTTTTTGCTAAAGCCTGAACGTAGTTCATGACCTTGTTTCCTTCTGTTCTCTGAAACAGCCTGTTTATATTGTTGAACGTCCAGTGGATGTGTGGTGAGTTGCGTTTATTCGTAAGATATTTATCATGGAAATATCCTGAAATGGGTGTTTCTTTACTTTACAACAGCTTTGAACTCATTCTAAATGAATTTATC
>NZ_JAEPBH010000191.1 GCF_016632365.1 Tenebrionibacter intestinalis | reverse complement strand
AAAGGAGATCCTAAATGAAAGCAAAATCAGCAAATCGTTCTCATCAAAACCTGGCTGTCATTACGATACCCTGCGGACCTGGCTGCAGCAGCACAAAACCGATGTTCATGGTGATGTTGCCCCTGCCCTGGCTGATGGTGGACTGACTGTCGACGAACGTCAGCGCTTAAAAGAACTGGAACGTGAGAACCGGGAACTGCGCCGCAGCAATGACATATTGCGCCAGGCTTCTGCTTATTTTGCGCAGGCGGAGCTCGACCGCCACTGGAAAAAATAATGCCGCTGATGGAACGCCTGAGTGGTACGCACGGGGTCGGGCCGGTATGTCGCGAACTGGATATTGCCCCGTCGACATATTACTGGCATCAGCAG
>NZ_JAEPBH010000190.1 GCF_016632365.1 Tenebrionibacter intestinalis | reverse complement strand
CCAGGGGCAGCGGCGAAACGTTCAGTTTATTATGGATGAGGATTCTGTTATCCGAATGAACTCCGTTTATCTGGACGCTGTAGATAAATATTATGGGGGAAAAGGAATTATTGGCTCTATGTTGTTCCCCGTTTTATTTGTTTTACTTTATGGCGTTGGTGCTGGAGTATGGTCTACCGCCAGTGATGTGATATCTGGTAATTATCAGTCAGTGTTTATCAAATTTGTAATGACAGTCGTTTTTTTGATGCTGGCTGTTGTTGTTTTAAAACGGTTTCTTTTAAAAGAGAGTTTCTGCAAAACCCACTATCCAATCCGTTTTAACCGCAAAAATCAGATGATTTACGTTTATCAGGTAAACGGCCAGGTGCTG